>JAFTHM010000089.1 GCA_017457425.1 Alphaproteobacteria bacterium
ATGTCCCGAGCAATCCCTTCCTCTTAAGCCAATATTATCTCGGAAAAAGATTAAGGGATGAGAACACCCGATAAGGGGGTTCGTTTACGTAGCGACAGCGAAGTAGATGTCCGTTAGGACAGTCCGAAACACCGTTGAGGACGAGGGACGATGTCCCGAGCAATCCCTTCCTCTTAAGCCAATATTATCTCGGAAAAAGATTAAGGGATGAGAACACCCGATAGGGTAGGTATTTTAATTCAGAGGGTACATGAAAAAATATCGTTATTTGTTATTAATTATCCTCCTGATACTGAACAGACATTACGTCTATCGGTAATACATACAAAACATACAAAACACAAAAAATACACCATAAAAAAATTACCGTGATGTATAAGACTTTGATACATCCATAGACAATTTGTTTTTATCTTCAATCCAGCCTCTTGAAGTATTCAGTTTTTGCGTTACCTCTTGCAATCCGTTTAGCAAATTGGTCGTCAGAGGCACTTGTTGCATTTCCTTAGACGACAAACCATAGGTTTTAGCATAATAAGCCAACATATTATCATATGCTTGTTGATTGCCGTTTTGACTCAATAATCCTTCTCTGGCCACTTTCTTAATCATCCGAACAGCTTGTTGATGATAACTATTTGTCCAGTCAGCATCTTGATTACTCAAAAAATAACGCATCCGCTGAACAGCCATATAGTGACATGCCTTTTCCAAATCACCCCGGCAAGCAATTAATGAACGTTGAAAACAATAGGTCGCACTTTCCTTTTTAAAATATTCCCGATATCGTGAAGACATATCTCCGTTTCCTTCCTTTTTCAGTTTTTCTTGTTCGGCAGCAATTAAATCCTTTTTCATAAAGCGATTTATATCTTCTTGAGATAATTGATATGTATCATTTGGTGAGACCTTTCGCATTTCGTGCAACACATTTGTCCAAGCGTGTGCCTCAGCCTCAATTAACCGCTGAGAAACAACAATTTCTTCCATAGAGGCATTATTCAGCACTATCAATCCACGTTCATCTTGATTGGCATGAAAAAGTTCATGAAATAAAACCTCTGCGGTTATTAACTGTCCTTTGGCTCTTTTTTCTTTTTCTTGAGAGATAGAAGAAGAATCTACATTCACACTGGCCTCATCAGATACATATCCACCGGCTAAATCACCCATCAAAAAATAAGTACTGCCAATATTAACCCGTTCCGGTAATTGAGAAATAATCTCTCGCGCTTTTGAAACCTGTTTTAATTCAGACAAAGATTTCCTTAATTGTTTTTCATCTCCAAAAGAAAACCAAGCGCCATCTACTTCATGATACAAACGATTATAGTTTTTTAAAAACTTCATGTGTTGTTTATCCGATTGAGATAAATCCATTGATTTTGACGTCATTGTTTCATAATGTCCATTGACAGCCTGATGTTCACACGCCGTTAATGCCCCAACCACAGCCAATAGCATTGTCTTTTTTAAATCCATTTTTATTTCCTTTTCATTATTATTAGACCTAGCGCCCACCTTTATAATGCGTACCTATTGATTGCCCTAATCGCCGATTAGTATCTGAATATGCATTATATTTATCCATATCCTTTTTAAGAATATCAACCGCTTTTTGCTGATTAGGCGTTAAACGCAGATCCATTACATCACGAAACGATACATTATATCTGTTTTGATAATACTTTAACATATGATTATAGGCGATTTTATTACCGGTCCGGCTGATTTTACCCATATTACATAATTTTTTCGTCACCATAATAGCTTGTGTATTATAGATATTTGACCAGTTGGTATTCTCTTCGGCCATTCGTTCTTTAATTTTTTCACCGACCATTCTTTGTTGTGCCTTTGCATAATCACCACGACAAGCAATTAAAGCCTTCTGAAAACGATAAACGGCATCTTTTTTTTTAAATTGTACCTCATCAAAGGATATATTCGCCTTTTTACAAAATTTCCGTTCTTCTGCAACCAAATCCCGATGCATCAAATCCTTTACTTGCTGAGCCGTTAGATGATAAGCTCCTTCAGATGGACCAAAATGCACAATACTACCCGAAGTAATACGCTGCACAGTCTGTAAAACCTCATTCCATCCAAATGCCTCAGCTTCTATTAATTTTTGAGATAACAAAGATTGTTCAATAGAGGGATTATCCAACATCATAATCCCATTTTGTCGTTGATAAGCATGTAATAATTCATGAAATAATACATCAGTTCTGAGTGCATGATAGAATGAATCCGAATCTAAAAAAGATGTATTTACATCTAATTTATTATCAATCCAATTGTACAAACCACCATAAGTATCATTTTGTACATTGCCATTACCATCTTTATAAGAAAAATTCGGTATAAAATGCGTACTACCAAACTCTAAATTAGGGGGAATGCCGGCAATAATTTCTCGCCCCATCGGAAATGAAGAGATTTTATATAAACTCTCTCGCAGTGTTTTTTCATCTCCGAACGAAAACCATGCGCCATCTACATTTTTGTATAAATGGCGATAATTTTTTTGAAAGTTCATTTCTTGAATTTCGGCCGGACTTAATGTTTGCATTTGTTGAGGTGCAATTGGAGGCGCAACCGTTTCTTTCGCTTCGGTATTTGTACCGGCAATCATCGTCGCGCCTAAAGAAGCTGCCAATAAAGTATCTTTCAATGCCATAGATACCTCCTTTTTTATCTGCCTTAATTATATTATACCACAAAATCTATATTTTAGAAAAATTAAAATATATCTTATTGAAAACAATACAAAAAAATGCCCCTGATTCCTCAAGGGCGTTTCAAAAATCAGATTAATTCAAAACACACTTTCCATTTTCATTTTTACTGCGCTTTAGGCATACCTCGCAGTTTTCTGCATTAATTCTCCATCCATCAGAGCATGGATAACACCGGCCATCCTCGTCCATCAATGGCCTATCTGCGGGACATTCTTTTAAAACACACATGCCCTGCTCATTTTTTATCCGATTAGGACATAACTCGCAATTTTCTGCGTTTATCCACCATCTCTCATCACATGAATGACAATAGCCATTCTCGTCCATCAGTGGTTTATCTGCGGGACATTCTTTTAAAACACATACTCCCTTCTCATTTTTATGACGATTCGGACATACATCACAGTTTTCTGATCTTATCCGCCACCCCTCCTCATCACATGAATGACAATAGCCATCCGCGTCCATCAATGGTTTATCTGCGGGACATTCTTTTAAAACACACATGCCCTGCTCATTTTTTATCCGATTAGGACATACCTCACAATTTTCTG
>JAFTHM010000090.1 GCA_017457425.1 Alphaproteobacteria bacterium
AGATGGATTGATACTATAGCGGATAGCAACGCTACCGATCCGTCGTCTATTCATTGGGTTGAAGTAACATCAACTTCGGGATTTGTTTCTGATTACAAAAAGAATTATTTCTACAAAAGTGACACTATGATTCCAATCAGGGCTGATGCACCGGTTATTCTTGTGTCGGAACCATATGTAGAGGGTGAAATTGTTACACTACAATTTTCGGAATTGAATTTCAGATTTTTAGGTGCACTTAATAATGTTTATTGTTACAATTATGATGAAGATGATTTTATAGCAGATATAGCTGTAGTTAGGATGCCACACTTGGGAAGTATTGCTAAAAGCTTGCATAATGCTGGGATGTTAAATCAGATGGCAGTTGTTAAAGAAAAAGCCATAGTGCTTGATGAAGAGCTGAGTGAAAAAACGGAGCTGACCGTGAAACGCGGACTGCTGGAGAGTAAAGTTTATGGAGACAGATACGACTTTGAATTTGGTGCAGATGGTCAGTATGATGCAAACGGTGCAAATAATTATAGTGTTGATGTAGGTGATATTATAGTTTACGGCACAAATTCAAAGAATGGAATACATTCTGATAATATGTATGTAATTTATGATTGTGACGAAAACAAATTTAAAACTCCATTTAGCAGCGGAATGACTGCAAAACAAAATTTCGTACATGTTTCCGTATATGATAAAAATGACGAATATGTTGTATTTGCAAATTATAATGATGATATGTCAAGCATTCAAGATGTTTCTAAATCACTTATCCTGGATATGAGTAAGGCGACTATTATGAAATTTGATAAGGACAGTCAAGTACTACAAAATGTTAAAATAGGTGATATTGTTTCATATAAAGATGCGTTAAATCAATGCTCAAAGGGAGTTTTGTTTACAAGCTATCTTGATGCATCGCATACGTATTTTATTATTTATGAATAGGATTATTTAAGAACAGGGGGGATGTTATGAAAAAAATATTGGCATTTTTTGCCGTTTTATTGGGTGTTTTGACGGTTCAAGCTGCGACATTGGATGACAACTTAAAACCCACTCAATTGCGAGTTTATGGTGGTGAAAAACCTGTAAAAGCCTATGTGTTTACGTCTTTTTCTTGTCCACATTGTACGGTGTTTCATAAAAATATCTTACCCGAAATAAAAAAAATGGTGGATGAGGGAAAACTTCAAATTATTATGGTGGAAATGCCGTATGATGCTCGTGCGATGACGGGAACGGTTTTAGCTAGATGTTTGCCACCGAAACAGTATGATAAATTTGCCGAAGCCATGTTTGATAATCAACAAACATGGAGTTATGCCAAAAATCCAAAACCGATTATTACCGGTTATGCCAAATTGTTGGGGATGAGCGAAGGACAGATTAATTCATGCTTAAGTGATAAAAAATTGTTGGCAACCATTACGGAACAACGCAATAATTTATCCAATATGTATGGTGTTGAAGGAATGCCGAGTATTGTGGTGGTATCCGATTCGGGCCGTAAGTTATTGGTTGGTACGGATAAAGAAACAATTATGAGCGAAATTCAAAAGAAAATTGCCAAAAAATAGGGGATGCAGATGACTGAGGAAACCGACAAATTGGGTGAACATATTCAGCATTTAAAGGATGAAAGGCATGAAAGTGAATTGCCTCATCCGGAAAAAACGGGATATAGCATTGCAATAAATATCTTGACAGATTTGTTCGGATGTGTTTTAATTGGGCTCGGTTTGGGCGTGTTGTTCCAAAAGATGTTTGATACAACTTATTTGGTGCCGGCTGCCTTTACGATTTTAGGTGGTATAGCTGGTCTTTGGACGGTTATACGATATGCAATGTCATTAGATAAACAGGAAGATAAAAATGAACCCGATGCATCAATTTGAGGTTAAAACGCTGGTTCCGCTGAATGTGGGCGGTTTCAACTTGTCGTTTACCAATTCTTCATTGTTTATGGCGTTGGCCGTTATTTGTGGTATCTCTATGATGTGGTTTTTACTCAAAAAACAATCGTTGATACCATCTACGGGGCAATCTGTTGCCGAATCTTTGTTTTCGTTGATACGAACAACGGCGCGTGATAATATCGGAGAGGACTATCGGACATTTTTGCCGTTTATTTTTTCCGTCTTTTTGATGGTGTTTATGGGTAATTTATTGGGCTTATTTCCATACAGTTTTACATTTACCAGCCAATTGGCACCGGTGGGTGTGTTTGCATTAATCGGGTTGTTCGTTTCCAGTGGTGTCGGTATTTATAAACACGGTTGGGGATGGTTGCATACGTTTATGCCGGCGGGGATTCCGGCGTTGATGGCTCCGATTGTGGTGCCGATTGAAATTATATCATTTTTGGCTAAACCGTTCAGCTTAACCGTTCGGTTAGTTATGAATATGGTTGTGGGCCATATTTTATTAAAGATTTTGGCCGGATTTGTTTATTCATCCGGTTTGATTGGTGCAGTCCCTTTATTGTTTGTTGGGCTGTTATTGGTCTTTGAACTTGGAATTGCCTTTTTACAGGCATACATTTATACAATTTTAACCAGTATTTATTTAGGCGAGGCGGTTAATTCGCACTAAATGAATATATTAACATATGAAGGAGAAAAATTATGGACGCAGAAACAATGAAATATTTAGCAATTGCTATCATCAGTTTGGTTATGTTCGGAGCCGCTAAAGGTGTGGCCGAAATTTGGACAACAACCATTTCTTCCGTCAGCCGTAATCCAAACTCTAAAAAAGATGTATCTATCTTTGCTTGGGGTGGTGCTGCTTTGACAGAAGCTATTGCTTTATATGCTTTGGGTTTGGCTATCGTATTATTGTTCAGCTAAGTTTTAAGGATAGGCGATGCCTCAATTTGATATTACGCCTTATTTAAGTCAGGCATTTTGGATGTTGATTAGCTTTGGGTTTATGTACCTGCTGGTCAGTTATCTGATTATGCCGATGTTGGATGATGTATTTAATCGGCGGGATACATTAATTAAAAACGATTTAGAGGCGGCTGAACGCATTAATAAACAGGCAGAAGCGTTGATTAAAGAGTATGACGAGTTTATGTTGTCGGCAGATCAACAAAAGGCAACACTGTTAAAGAATGCCTATGAGGATCTTAATAAAGCCTCTGTTAAGGTTGAAGGCGAGCATGATAAAAAGGTTCGCGGGAAAATCAAAAAAACAGAGCAAGAGTTGGCACACTTGCGTGAAAAGTTGTATGCTGAGGCCGATCAAATTGCCGAGGTTGTTGCTCAGAAATTAGCAAAAAAATTAGATGCCACTGATGTGAAAAAGGTAGGTTGATATGGATATCGGTACATGGCTTGACGGATTAAAACACAGTATCCAAGGTCCAGAATTTTGGATGAGTTTTGCGTTTTTTGCCGTTATTCTGATTGCGTTTAGACCTCTGAAGAAAAAATTGGCATTGTGGGGACAAAGTCGGGCAGCTGAGGTGCAAGCTAAATTGGATGAGCCGGCTAATTTGCGTAAAGAGGCTGAAGCGTTGTTGGCTAAGTATGAAAATCATACAAAAAATAAAGATGCCGAATATGCCGAAATAATGGCTCAAACCAAAGATGATATTGACTTTTTACAAAAAGATTTTGATGAGCGACTAAAAGAACGGTTAATTCGTAAAGAAAAAGAAACCGAAACTCGGTTGCAAATGATACGCGATAATGGTATCAAGGATATGGAAAGTCAAATGTTAAAACAAGTTGTTGCCCGTACCTATGAAATGTTGACTCATCATCACAAAACCAAAAAAGATGTTTCTCAAGATATTGACAGAGCGTTGGATAATGTCTATGAAACATTAAAGCAAAATATGCATTTGGTCCGTAAATAACGCCACCACCGAATGATAAAAAGTCCTTTGTTTGATAACAGGGGACTTTTTTGTTTTTTAAATGGTTGACAAAATTATGAAAAAATCGTATAATCTTTCTGAAAAAGAAAGGTAATGCATGTCGTTTAATCAAATTTTTGTGGCCAATTCGGCCTATTCTTTGTTTACATATTTATTGATGTTTCCTGAAAAGACAGATAAAACATTATTTGTGGTGGGGCCTGCGATTAAAGATATTCAAGTGCCGAACAAAATTGTCTTTAATATTCCGCCGAAAGAAGCTAGACCGACTAAGGAAGAGGAAGAGTATTCTCGTCTTTGTGCTGCTCGGGTGCACGGAAAAGTGAGAATACCTTTTTTGGCACAATTGCTTTGGCGTAAAACGTGTCGCCATCTTTTCGGGACAAACAACTTTAACGAGTATAAACAAATCCCTTGTTATGGAAATGCGAACGAAAGCAATAATCCCTTTATCGATATTTTTATAAACAAACATCCGTTTTATGCTTTGTCAGATGGTTTAAGTGATTATGATTTATTTCCGAAATATTACCAAGATGACCGTATTTTGAAATGTTATTCTACGGCCGATATTATTAAAGATTTAAATCATGACAAACTCACCAAATTTGATGTACAATCATTATGGAACGCATTGTCGGAAGAACGCAAAACTAAAATTGCCACAATCTTTAATATGTCGGCTAAAGACTTGAATACGGCCAGTTCTCGTTCGGTTGTATTAATCACCCAACCTTTAAGTGAAGATAATATGATGAGCGAATCCGATAAAGTGGCATTATACAGCCGTATTGTGAATAATTATGGGGCAAAAAATGTGGTGTTAAAACCGCACCCACGTGAAAAAACAAATTGGGCTGATGTTTTTGGGGGTATGCCGATTATTCCACGTCAAATGCCGGTAGAGTTGCTGACGAAGTTGGTCAGTTTAAATAAAGTGGCAACATTTTTTTCTACGGCGGCTTTTGGATCGGTCTCTGATGATAAAATTGATTTTTATGCCAAAGATTTTGCCGATTTAAAATCATATCATCCGCATCAAATGCGTGTGTGTGTACAAACGGGGGAAGACAGAAAATCAATTGCTGTTTCGGATATTGAAGAAACTTATAGCCGGATTAAAAAATGTCATTGGTTGCGTATTCCAGATTTAGATAATCGTTTTTATCATCCTGCGTTGGAGGTGGATGAAGCCGGTATTCCAACCGATATGGCACCGAGTGTGGTTAGAAAAATCTTATCGGTCAGAATGCCTATTTTACCAGCCAACATTCGGGAAAAATAAAAAAAACAGGGAGCATTCGCTCCCCTTTTTTAATCTTGTAAAAATCCGTCTTTTTTAAGATCTGCATCGGAATTAGACTGCATATGCCCTATGGCATAAATAACTAATAGTAATCCACCTAAAATAAAAACAGTTAAGGTGATTTTTGCCATTATGTCAGGATTGATGAAATTGGTCCATATGCTGACTAATAAACAGATGGCATAAAAAACGGCCAATCCTAAAAGCGATTTTTTTATAAAACCAACGGACATATATTAAGCATCCTTTTCCAAAATAAAGACAAAAGCTTCACGTGAAAAGAACAACAATGTTCTGCGTTTTTCTCGTTCCATTGTTTTGACTTGCCACCCTTGAGCAGCTTGCATATTGAGTGCATTTGTTAATTTAACCGGATCAACTTTGCCCCCATTAAAAAAGATGGAAGAAAAGATGCCTTCTGTATATAAAAATACTTTGTATTCTTTCATTTTTACTCCTTATGAAAATATGTCAAGTACATATCAGTGTATGTATAATTATGGAGTCTGTCAATAAAAAATTGGGTAAAAAATCTTTTAAATTCGCCTTGACAAAATGGGCAAAATTTTGTATGATGCGCCCATTGTTTAACAATGTAAAAGAAAAGGAAAAATCAATGAGTTTAGAAACATTTTTTAAGCCGGCCTCTATCGCTGTGGTTGGTGTCTCTGCGGACGCAAGCAAATTGGGTTCCGTTATTTTTAATAATGTGATTGATGCCGGTTTTGAAGGTAAATTAATCGGTGTTAACCCGAAATTGGCTGGTACTGAAGTATTCGGTAAACCGGTGGTCGGCTCTGTTCGTGATATTACAGAACCGGTTGATTTGGTTGTCGTCGTTGTGCCGGCTAAATTCACGATGCCGGTGATTGACGATTGTATTGCTAACGGTACAAAAAATATTTCCATCATCACGGCTGGTTTTGGCGAAGTCGGTAACCATGATTTAGAAGATGAAATCGCTCGTAAATGTATTGAAAACGGCATTAACTTGTTGGGTCCGAACTGCTTAGGCCACATTTCCACATTTGATAAAGTCAATGCCAGCTTTGCTGATGGTTTCCCTGATTTAGGAAATGTTGCTTTTGTTTCTCAATCCGGTGCTTATTGTTCCGCTATTATGGATTGGGCCAGAGAAAAAGGAATCGGATTCTCTCACTTTATTTCCATCGGTAATAAAGCCGTTTTGGGTGAAGACGGATTGCTCAATGCCCTGCAACATGACCCGAATACAAAGGCTTTCGTATTCTATTTGGAATCTCTTAAAAATGGTAAAGAATTCTTGCGTGTGTTGAAAGAAGTTTCCAAAACAAAACCGGTTGTGATTTTGGAACCGGGTAAATCCCAAAAAGCTCAAGCCGCCAGTTTGTCCCACACAGGGTCTTTGGCTCCGAACTATCGTGTGCTTGAAATCGCTTTACAAGGATCCGGCGCTATCCAAGCTTACACAACACGTGAAATGTTTGGTTTGTTGGAAATCTTGCAATTTGCTCACCACAACGAATTTGACGGTAAATTGGCCGTGTTGACAAATGCCGGTGGTGTTGGTGTGTTGACATCTGACTTGTGTGAAGATGCAGGACTTGATTTGGCCAGACCGTCCGATGCAACAATCGAAAAATTAAAGGCTGCCTTGCCGGCTGAAGCCGCTCTCGGTAACCCGATTGACGTGATTGGTGATGCCAGAGCAGACCGTTATGAAGTGGCATTAAAAATCTTGTGTGAATCCGGTGAATATAAAAATATCTTGGTCTTGTTGACACCTCAAATGGTAACAGATGCCAAAGGTACAGCCGAAGCCATCGTTCGCATTGCTCCGCAATATAAAAACGTGAATATTTTTGCCGCTTTTGTGGGTGGGGTGAAGGTTAAAGAAGGTCGTGAAATTTTAGACGCCAACAAAATTTTGAACTATGAATACCCGATTGATATCGTCAGATTGTTGGGTATGTTAAAGGCTCAAATGAAATTCCGTGGTGTAGAAGATGTTAAAGTGGCTTTGAATGAAGTTCCGGCCGATATTAAAAATGCCGTTGCTGCTGCTAAAGCCGAAGGTTTGGCCAGCTTACCACAAGCTACAGTTAATATGATTATGGACCACTATGGTATTGATTATCCGAAATCCGGCAACTTTACGGACAAAGCCGAAGCCTTGGCTTTCTGCCAACGTTTCTTCCCATCACCGGTTGTGTTGAAATTGTCCGCTCCGGATGCTTTGCATAAAACAGAAATGAAAGGGATTTACCTGAACATTCATGATGAAGCGACATTCAACGAAGCTTGGGACGGTTTGAACGGTTCTATCCAAAAATTTGCGCTCAAAGGTGCCTCCGTTTTAATCCAAGAAATGATTGTGAAAGCTTCCGAAACAATCGTTGGTGTGAACTCGGATAAAAACTTTGGCCGTGTGATGGTATTCGGTACAGGCGGTATTTACACAGAAGTGATGAAAGATACCACTTTGCGTATTTTGCCGGCTAACGATTTTGATGCCATGATTAAAGAAACAAAAATCGGCACAATCTTAAACGGTGTGCGTGGTGAAGAACCAAAGGCCGTTGAACCGCTGAAAGAAACATTGGCCAAAGTTCAACAACTCGTTTTGGAAATCCCTGAAATTTCCGCCATTGACGGTAATCCGGTTTTGGTGACAAAAGACCGTGCCGTTGTAGTTGACTTTAAAATGTTATTGAAATAACTTCGGTATCTTTTAATGATGAATCCCCTCCCGTCAAAAGGAGGGGTTTTGTGTTTTTTTGCTCTTTGTGAAAAAAATATTGACAAATTTAGTGTAGGGTGATATACTGAACGCATAGTTCCATTTTATAAAGGAGAAATAACATGGAAAAAATGACAGATGAACAATTGCGAAAAATTGCAGAAAACTTGGATATAAGCGTTTTTAACAGAGTGTATGATAAGCATTCAGAAGATAAAACAGTTAATGAAGCGATTGCTAAATTAAATGCTTTTGGGGCTCTACATTTTGAGGATAACTATAGTCTGTATAAACATACTGATAGAGTGGCGTCCTTAGGTGATTATATTCATACACAATTATCCACTGATAAATATTTGGTTTTGACGCCTTGGGTACCAAGTGATGTTTATACATTTGGTGAAAGTGCTGTGTTCATAGCTAAAACTACTCAAATGCCGGTTGTAACGATTTTTAATGATACGCCGGTATGGGTATCGGATAAGATTAAATCCGGTAAAGATTTCTATGATTTGTGGAAAAGTGAAGAAACACGTCGTTATGAAGAATATAAAAAGAGCCCAGCTTATGCTAAAGCACAGGCAGCACAAGAAAAGGCCGAACGTATTCGTCAAGCAGAAAATGCATTGGTTGATGCCAAAATTTCGGATATTAAAATCAATGTAGCTGGTTTTGAACAAGAATGGGATGAATGTTGCAAGTCTGCACCTGATGCTTATTGCAAGGGAGTTGTTGAGTATATGGACCGTTGGGCAAGATTGATGCAATATGAAATGGATAAACAAGGCACTGGTCTGACGAAAAAAATTGTTTTTGAAACTGAGGATTTGGCGGATAATCATGGAATGAGCGGTTATTCTGCATCTATGGCCAGAAATAGGTTGTATCGGTATTGGTATTTAGGTGTTGAGTTGGCTGAAATTTGCAAAGAAAAATACGAAGAAGATCCAACACCTAAGAAAGTTCAAGGTTGGCGAAATGAGTTAAAAATCCAACAAGAACAAAGAAATCGTCAAGCCGGTTTAGAACGATAATGATGAATCCCCTCCCGTCAAAAAGGAGGGGTTTTAATTGACAGATGATACAAAGAAGGTGTATTCTTTTCCCTATAAAATGAAAGGATACAGAGATGATAAATATCAAAAAACTTTTTTTTAATCTCAGATTTTGGAATACCATATTTTGGGTGTCGTTATTTTGTATCGTTATGGCTTTACCTTTTGCACTTTGGGGATTTATTGTACTGTTTCAAGCCGCGACTACTGGAGTAGAGGGAACAAATGATCTAATTTATGGTGCTTATGTTGGGTTTGGAATATCTTTACTGGTTGTTCCAAGTTTGGTTATGCTGAAATATCTTATAAAGAGAACTTACTACGGCAAGCTATCTGATATAGATAAACAGAATTTTAAAAAATATTTAAAATTATCTCTCATATATGCTGCTTTAGTTTTTTCTTATTGTTTTCTCTTGTGATGGGGGAGAAAGTGAATGGTGCATTATGCTTTATGTATTAAACGAAAGGATACAGAGATGATAAATACAATAAAATCTTGGAATGGGAAAATGCCCTTGACTGTTTCTTTTGGAATGGTTTGGTTCTTTAGTCTTTTAGGTATGTATTTTTTGGATATTTTTGATGTTTATCCAAGAAATTATTTTTCACATTTATTGATGTTTGCTTGTTATTGTTTTATTCAGCATTTTTTCTTAGTTTTTTTACGCCGTTTTTTGCTTCTAAAAACCATTCCTTCTTTGTATCGTGTCGTCAGGTTTTATTTTATAACTTACTTATTGATAACGGGATTGGGTATCTTATTTGACTTAAGTAATGGTGATTATGAACATTTACTGTATTTAAATAGTTG
>JAFTHM010000091.1 GCA_017457425.1 Alphaproteobacteria bacterium
GTTATTTAAGGTATCTGACGTTACCATTTGTGCTTTGGCAAAGGGGAAGTTTTCGCATACTTCTTCATAAATACGTTCTACCCCGGGACCACAGGATACCAATGAGCCTTCTTCACCGCAGGTCGGACATTTTGTCGGTCGTCGGATAGTGTATCCACAATGATGACACTGAGCATATCCGCCTTGACGATGTTCCACCAGCCAGGCCGAACAATGCGGGCATTTTAACCGTTCGCCACAATTTCGGCATAAGACCAACGGCGCATATCCTCGGCGGTTGATAAACAATAAGGATTGTTCTTTTTTCTCAAGCGTTTCGGCAATGGCTTTACGCAACGCCGGAGAAATAAATTTAATGGGTCCTTTTTCCTTTTGGCGCATATCCACAACGTCAATGTCAGGCAAGGTTGCACCCGCAAAACGACTGGGCAAATGGATATGATGATATTTTCCGGTAGTGGCATTACAATATGTTTCCAAACTGGGGGTCGCTGAAGCCAATATAATCGGGCAGCCGGCAATTTTAGCCCGCACAATTCCCATATCTCGGGCATGATACAAAACGCCGTCTTCTTGTTTGAAAGAGGCATCATGTTCCTCATCAATGATAATGAGCCCCAGTTCCGTAAAGGGTAAAAAGAGGGCAGAACGGGCGCCGACAATGACTCTGGCTTGACCTGATTTAACGGCCTTATAGGTGTCTCGTCTGGTTTTTGGGGTAATGGCCGAATGCCACAGTGCCGGCTTAACACCAAATCGGTTTTCAAATCGTCCGAGCCAAGCTGTTGTTAAGATAATTTCGGGCAACAAGACTAAGACTTGTTTATTTTGACGCAAGGCTTCGGCTACGGCTTCAAAATAAACCTCGGTTTTACCTGAACCCGTTACACCGTCCAATAAAGATGTATGAAATCCGTTTCCGATTTGGGATTTAATTTCATTGACGGCCGATTGTTGTTCGGGTGAAAAATTCAGTGTTTTAAAATCCGGATTGGGTAAGTCAAACTCTAACGGTTTTTTGCTGACTTTTTCCAATTCGGGAGTCAGTGCCATTTTTAATACCATGCCGACTGGTGCCAACGTATAATTTGCGACCCAGTTGATAAAATCAATTGTTTGTTTGGGCAGTGGGGCAATATCTGATACATCAGAGACAGATTTGACCTTGGCTTCATCAAATGATAAATCCGGCGCTTTATCCCATACGACACCAAGTGCTTTTTTGCGTCCGAACGGTGCCATTACAAATGTCCCGACGGGCAAAGCCTCGTCTGCCTTATAATCAAAACACCCAAGTGGCGTCGGAAATAAAACCGTAATTCTGTGTTGCATTGTCTTTCGTTTTGTTATATGTTTGAACTCAAGGATACACAAAATGAATGAACAATACAAGGATTTTCAACAAACCACCGACACAAAATTAAATGCGGTGATTGAAGATTGGCAAAAACATTTATTGTTGGAACGCAGACTGTCCGAAAAAACGGGTGAGTCCTACTTGATGGATATTAAGGAGTTGACCTCGTTTTTGTTTGATTATCATAATGAAACGGTCGGCTTAAAAACACTCAAAAATTTAAAGGTATCCGATTTTCGTGCCTTTTTGGTGGCTAGGGCCAAACAAAAACTGTCTCGCGCCAGTACGGCCAGATGTTTGTCGGCCATTCGTAATTTTTTTAAATTTTTGGCCAAAGAAGGCATTTTGGAAAATTCAGCGATTATGTCTGTGCGTTCGGCTCATCCGCCTAAAATTTTACCTAAGCCTTTATCGGTAGAGGACGCTGGTCGTTTTTTGGATGCCGTGGAACATTTGGCGCAAGAACCATGGCAAGGGCTTAGAGATAAAGCCTTGTATATGTTGATGTACGGATGTGGACTTCGTATTGCCGAAGCGCTCAGCCTAAATGTTGGAGATATCATGGGGGCAGGGGATGCCTTTACCATTACCGGAAAAGGAAACAAACAACGCCTTGTACCATTGTTGCCGATTGTGAAAAAATCGCTGAATACGTATTTGAAGGTTCATCCGAATCCAAAGAAAAACGAACCGTTATTTGTGGGCTCACGGTTTGACCGCATTAATCCCGGAGTTGTCCAACGCAATGTACGCTTGATACGGCGGTATTTGCAGTTGCCCGATACGGTAACGCCTCATGCTTTACGTCATAGTTTTGCTACCCACCTGTTGCAAGGTGGAGGCGATTTGCGTACGGTACAAGAATTACTGGGGCATTCGTCATTATCGGCCACCCAACGTTATACCGAAATTGATATGGCAGGCCTCCAAAAAATATATGAACACGCTCACCCACGTGCAAAATTGAAAAAATAATCCCCTCTGAAAAAGAGGGGATTAAAATTACTTCTTGTCTTCTGCAACTTTTCGGCGACCTTTGGATTTGTCGGCATACGGATTTTCACGTTTGCGCATATTCAACCGAATGGGCACACCCACAAAGCCAAATGTTTCCCTGATCCCATTGGATAAGTACCGCAAATAAGATTCCGGTAATTGATCCGGATTGCTGGAGAATATTGCAAATGTTGGCGGACGAGTGCTGACCTGAGTCATATACTTCATTGGAATTCTGCGTCCATTTTTGGCGACTGGTGTTGGGTGAGCCTCAGTCATGGCGCGTAAAAACGTATTCATCTTATGGGTCGGAACTCGTTTATTCCATAATTTATAAATGCTGAATACCTCGCTCATCATGCGGTCTAATCCATATCCCGTTTTGGCGGAAATGGTCAGAACTGGCAGACCTTTAACCTGTTGCAACGAAGATACCATTTTTTCCTTAATATCGTTTAACACTTTCTTTTGATGTTCCACGGCATCCCATTTGTTGAGGGCGATAATCAATGCGCGCCCTTCATCAATCACACGGGAAGCAATCAATAAATCTTGTTTTTCCATTGGGACATTGGCATCTAATACCAAAATCACAACTTCGGCAAAGTCAATGGCATTTTTTGTGTCATAGGCCGAAAAACGTTCCAAAGAATCATCAATGCGACCGCTTTTGCGTAATCCTGCCGTATCGGTCAGTAAGATTTTTTCGCCACGCCATTCAAACGGCACTGTAATGGCATCACGTGTGACGCCGGCCTCAGGCCCCGTCAAGACTCGTTCTTGATTCAGCAATCTGTTCACCAAAGTGGATTTGCCGACATTTGGACGTCCGACAATCGCCAATTGTAAGGGGCGTTTCGGTTTTTCAATGATTTCTTCATCGGATTCTTCCAAAACGTCCTCTTCATCATCTTGTTTTTTAGGGGCAGGAAATAACGGTTTCAATTTGGCAAATAAATCGCCCAATCCCAATCCATGTTCGGCTGAAAATCCAATCGGTTCACCCAAACCCAAGCGATAGAAAATGCCTAAATTATTTTGTTGTTCTTTACCCTCGCACTTATTGGCAACCAAAATAACAGGCTTATCTAATTTTCTCAGACTTTTTGCCAATTTTTCATCCAAAACGGTCATTTCGCCACGGGCATCCACCACCATTAAAACGATATCGGCCTCGGCAATGGCTAACTCCGTTTGACGCCACATAGCCGCCGCCAAGGCCGTTGTTTCCTCTAACCCAGCCGTATCAATCAACCGAAACTGTAAATCATACAGATGTCCCGTTGCTTCTTTTCTGTCACGAGTCACACCGGCACGGTCATGCACAATAGCCAATCTTTTACCACACAATCTGTTAAAGAAAGTGGATTTCCCTACGTTCGTCCGTCCGACAATCGCTATCGTTTTCATAGTGTTTTTTCCTTTATCTGTAAGCCAATAAATCGGCATCCTCTGTTAAAAATAAAACTGTACCGTCCACGTTAATCGGGGCAACGGCAATACCGTTTGTTTCTAAGCGACGTGTTTCAGTCCCCGTTTTGGCATCAACAAACACAATGTCCCCCAATGAAGACACAACAATGGCATTGTCCCCAACCAATAAGGGCCCTTTCCAAACGGCCAAGCCTTCGGCTTGACTGGATAAAGGTGTATTCCAATAGACTTTTCCTGTGTGCTTATTAATGGCCGTCAATATATTTTGATTGTTAATGAGGAATAACGTATTGCCGGAAATAACCGGTGTATTAGCTCCACCCATTGGCAAGGTCCAGATATTTTCGCCATTTTCTAAATGATACGCCCCCATTTTACCGGCATTGCCCACTAAGTAAACAATACCATCTTCAATGACCGGAGAAGCCAAAATATGTGTTAAATCGGAAATTCGGTTAAATGACCGACTGGCCGATAAATATTCTGACCACACAACACTTTCATCTGAGGTGTTAAAGGTAATTACTTCGCCATTTGAAAAGGGTATAACGGCATATTCTTTATACAGGGCAGGTAATCCCATTCCCATAAAATTCGTTTGAGTCGGTATCCCTTTATATTCCCAAATTTTATGACCCGTTGTGGTATCAAATGAGAGTAATTGGTTGTCTGCGCTTAACACATACAATACATTTTTGTAAACAGTTGGCATAGACCGAATGGGTAAGTTTAATTCTTGACGCCAAATTTCATCACCATTTAAGTTTAAACACAAAATTGTACCATTTCCGGAAACCGCAATCAGTGTGCTGTACGTGTAAGCCAATCCGACGGTTTTAACGGCAGTTGGGTTATTTAAGGATAATGATTTTTTCCATAATTTTTTACCATTTTTCAAATTAACGGCAGATAAATTAAAGTCGGCGTCCAATGTATAAACAATGCCTTTATCGGCAACCGGTTGAGCAATTCCCCATCGGCTATCATTTAATCCCTTTCCGATATTCGTTTCCCAGACCAGTTTTAAATCCTTATTTGCATCTGTATGTGGAATTTGATTTTGACCGGTTACGCCACTTTGCCCCCAACTGAACAAGTTTTTGGGCTGACCTAATGAGGCATTTCCTTCGGCTTTTAATGTGACAGGAACTTGGCTGACTTGCGAAGTAATGTCAATACGTCCTTCACGTGGGGCCATTGGTCCTTCTTGAACACAACCACCGAAAACCAACAAAGCACATGCACAACAAATAATGGATTTTTTCATTTGATTACTCTTTGATAACGGATAATAATTCACTTAAACGTTGTTTAACTGCCGGAGCCGTTTTCGGATTATTGATCGTTTGGGTTAACACATTGATAGCCTCGGCTTGGTTATTTTGTTTTAAGTATAATGCTGCAGATAATTCAGCAGCAGACCCTACGAAATTTGATGTACCAGCTAACAGCGGTTTTAACATAGTCTGTAATTTAGTTGGATCTTCCGTTTCAAATTGTTGTCCGACATAGGCAATTGTAGCGACGGCTTTTAATTGTTCGGGTGCATCAGAGGATATTACTTTGTTTAACGAGGCAATACCTTCTTGTGGTTTGTTTTGGCTAAAATAAATGCCGGCTAGTTTCATTTCGGCGAGTGGTGCATATCCCGTACGACCGTCAGAGGCCAATTTTTTCAAAATTTCAACGGCTTTATCCGTTTCTCCAGTATATGCTAAAATGGCGGCATTTTCAAAGGAATCTGATTCAGACAAGCTGACCTTTTGACGCCATGAATGATAAACTTCAGTTCCAATAGTGGTCAATAAGATACCAATGACTAAGCCAATGACGGCAAAACGGTATTTTTGCCACAAATTTCTTAATCTTTCACGTTGTAATTCTTCATCTACTTCACGTTCAAAGATGGCTTGTTGTAATTTTTCCATTTCATCAATTGGTTTGTTTTTTTTCTTTGTCATAAAAATCCCTTTCCTAAAATAATGCTTATGTATATCAAAAAATACTAAAAAGTGCAACCTTTTTATGATTCTTTTTTGGGGAATAAACCTAAGATAGGCAAAATAATCCAACTTGGCAAGGCTGACCCGAACCAAGCCCCAAATGCCATAATGTGCGGAAAGGCAATGATGGCCGGATTTTTGCTCAGACGTTTTTTGATGATGTTGGCGGCTTTATCGGCGCCCATTAAAAACGGCATTTTGAATTTGTTTTTGTCGGTGAGCGGTGTTTCAATAAAACCAGGGCACACCACATTGACGGCAATACCATCTTTTTTGAGGAGGCCTCGCAATCCCTCTCCCCAAGCTTTAACACAGGCTTTGCTGGCAGAGTAGGCGGGACAGCTGGACATACCTCGGTATCCGGCCAATGACGCAATAATGGCGATTTGGCCACAGCCTCTGTCTTTAAAACACCGAATCGCCGGCAGTACCGTATTAACAACGCCGTTGACATTTGTTGCAATGATATTATGAGTTCCATCGGATGTTTCCGGCATACCGAGTACACCGCCTGACACCCCAGCATTGGCGATAAGTAACTCAATCGGTTTGATTTTATCGGCCTCTGTAATGGCTAAAGCGACCGCTGTTTTATCTGTTACGTCAAATAAAAAAGTGTGAACGTTGGCTCCTTTTTCTTTGCACAGGGTTGCCGTTTCATTTAAACGTGATTCGTTTCTGCCACATAAAAATAATTGAATATCGGGCGAGGCGTAGGCTATGGCTAACGCTTTTCCTAAACCGCTGGAGGCTCCGGTGATAAAAATAGATGTCGGATTTTTATAGATTTTTTTCATTTTAGAGTTGCACATGTAAAAATTCCTTAAATTTTTTAAAAAAAGTTCTTGACATCTCATCATAAATCAGTATACTGCAAATGTCTAGCAAAAAAATCGCAAGCCTCTGTGGCGAAACTGGTAGACGCGACAGACTCAAAATCTGTTTCTAGCAATAGAGTGCTGGTTCAAGTCCGGCCAGAGGTACCAAACATTACAACCCTTCGAAGTTAATAGCTTATCGAAGGGTTTATTTATTGAAAAATAAAGATTTTTTCCTTCAATTCTGGTGTTCGATAAAATCAATTTTAGGATTTCATGTTTTTTGGAAATTATCGAACAATTGAACATTTTTTTAGCATTTAGAGCGATATCAGATATTTTTTCTAATACTTCATCCAAATCCTTGTCATATTTTTCAAAACTACTTGTTGTTTTCCTTAATTCATCTAATCTTTCATTTATTTCTATTAAAACATCATTATATGAGCTATCATCAATTCGACCATCTAGCCAAGTTGATAATAATTTACGCTTTCTTTCTTCTAATTGTTGAATTTGCACAGAGAGAGTTCTTTTGTTTGCAGCATTTATTTTATTATCTTCTAAAAGACTTTCTTTAATACAATTTTTAATATTTTCCATTAAAGTCGGTGTAATATGAAGTGAATTAAAAATTTTATCTTCAATTTGTTCCATAATTTCATGTTCTGGTATTGGTTTTTGAGGACAGGTTTTATCAATATGATTACATTTGAGGTAAGTATAAATTTTTCCACTTCGATTTATATGTCTTTCGCTTGTCATTAAGCCTCCACAATGTGAGCATCTTATCAACCCTCTTAAGACAAAGTCTTTCTCTCCATACCAAGCTTTAGATGTATTAGAATTTTGATTACGTTCATTTAGGATTAACTGAACACGATCAAATAATTCTTTGTTGATTAGAGGTGGATATCTATGAGGATAATATTTAATATTTACCTTTTCATTGTTGTATTTTTTTCTCTTATTTGTTGCCATAATACCTATGTAAAAAGGATTTGTCAGCATTTCATGAATCTGAACACGACATAGAGTTTTAGTGCAATTTCTTCTGGCGCTTGTTAAGCCCATTTTTTTTGCTAAATTGCTGAGAGTTTCACAAGAATGTAATCCAGAGGCATATTCTCTAAATAATTTTTGTACCATTGGTCCACGAATTGGGTCTACAATAATATCAGCAGACCCATCAGGAGCTTTTGTATTGAGATATCCGACAGGGGCAAAATTAAGCCATTGTCCTTGTTTTAATTTAAATTTTTGACTTCTAATCACATTATCTCTTAAATTGCCAACATACATTTTTGCACCGAGAATTCCAAAGTCCCATCTTGATATATCGGCTGAATTGCTATCTTTTGTTAAGATAAGACCTTCTTTAAAAAAATGAAGCTCAATTCGCCCCATTTCTCTTAATGTATCTAATTCAACATACTCTTTATATCCTCGTTGTAAACGGTCGATACAATAAACAGTAATGGCAATTTTGTGTTTTTGCGATTTAATAAATTCAACCATTTCATGAAAGATTTTTCTTTTACCGACTGTTGAGCTTTCTGGTATATCATAGGTTTTGATAATCTTTAATCCTCTGTCATTACAATAATTGGTCATTCTGTTAATTTGAGCAGGAATGGAGGCTCCTTTATCATATTGATCTTGAGTACTTACTCTGGCGAATATAATAGCTTGTTTACATTGTTCATCTGGATCATAACAGACAAGAGTTCTTTTTTTCATTTTAATTTCCTTTCTTTATAAAATTAAGGTTATTTATCATATAATTATAATCAAAAATTACCCTAAAGTACGCTGTTTTTTTGAACTTTAGGGTAAAGTTCGATATTTATTTTATGGGATTAAATTTCTTTTAAGTAATCAGCTAGTCCCAATTTGAAAAATTGAATTAAATCAAAAGCTATTTTGTTTAGTTCACTATCTGCCAAATCTAATTCAAAATACATTTGATATAATTCTTCTTTGATTTGTTCAAAACTATTACTCATGATTTAATCCTTTTTTGGGGTTACAAAACGGTGTTGTTCTGGGTATTTTTGCTAATAACCGTTTCACCAACTGGGGAGCAAAACATTCTCCTAAAATATCTCGGATAAGTTGATCATTATTAATAGCAAAGTCTGGGATAGGATAATCTGATGGTAATCCACAAATAATTAGTAATTCTCTAATAGTAAAAGCTCTGGCATCACTATAAATATCATCACCATTATCATCTTTACCAATATATCTTCCAGGATGACAGGTTTTCATACCACCATTAGAGGTTGATTTCATTAAAATTGAACAACAAGGTTCGTTAGCCTTGTTTCTTGAATAAGCACTTCTGTATTCTTTAGCGGCAGTTCCGTCTTTTTTGAAAGGCCTATATTTTGGATTTTTATTTTCCCAAGCAGAACAACCTGTCGGGGTATGTCTCATAATATTAACCAATGTTTCATTCCAGACTGGTGCATAATGCCAAGGATCCGTTTCTGAATACTCTCCACTTTCTAAAGATTCTAAATCAAAAATAGCTTCTTTTAAAGATATGCGTTTTTCCTTTTCTGGTAATATCCAATCTTCTTCTTTGGAGGCAATTAAGATAGAACGTTTCCTGTTTTGTGGAGTTCCATAATCTGCTGCATTTAATATACGCGCATGGATATACTTAAAACCACAGGCTGTTAATTCATCAATTAAATACTCTTTAATATTTCGTCCTTTTAACTCTGGGATAGCAGATGGTTTGAATTTAAACCAATTGGCAGCATTTTCCAGCAAGATATATTTTAATGTCTTAATTTCTTTTATTAAATCTATAGTTGTTACAATTAAATGATTTGTTGGATTGGCTCCTTTATCTTTATTTCCATTCGCTACAGTTATATTTTGGCAGGGTGGACTTCCCGTCAAAAGCTCGATTCTTTCTTTATTAGCCAATTTAACCAACTTATAAAATATCTTTGGATTTTCAATACTTCCCGGTATTACGGAACAATGAGGATAAATTGATTTATACCAACGACATCTTTCACCCAAAAGTTCATTTGCTATAACATTTTTAATACCAACAGATTGAATGTAATATTCCCCAATTCCACCATTGGCAAACAGACTTATACTTTTAATAAACTTAGTCATTTGAAACCTCTCTTTCTTCTGTAAAAAGAGTCCATTTTGAGTTGTGTGGTTTTGTTGAAAATAAATCTAGATAAGCACCTGTCGGATAATTACCTTCTATCATCTCGAAATAATAGGCTAGGCGAGTTTCATTTTCTTTCAACGGATTACGACAAATAGACTATTCATTTTTCTCTGGTATTAAACCCTCTCCTTTGATACCAACTCAAAGGAAATCGTGTTGATTTAAAAAGTATTTGCCGAATCCTTTTTTATCCATCCTATCCCAAATAATACAATCAATATAACTGAAATCCCAAGCTTTCATAATATCAAGTTGTTTTTCAATGTCGCTTGATTTACTCCATAAAAACA
>JAFTHM010000092.1 GCA_017457425.1 Alphaproteobacteria bacterium
AGGCCGGATTTAACGAATAACCGATTGACACCGCTAAGCTTAACCACATCACAAACGGTACCAAAAGCCACCAAGTCTAAATATTTCATTAGATTTGGTTCGGTTTTATCCTTATAAAATCCTTGTGAGCGTAGAATATTGTTTAATGCGACGACAAACAAAAACACAACACCAACCGCCGCCATATACCGACAAGGATGGTCTATTGGTTCATCTAATCGTTTCGGGTTTACAACGGCATAGGCATTCGGCAATGTTTTTTCGGGATCATGGTGGTCCAATACAATAATATCCAATCCGCAAATACGGGTGCCATATTCTAATGGATCAAAAGCGGTCATACCACAATCCAGTGTGGCCACCAATTTACAACCGGCTTTGGCAAACTCTTTCATTTTACCGATATTGGGGCCATATCCATCTTCTCGGTCCGGAATAAAGCACAATGGTTTAACGCCACACCCGATTAAAAACATTTTAAGTAGGGCAGTAGATGTTGCCCCGTCCACATCATAATCGCCCATTAAGCCAATCGGTTCTCCGGCCATAACGGCACTGGCCATCCGACGGGCAGCTCGCTCCATATCCTTTAAACTGAATGGATTGGGTAAATTGTTCTTTAATGTTGGTCTCAGATAACTTTCGGCTGTTTCTAAATCTATCCCACGAGCAGTTAATGCCTTAGCCACCACTTCGGATAGACCGAATTTTTGGCTGAGAGCCAAACTTAACCGTTCATTTGATTCTTTAAATACCCACTTCAATCCGCTGACGGATTGATTAACTCCTAATACTGACATACACGATCCTTTTTTTTATTCAAAGCCAGTGTACCTTGCCTTTTTGGAAAAAGCAAGTAAAAAAACTTGAATTTTGTGTAGAAAAGGACTTGCAAAGATATTATTTGTCTTTTATACTGAAAAAAAACTGAAAGGAAAAACAATGTATACACCAAACGTTTTATTTGTTGCCAGTGAAATGACGCCTTTTATTAAAACCGGAGGATTGGGGGATGTCGTTGGGGCGTTGCCGAAATCGCTCGCAAAAAACGGTGTTGTGGTTAAGGTTGTTATTCCTTTGTATAGTGAAATCAACTATGAAAAATACGGATTAAAAAAAGTTATGGATGGCAATTGTGTTCAAATGGGCAATTGCCAAGAATTTTTTTCGGTCCATATGTCAAATTACATTCCGGGAATTGAAGTTTATTTTGTTGAGTTCAATAAATACTTTAATCGTCCGTGGGTGTATGGTGATAGGTGGAGCGGTCAAGCCTATGAAGATAACCCGTATCGGTATGCATTTTTCAGTCGGGCAGCCTTACAAATTGCCAAGGATTTAAATTTCCGTCCGGATGTGGTGCATGTGCATGATTGGCAAACGGCATTGATTCCATATTATTTGAAAAATGATAAAGATCCGTTTTTTGCCCATACAAAAAGTTTGTTGACGCTTCATAATTTGCCGTATCAAGGGCGTTTTTCTCAAGATATTATGGGTTATGGTAAAATTGATTGGAAAGATTTCCACCCGGGCGCTTTAGAAGAGTATTGTTTTGTGAACTTCTTAAAGGGCGGCATTCGTTTTGCTGATAAACTGAATACAGTATCCCCAGGGTATGCAAAAGAAATTTTAACCACGGAATATGGGGCAGGATTGGATTTCTTGCTGAGAGAACGTCAAAAGGATTTATCTGGTATTTTAAATGGTATTGATACGCAATTTTGGAATCCTCAAAATGATGAAATCATTTCAAAACAATATTCATTTGAAACATTTCGTGACGGTAAAATTAAAAACAAACAAGCTTTAGTGGATAAAATGGGGCTTGGTAGCGTTGATAAACCGATTTTTGGGATGTCAGTACGGTGGGCGGAACAAAAAGGGATTAAAATGGTGGCTGCCGCTATTGAACCAATTTTAAAAACGATGCAAGCTCAGTTCGTGTTGATGGGTGATGGAGATAGTTGGGCTCAAGATTACTTTTCATCACTTCCGAAAAAATATCCGGGGCAAATCGCCGTTAAAGTGGGATTTAATCCGGAAATGGAACACTGGATTGATGCAGGTAGCGATTTTTCTTTGGTCCCATCTTTGTATGAACCATGCGGTTTAAAACAAATGGTCAGCCAAACATATGGTGCTTTGCCGATTGCTCGTTCTACGGGTGGATTGGAAGATACGGTCTTTAACTATAACGAATATTATGGTGTCGGTACGGGCTTTAAATTCTGGGAGGCTTCACCCGAGGCGTTCTATAATACAATCGGATGGGCAAATGCCACCTATTATGACAGACCGCACCATATTGATTCAATGCGAAAATTGGCGATGCGTCAAAATTATTCGTGGTCAAAATCCAGTCAAGATTACAAAAGTTTATATAAGAAAATGTCAGGAGTATAATTATGCAAAAAATTTCAGTAGCTATTGTCGGTTGGGGTAATGTCGGTCGTGGGTGTAAACGTGCCATTGAAGAATGTTCGGATATGGTTTTGGCCGGTGTGGTACGTCGTCCGCAAACCGTTAAAAATGAAGATGAAGCTTTGGCCAATACCCGTGTTGTATCGGATGTCAGAAAATTAAAAGATGTGGATGTGGCTCTGCTGTGTGTTCCGTCTCGTGAAGTCCCCGACTATGTACGCCAATATCAAGATTTGGGAATCAGCACGGTGGACAGCTATGATGAACACGATAAAATTTTGACAGTTCGTCGTGAAAGCGATATTAATGCTAAAATCAAAAAAGTGGTCAGTATCGTAGGTGCTGGTTGGGATCCGGGAACAGATTCCGCTATTCGTGCCATTATGAAATTAGTGTCCATTACTGGTCATACAACAACGACTTTTGGTGGGACTAAAGGTGGTCGTAGTATGGGCCATACCGTATTTGTGAAAAATATTGAAGGTGTTAAAAATGCTGTGGCTTTGACCATTGCCAATGGCCGAGGCAAACAAAAACGCAAAATTTATGTGGAATTATTGCCAAATGCCGATTTAGAAAAAATTGAAAATACAATTAAAAATGATCCGTATTTTACGGGTGATCCGGTGGAAATTGAAGTGGTTAAAAGCATTGATAAATATAATACTTTACACCATGCCGGAACGGTGGAACGCACGGGTATGCAAGTCAACCAACGCTATGACGTTGCCGGTATTAATCCGGAATTTACGGCCAATATTATGGTATCTTGCGTACGGGCCTGTATGGCGGCAAAAAATAAAGAAGAATTTGGTTCTTATACCTTTATTGAACGACCACTCACGGAATATATGGCCGGTTCAACTTTGGAAGAAAAGTTAGAAGGGTACTAGAATTTTGACAAAATCCGAAAAAAGGTGTATAATAAATAGATAAGCACCTTATTTTGGGATAGGAGGAAACGTACATGCTGTTTTGGTCGTTTGTTTTGGCATTTGTCTTATCTATCTTGTACTATCTCAGCCCCGTTCATAATGTGGTTCAGGTAGAGGATAAGCCATTGGCTGATACGATGGTGGCCACATTCGTAAACGCTCACCAAGCCGCCAAACGATTGACATACACGGATACAGCGGGTAAGAAGACGATAACTAAAATTGATGCAGCGGAAAATCCTATTGAAATTGAGGTGGAAGATACCTCAAAGCGTGTGATTACGTTTACATATAAAGAAAAAATGCAAGGTTTAAAGACCAATGCTACGTCTGGTTTTTTAGAGAAAGAGGAAACTTTATCTGCCTTGGATAGTGGCAGGGAATTCAGCGATGGCACGTTGGCCAATATTAGTCCGGATGAAATAAAAAAATTTTTGCCGGCTGTATCAGAAGAAACATTTGATTCTTATCATATTCAATCGGCCTTTGGCTGTATTACGGATGTGGCAACGGATGGTGGTACAACTGAACCATACCTGACCTTTGATTGCCAAGGTGGCAAAGGTGGAGGTACAGGAGGCAAGGATGAAAGTGAGGCGGATAAAAAAGCCGGTCTTGGTGATTATGTGATTACCTATATGCAAGCTCCTACCACAGATAAGGCAACCATTAATCGTAATGAACTGTGGCGCAGTGGCATTTTGCGTCGGACAAAGGGATCTCATGAATGTGGTGTGTTATGGAAAACAGAGGGTGGTAAAATAACAGTAACGGCCAGAAAATATAATGACGATGGGGATATAGAAGAGGTTCAACGCACAATTAATATCGAGGCGCGTAAAAGATATGATGAAAAATCGCCTTATATTATGGATAATTCCAGACGTTTTACTGTATCCGTTCCGACCTTGATTGGTGAGGCTCTTGCCGAGGATGATGCCTTAGCTTCCGATATGACAGATGGCTATCTGCTGTTTTGCATTACACCGATGGATGATATTAAAGCATCGTTTGAAAGTAAATGTGATAAAGGGTATGGCACGTATACTATTTATTATGATACGGTATCTAAGGATACGAACGGAAATATAACATTAGAACGAAAGACAAGCAGAGAGTATTCTGAGTGTCCTAAAAAAAGTGAATAAGGAGGGATAGGTCATGATAAACAAACAAGAACGTGGAGCGATTATGCTGGAGGTATTGGCTGTCCTCGCTCTGATCGGTGTGATGGGACCGATGTTGTATAAACAGGTTTTATCCCGTAACCAAGAAATTTCAAACGTAAATATTGCCGCCGAAATGCGTGCGATTAAAGAGGCTATGAGTGCTGCTATTGCGGCGGATTCGGCCGTATTAGCCGAGTTGTGTAAAGTCTCATCTTCGGCTGACTCTTTGACAGCTTGTAATACTGGAGATGCCACATTTCAAACCGCTGTGGAAGAATTTTTACCCATTGGTATGGATGGTATTTTAGATGCCGATTATGGGTATACAATTAAATTATATGGTCAAAATGCGACATTGCAAAATGGGGAAGACTATCCGATTTTAGTTGGTGTTGTTGCTGGTGCCGATTTAGCTGGTGATTGGAATTGGAAACGGACCGCTCGTATTGCTAACCTCATCGGAACGGATGGGGGTATTACTCAAAACGGCGATTTAGTCGGTGCCGGTGGTAGTTGGAAATTATCGGACGGTATTGCGACCGATTTAGCCGGTGAATTGGGTGTTAATGTAAATTATCCGATTGTGGTGGCGACAACGGCCATGGATACATTTGATCCGGATTTAGGGGTAACGGACCCAAATGCTGTATTTGTCCCGGATAATGTCGGTTTCGGCGATTTACACGCTTGGAATTATTTTTCCGTTGCCGGAGATAAAAATTGTATTAAGGTAGAACACGGTACGGTGGGTTCTTCTGATACAGTTTATCGTGCCGGAGGCAATGGGGAAAATTGTGATCCGTTATTTTGGGTAGATGGTGATGCAGGCAATAAAGGACACGTTTATGTCAAAAATAACCTGTATATCGGGTTAAATGGAGATAACAAAGCCTTTGCCTTTGAACGCAAAGATGCATCAGGTAATGATTTAACGACTAATCGTTTCGTTGTTTACGATATGAGTGGAAACGAAAAATTGGAAATCAATGGCGATGGTCAAATTATTGCCAAAGATGGTAACATGACAATAACGAAAGCTGATGGTACATCGGATACATATGATTATGGTCTTGATCCGGCGAACACGTCCGTACTCAACGATATACGGTTGGCTTCTCGTGGTGGCGCTCGCCTCAGCGATATTTTACCAAACTATATCAGTAAGGGTATGTATCAATTATCCAGTACGACAACCGGTTCTAATCAATCATGGTCAACTGAAATTAAAAAGCCGACATGTCCCGAAAATTATGTGGCGGCTGTGATTGTAACACCTCTCAAATGGGGGGCTTCTACTGTGCAACAAATTGTTGTTCCTCAAACCAATGCGACAGCTCATAATCTATCGGCTCCAAGTGGTGGCGGTAAAGTGACGGGTACAATTAATGCGGTGACGGTTCCGAAAGCCAACATTACACAGTATGCATTGGCAATTGAAATTACCGGTGGTGATGGCGCTGATAATAGAACGGAGAGTACCTCAGAAACGCCTTGGACTGTAAAAATGGGGTATAAAAATGACAGTGGGTCTTGGGCTGGAAATTTAAAGAACGGTGAAATTCAAGCACTCGCACAAACATATTGTGTCTATGCGCCAAGTGATACGACATATGATCCGAATGCTGTGACTGGGGATAAAATCTCAGATAATTTGAAATAAAAGGAGTAAAAATGAAATCAGGTTTAAAATATTGTTTAATGGCGGTTATGGCCGTTTCCCTCACCGGATGTACTTATTCTCGTGGCAGTGCGTTTGATGATATCTATGATGCAGCCTCTAGTGGTGATACAGAAACCTTAATTGATATTGTAGAATCCGGTGAAAGTTTAAATGCTTTAAACAGTGATAATATCACGCCACTATGTTATGCCTATATGCAAAATAATGAAACGGCGATTCATCATTTGCAATCCTATGGGGCTAATCAAGGGGCCAATTGTATGCGGACAAAAAATGGTCAAA
>JAFTHM010000093.1 GCA_017457425.1 Alphaproteobacteria bacterium
CATATGTAGTATCTTTATTATCCAGTACTACACTGGGTGAAATGATTGGTGCCCAATTAGAGGCCGTTAATACACAAATCAATTGCCATATCCGTAAAAAACTCCATGAAGAATTTGACAGTTTTCCGATTACAGAACGTAGAACACGAAATCCGGAACATTTGATTTTAAATGAAACGGTTATGCACTCGGCGTGCACACATTATATGGCCTCTAAAGGTAATTTAATCGGGGCATTGGTGGGGGCAGGTGTTTTTTCGGCCTCTACCGTTTTAACCGGTGGTTTGGCTAATATTCCCTTGATGGCGGGTGTTATGGGGATTTCGGGATTGTATTCTTATTTTGTCAATAAACGTATGACAGATAAGAAAATTCGCTATAAAAACGAGATACGTAAAAATCAAGCAGTTTTTAATGAACATAACCGTGATATGTATGCCAATACGACCGAACGTGAAACAAATGATCCGACCAAGAAAGAATATCACCGTTTAGATGAAAAATCTAATGCTTTACAAGGTAGTTTGAAGCGTTTTGTACGCATGTTAAGAAATTATTCTTTGGCAGAACTCGCCTTAAAAACAGCAATTGTGGGGACCTCGGTTGCTTTAGCCGCCGGAACGGGAGCTACCAATATGTTGGTGTTGCCGATTGCAGCCTTAAGTTGTCAAGGAGCGGTAGGGCGAGTGGTGAATTCTGTCTTTTCACTCAAAGAGCATATTGGTACGTTTGCCCATGCCTATAACAGTTTTAAATCAAAGGTTAAAAATATCACATTTGGTAAGACAAAAGTGCCTCAGCGGGCAAATACCATAGAATTGGATTGTATTGCGGTTGCTCATCGGACGCAAGATGATATTACAACACATCGGGATACACCGCTTTTTACCAGTGATGATAAATTAACCATTGGCAAAGGCATTACTGTTTTGTCAGGGGCCAGTGGGGCCGGTAAAAGTTCATTAATTAATATGTTAATGCATTCAGATGATCCGGTGCAAGGGGCTATTCGTATCGGTTATACAGATGACCAAGGAACATTTGTCGGGAATGATTATAAAGAATTGGCTTTTGCCGAACCGGCCAGACATATTGCGATTTCTTTACAAGGGGCGATGCCAGCTAAAATGACGGTTGATGAGTATATCAGATTGGCTAATCCAAATGCAGATGAGGCAAAAGTGCAAGAAGTGAAAGAGTTGTTGGGCATTCGTGAGGATGGTAATCCGGCCAGTATTTCGCCCAGTTTGGAAATTCGGGATAATAATTTATCCGGTGGACAACGGAATCGCTTAAATGTTGCTCAGGCCTTAATTAAAGATTCTCCTATTTTGATTTTGGACGAACCAACGGCCGGTGTTGATGCGGCGATGAGTCAAAATATTGTAGATTATATCAATAAAATCAAGGATGAAAAAACAGTTGTTTATATTACACACCATCCTGAGGAAATTCGTCAGTTAGAGGCAACTCAGGCTTTGGATTTGGATAAACAGCCAACCGAGGCAACGGCAAAGATGACACACTATGATTTAACGGATGAGTCCACTAAAGAAGGATATTTGGATTTGTTTACGAATCGTAAAGGCAGTAGTGAACGGTCCGAAAATCGTGTAGGTAAAACCTTGCGTGAATTGAGTTATGTTTCTTATGCTTCATCTGAACGGTTGCCAAAAACACCTGATAATATAGAACGTCGTCAGCGGGTGGCAAAGCGGTTGATTGAGGCCAGACGTGAAGAGATGGCCCTCAGTGGTACGCATCAATTAGTGCGAGATATCTATCCGAAAAATCCGATTTTTAAAAATACAGATGGTGGTCGTTAGGGAACTTAACAATAAAACCTATTTTTTTGCTTGCAATTTAAAAAAACTGGTTGTATAACCGATTCATTATATATATAAGGATCGTTATATGACAAAGATTGTATTACATAAAGGTGATTTACCGAAAGATATTAACTTTACCGGCTCTGTAGCGGTTGATACCGAAACAATGGGATTGAATTTGCATCGTGATAGATTGTGTTTGGTACAACTGGGAGATGGCAAGGGAACCGCTCATCTGGTACAAATTATTCCGGGGCAAGATTGTCCTAATCTCAAAAAATTACTGACGGATAAAAATGTATTGAAAATATTTCATTTTGCCCGTTTTGACGTTGCTAAAATTTATAATGATTTAGGTGTGATGGTTGAGCCGGTTTATTGCACGAAAATTGCATCAAAATTGTGCCGGACGTGTGCCCCATATCATGGTCTTAAAAACTTGTGTTATGATTTATTAGGCGTTTCGGTATCCAAAGAACAACAATGTTCCGATTGGGGGGCCGAAAAACTGACAAAAGACCAATGTCAATATGCTGCAAATGATGTATTGTATTTGCATGAGTTAAAAGAAAAATTAGATGCTTTATTAAAACGGGAAGGGCGATACGAAATTGCCATGGAATGCTTTGATTTTTTAAAAACTCGTGCAAAATTGGACTTGTTGGATTTTGAAGAACCCGATATTTTTTCTCACCATTAATGAAAGGATAAACTCATGACCCCTAATGATATTATTCAAACAGCAAAACGTGTTATTGATACGGAAATTCAAGGATTAAACCTGATGCGTGATGCGATGGGAGATGCTTTTGTACAAGCGGTTGAAATGATGGAACCCGTTAAAGAAAATAAGGGCCGTATCATTATTTCCGGTATGGGGAAAAGCGGTCATATCGGTCAAAAAATTGCGGCGACACTGGCTTCTACCGGTACGCCGTCTTTCTTTGTTCATCCGTCCGAGGCCAGTCATGGTGATTTGGGTATGCTGACAAAAGAAGATTTGTTGATTACAATTTCTAATTCGGGTGAAAGCCGTGAAATGGGGGATATTATTTCCTATTCTCGTCGTCATAATATTCCGATGATTGCCATTACCAGTAAGGCCGAAAGTACAATGGCAAAAGCGGCGGATTTAGTCTTGTTAATTCCAAATGCCAAAACGGCACCGGAGGCTTGTCCACTTGGTTTAGCACCGACAACATCAACGACGTTGACATTGGCGATGGGCGATGCTTTGGCTGTTGCTCTTATTGAAAAACGTGGCTTTACGATGCAAGATTTTAAAGACAGACACCCCGGGGGAAAATTGGGCAATGTCTTGTTAAAAGTGGAAGATATTATGGCCAAGGGGGCTGAATTACCTTTAATCGGACCGGATGAATTGATGGCCGATGCCTTAGTTGTTATGACGGAAAAAAGTTTGGGCTGTTTAGGAGTCGTATCCGAAGATGGCGAGTTGCTTGGTATTATTACCGATGGGGACTTGCGTCGTCATATGGCGGCCGATTTAATTGTTCGCCGCACAGGTGATGTTATGACAAAACAGCCTAAAACGTTGATTGGTTCCATGTTGGGTGTTGAAGCTGTGGCCTATATGAACGATAATAAAATCACCAATATTTTTGTGGTTGATGGAGAAAATCGTCCGGTTGGGTTATTGCATATCCACCACTTACTGAAAGCGGGAGTGGCCTAGTCGTATATGTTTACTCGCCGGTTATTAAAGATAAAAATCCATTCCAGACGCGTTTTTATATTTAAACGCTCTTTGCCGATTTTTGCTTTCTTATTGGCTGGAGTTATGATTGTTTGGCCTCAGTTAACTGAACAAAAAGATAAATTTACTGCTCGTCAAATTCCGGAAGGGAAAGTTGAAAAAGCCAGTGTAGACATGACGGCTGTCCGATTTTTTTCAAAGGATGATAAAGATCGCCCCTTGACATTGGTGGCTCAATCGGTTTTAGAAACAAATCCTGAGAAAAAAATCATTACCTTGAATGAACCAGAGGCCGAATACGTTATGGAAAACAAAACGGTTTTGATGTCTTCCAGTGCTTATGGGTTGGCTTTTCAAAAAGAAGAATATCTGTATTTTGAAGACGAAGTGGATACCAAAACAAATGACGGATGGACGGCAAAATCAAGTAAAGTGATTTATGATTATCAAAAGGGCGTTTTGGAAAGTGAGGCTCCAGTTTATATTACAGGTCCTGATGGAACGTTGACGGCCGATAAAGGGTTTTATATGATAAACAAAGGACAAAATATGACATTTAACGGTCATATTGATGTTCTGATTACATCGGTATCTGATAAAGTTCATTTAACGGTCGAACGGGAACTGATAATCAATCAGGGACAAAGAACCATTACCGCTCTTCAAGATGTCGTTGTTATTCAAGATGGATATAAAATTACGGCCGATAAGATGGTTTTATATTACTTACCCAAAGGCAAGGGAAAAGAGAGAATAGAAAAAATTATTGCCACAGGCCATGTTGTGGCAGATAATAAAACTCAAAAAATATCCGGAAATAAAGGGATTTACAATCCGCATACAAGTATCATTGAGATGACGGATAATGTAGTATTGACACAAGGCCAAAATAAAGCGTATGGCAGTACGGCAACACTCAATTTATTAACGGGTGTCAGCTCTTTGACAGCGAAAGAAAATAATAAACCGGCTCGTATTAAGGGGCAACTCATTCCATCAGACTTACAATAAAAGAGGGGATATATGACAACATCAAGAGAAGGCTTAGTTGTTGAAAATTTAAGTAAAAGTTATAAAAAACGTGTTGTGTTAAAGGATGTTTCCATGCACGTTAAAAAAGGCGAAGCCGTTGGACTCTTGGGGCCGAATGGTGCCGGTAAAACAACATCTTTTTATTGCGTGACGGGATTGATTGCTCCCAACAGCGGCAAAATTTATTTAAATGGTATTGATATTACCTCATTTCCCGTATATCGCAGGGCACGTTTAGGGGTGGGTTATTTACCGCAGGAAGCGTCCATTTTTCGTGGATTAAATGTGGAAGATAATATCCGCAGTGTTTTGGAAATTGTAGAAACAAACGAAGAAAAACGTGAACAGGAATTAGATGCTCTCTTAAAGGAATTTTCCATTGAACATTTGCGGTTTTCACCCTCTCGGGCCTTGTCCGGCGGTGAACGTCGTCGTTTGGAAATTGCCAGAGCTTTGGCGTCTCGTCCGTCTTTTATTTTGTTGGACGAACCACTGGCCGGTATTGACCCGATTGCCGTCGGGGAAATTAAAGATTTGGTTGGACAATTGAAAAATCGTGGCCTTGGGGTATTGATTACCGATCACAATGTTCGTGAAACGTTAAGCATTATTGATCGTGCATACATTTTACATGACGGAAAGGTATTAAAACAAGGTACGCCGGAAGAAATTATTGCCGATGAAAACGTAAAACGAACATATCTTGGAAAAAATTTCTCACTTTAAGCATTTTTTGCTAGCTAATTTGAAAAAAACAAGGTATAAGCTTTCTATTGTAAAATTTTTTGGAGTGTAAAATATGACAACTGTAAAAAGAATTGGTGTTTTAACAAGTGGCGGAGATTGTTCCGGTTTGAATACAGCTATTCGTGGTGTAACATTAAGTGCCATCACAAAAGGATGGGAAGTATATGGTATTCATAATGCCACTGATGGTTTGTTCGTGCGTCCGATGCGTTATCAAAAATTGACAATGGCCGATTTTACGTGTCCGTATGCCACAATGGGTGGAACAATGCTGGGGACCAACAATTCGGGTAATGCTCATATTCAAGAACAGGCCGATGGCACAATTGAAGAG
>JAFTHM010000094.1 GCA_017457425.1 Alphaproteobacteria bacterium
CATCACAGACAATTGTTGTTCCATCAAATTTTATCGTATGAAATCCTTTTCCCAAATGGATTGTTATCCCTGGAATACCACCATCACGAATTAATACATTACTGCCACCACCTAAAACAGTCAAAGGAACTGAGGGCATAAATTGCAATAAACGACATAAATCATCAATATCGGCTGGTTCCACATACACTTCGGCACATCCACCAACACCAAACCACGTTTTTTTATTTAGAGGACAGTTGGCAATAACTTTACCTCTGAGTGGTGGTAAAGCATCAACAAGAGACGTTTTAGATTTGAAAATTTTTTTTAAAATCGTTTTCATTTTCGCCTCTTTAATTCTTTAACCAACTTAATGGATTCTGCCGAAATAGTTCCTGCTCCTAAACACACCACTGTATCACCGGCCGAGGTATGCTGAGCCACAATATCCGCCAAACTATCAAAACTATCCAATGAAATCACATGAGGATGCACAGCCGACAATGCCGTTGTAAAAGTTTCTTTATTTATCCCTTCAATCGGTTGTTCTCCAGCCGAATAAACATCACACACAACGACGGTATCGGCTTCACGAAAACACGTTAAAAAGTCGGACCACAAATCTTGAAATCTTGTGTATCTGTGTGGTTGAAATACCGCTACAACTTTCCCAGACACAGCTGAACGCACCGCATTAATTGATGCGGCAATTTCAACCGGATGATGCCCATAATCATCATAAATGGCAACCTTTTTAATAACACCTCGTAATGTTAAACGCCGTTGAATGCCGGCAAATTTTTTAAGCGCTTTTTTGATAACATCGGCCTTAACATCTAATCCAATACCAACTGCGATAGCCGCTAACGCATTTTGCACGTTATGACGTCCAAACATATTGAGTGTAATATCTTTTATTTTCGTAAATTTATTGCCGTTTCGTACAAAAACATCAAAAATTAATTTTCCGTTTTTCATCCGAATATAATCAGCATGCACATCTGCTGTTTTATTTAATCCATATGTGATAATTTTTCGTCCAACCGTGTTATCTGCCAACTCTTTAACAACAGGATGATCGGTATTTAATACACTGAATCCATAAAAAGAGGTATTATCAATAAACAACCGATAAGCGGCTTTCATATTATCAAATTCTTTGTAGTAATCCATATGTTCGGAATCAATATTGGTAATAACCGATACGGCGTGTGGTAATCTTAAAAAAGACCCGTCCGATTCATCGGCTTCCACGACCACATATTTGCCTTTACCCAACTGAGCATTTGAAGCGGCTGAATTTAAAATGCCTCCGATAATAAAACTGGGCTTTAATTTTGCCTGCATTAAAATACTGGCCACCAAAGAAGACGTCGTTGTTTTACCATGCGTACCGGAAATACAAATGCTTTGTTTAAAACGCAAAATTTCAGCAAGCATTTCGGACCGATGTCCCACAGGAATGCCCAATTTTTTAGCAGCAACCAATTCGGGATTATCTTCTTTAATGGCGGTGGACACAACAACAGCATCTACTCCTTTTAAATTATCTTCGTGATGCCCGATAAAGACAGGTATCCCCTTTTCCCGTATCCGAGTGGTATTGGCACTTTCCTTAGCATCTGACCCTTGCACACACAGGCCTAAATCATCCAGCATTTCGGCAATGGCACTCATACCAATACCGCCGATACCAATAAAATGAATCCGTTTTAAGGGGATGGTCTTTTTCATTTTTGATTTCCTTTGACAATATCATCAACCAAATCGGCAATTTCATCAGATACATTGGGTTTGGCTAATTTATAAGACTCTGAAGCCGCTGTGTACAACACCTCTGGTTCATTAATAAGTTGCCCCAAGCGAACAGCAAATTTTTCGGCATCCCAATTATCTTCAGTGAGCAACCACCCAGCCCCAGCATCCGAAAATTGACGGGCATTTTCCAATTGATGATTATCTGCAGATGTCGGCAGAGGAATTAAAATCGCCGGACGACCGATAATTTCGGCTTCGGTAATTGTAGAAGCCCCAGCCCGACCAATAATCAAATGAGATTTTTCAATCAATTCCGGCATATTATCAAAGAAAGATTTCAATTCAACAGATTTAAATCCTTTATCTTTGTACAAAATCTTAGCTTCATCCATATCCTCCGGACGTACCTGAGCCGTTACGGATAATTTTGCCCGAACATCTTTCGGTAGCGCCAACAACGCATGCGGTAATTTACGGGTAAAGAATGTTGCCCCTTGACTCCCCCCGAAAATCAACAAATTAAACCCATTATCCATCAACGGATACGGGGCATGTTTTTTAGCTAAAATCTGAAGTCTAACCGGTTGCCCGACCCATACGGAACGAACATTTGTCGGAATACGATGTGTTGGATTAAATGCGGTTAAAATCAACTTTGTATTTTTGGCCAAAAATCTGTTAGACCGACCCAAAACGGCATTTTGTTCGTGCAATATAACCGGTATCCGCCACATATGAGCCGCCATCACAGCCGGAATAGAGGCATATCCACCTACCCCTATAACCACATTCGGATTAAGGCGTTTTAATAACATAAGTGCTTGAACAACCCCACAATATAATTTCCAAGCCCCTTTCAACTTACCCCAAAAAGAACGCCCCATAACGTGTTCTGCCGTTAAATGGTATGTTTTAATTCCTTCTAACCCCCGAAAAGCGCTCCCTCGTTTATCCGTTATAAAAACAACCTCATAGCCTTTACGAATTAAGGCCTCAGAAATGGATTCGGCCGGAAAAATATGGCCCCCGCTACCACCGGTTGTTACTACCGCCAAAGGCTTTTTTATTTGATTTTTTTTCTTACTCATCTTACCCTCTTTCATTTTACTATTCCAATCCACGGCTGAGCGTATGCCTTTTTGTTAACGCCAAAATCGCACCGAATGCGAATCCAATGGATACCAACGATGAACCGCCATAAGAAATAAACGGTAAAGTCATTCCCTTTGTCGGCAATAAATTCAAGGTTGAACCCATGTTTACAATAGCCTGAAATGCAATTTGTGTCAATAATCCACCCACGGCAATTTGGCAAAAAAGATTGTTTTCACCTCGCATCAACCAAAATCCACGCAAAACAATATAGGCAAAAACACCCACCAAAACCGCCGTGATAATAAATCCGAATTCTTCTGCCGATACCGCCAAAATAAAATCCGTATGCGCATCGGGTAATTCATACTTAACCACGCCTTCCCCAGGTCCCTTACCAAACCAACCGGCATTTTTTAATGTTTCCATAGATTTTTCCACTTGATAGGCTTCCCCTTGTTCCGGACTCAAGAAACGATTAATGCGGGCATGTACGTGATCAAAAACAAAATAGGCCATCACAATACCAGAAGCCGCTAATCCTCCCAAAAACACAATAACAGATATCGGAATGCCGGATAAAAATAACTGGACACCAAAAATGGCAATAACCGTCAACAACATCCCGATATCCGGTTGAAGAAATAACAAACCGGCTATGATAAAAAACAGCACAAAGGACAATACATACCCCGGGAATCGCTGTATTAATCTACCTGACGCCAATAACCACGCACACACAACGGCAAAAGCCGGCTTCATAAATTCAGATGGTTGCAATCCAATAGGTCCTATATTCATCCAGCGAGAAGCTCCTTTTACTTCCACCCCGAACAATAACACCCACACCATCCCGATTAAGGCACCCAGCAAAATAATACCGGATAAACGACGCACAAATTTAAAAGATAAAAACGCCGTAAACATCATCACAAAGACAGCCGGCCCGATAAAAACCAATTGCCGTTTAATAAAATGGTATGGTTCATAATGATTGCGTTCCGCTACCCCTGGGCTGGCCGCAAAAGTTAAAAACAATCCGAATAACAACAAAATAAAAATGCCGTTTAACAACCCCTTATCCATACTGCGATAATGGTTAATACAAAAAGATTGAATTTTTAACCCGATACCCCGCATTGATTACCTCAATTTTAATGTTGCCAATGCCAATATAGCCAACAAAATGGATATAATCCAAAACCGAATAACCACTTGTGTTTCGTGCCACCCTTTTTTTTCAAAATGATGATGAATAGGTGCCATTAAAAAGACACGTTTTTTTCTAAGTTTATAAGACCCAACCTGAATAATATCAGATACAGCCTCCATCACAAAAACGCCACCGGCAATCGCTAATACGATTTCATTTTTAGTGGCTACGGCTAAAGCCCCTAAAACACCACCCAATGCCAATGAACCGGTATCCCCCATAAAGACTTGAGCCGGATGGGCATTAAACCACAAAAAGCCCAAAACAGCCCCGATAACAGCCCCACAAAAAATAACCATTTCACCGGCACCTACCACGTAATGCATATGCAAATAAGCGGCATAATCCACACGCCCCACCACATAAGCGATAACCATAAACACCACTGTTGACATAATAACGGGTACACTAACCAAACCATCTAACCCATCCGTTAAGTTAACGGCATTAGATGTTCCCACCATCACAATCAATGCAAATGGTACATAGAACCACCACAAATCAATGAATAAATTTTTGAAAAATGGTATTGTTAACGTGGTACTCATCGGACCTTGTTCTAAAAACATAATCCAAGCACACGCTATCCCACTGACCAAAAACTGCAAAGCCAATTTCTTTTTACCGGAAATACCGGCGCTACTGCGTTTTGTTAATTTCAAATAATCATCTAACAAACCGGCCAATCCAAATCCGGTCATGACAAACAACAACATCCAAATATACGGATTAAATAAATTGGCCCACAGTACTGTTGAAATAGCCACCGACACCAAAATCATTAACCCACCCATCGTTGGGGTTCCTTTTTTCTTCAAATGTGTTTGAGGGCCATCATCCCGAATAGGTTGTCCTTCGCCTTGTTTACGTTTTAACCATGCAATAAATGAAGGGCCAAAAAACCAACATAAAAAGAACGATACAAATAATGCCCCACCGGCACGCACGGTAATATAATTAAAAATATTTAATAACGATACTTCATCTGACAAAAAGGATAATAAATATAACATTAACCGTTTCCTTTCAATTTCATAACCACTTTTTTAAGCCCAATACCATTAGAAGCTTTAATCAATACCACCGCCCCGTCCGGCAAATCATTTAATAAAACGCCAGCCAATTCTTCCGGTGTTGGTGCCCAAGCCCCCTGCCTGTCCGGTGGTAAAGAATTGTATAAATGCTGACACAAACGACCGGTCGCATAAACTTTATCTACTCCAGCTTCTAATAACTCTTTAACCAACCCAACATGCAACGCAATTTCTTGTTCTCCTAACTCCAACATATCACCCAAAACAGCCACCTTAACCGTTCCTTGACGTAATCCCAAAGACCGAATAGAGGCCACCATAGAAGACGGATTCGCATTATAGGCATCATCAATTAAAACGACCGTATTGCCGTTTGGTAATCTGACCGTTTCGGCTGCCCCTCGTCCGGCAACGGCCGACGTTATGCCCAACGTTAAAACCGCTTGTTCCACACTAGCGCCAATGCTGTCAACGGCCGCCAAAACAGCCAAAGAATTCATAGCAAAATGTTCACCTAAAAATCCGATTTCATATTTTAATGACGTTCCGTGCCAATCGGCGGTTATTTTTGTTTTTTCACCAACTGCCAGCGTATCTTTTAAAACAAAATCGGCCTCTTTTTCATGTCCAAAAGACACAATCCGTCGCACACCATGCGCATAGGCTTTATCTCGTAAAAATCCGAAAAATTCCTTATTATCTGTATTTAAGATAGCTACGCCACCATCATTCATGGCAGTAAAAATTTCGGCCTTAGCCTCGGCAATTTGTTTTGTATCCGTAAAATGCGCCAAATGTGCCGATCCAATCATGGTAATAATAGCCACATCCGGACGCACCAACATAGATAACTCCGTTAATTCGCCAATATGATTCATACCGGTTTCAATAATGGCGTATTGCGTATCAATCGGCATCATGGTTAATGTTAACGGCACCCCGATATGGTTATTATAATTTCCCGTTGTGGCATAGGTTTTACCTTGTTCACTCAAAACCACTTTTAACATTTCTTTTGTTGTTGTTTTACCCGAACTTCCCGTTACGGCAATAAATTTAGCCTCTGACCGATTACGGGCAAATAAAGCCAAACGGTTAAAAGCTTGCATTACATCCGGTACGACAATTTGCTTATCCAAAGGAACATCTGACACCACATGGTCCACCAAACAAGCCGCAGCCCCTTTTTGAACGGCAGATTTAACAAAAGCATGTCCATCCATATTTTCACCACGAATGGCTATATACAAATCCCCAATTTGTAAGGTTCTGGTATCCCTTGAAATCCCAAACGCATTTACCCCCATTGGCACATTCGGTGTTAATGCCACCTGCAATTCATGAAATTGCCACAAAGGTTGTTGCTCGGTATTCATAACCGCTAACAAAGCTTCTATTTTATCATCAAAAACATAAGAGCATCCATTAATCAGTTGCCCCGTTTCATGCCCTTTACCGGCAATAATTAAAACATCATTTTCTTGCAAAGAACTAACAGCCGTTAAAATGGCCATATGACGATTGCCGATTTCAATCCCTTTCGGACAAGCCGAGGTAATTTGCGTACGAATGTCGGCCGGATTTTCAAAACGTGGATTATCATCGGTAATATAAACCACATCCGCCAAACGATTTGCAATTTCACCCATTAATGGTCTTTTACCCGCATCCCGATTACCTCCGCACCCAAAGACACATACCAAACGCCCTTGTGTGTGCAAGCGCATTGTTTTCAACACACGTTCCAAAGCATCCGGCGTATGCGCATAATCCACATAAATAGAGGCATTATTTTTCAAGATTGCAACACGTTCCAACCGTCCCTCTGGTGCTTTCAATAAAGGAACAACCTGCATAATATCTTCGGCATTAGCCCCTAATCCAACACATAACCCTATGGCACATAAAATATTCATCAATTGGAAATCGCCAACAATATTTAAATCCATATCATACGTTTTACCAAAAGCATAAACAGATACCCGTTGCCCAATGGCTAACGGTTTTTGTTCCAAAATACGCAATTCATTTCCTTGCTTCCCATAGGAAATAACCTGTAATCCCTTTGATAATGCCGTTTCTTTTAATATATTAAATTCGGGTATATCGGCATTTAAAACGGCATATCCACCAACCGTAATCTTATCAAACAATTTTATTTTAGCCGACAAATAAGCCTGCATTGTTTTATGATAATCCAGATGATCTTGCGTTAAATTTGTAAAGGCACCCGCCATTAACATTACACCATCCAACCGTCCTTGATCTAAACCATGACTAGATGCTTCCATAGCAACGGCTTGAACACCCGCCGCTTGCAGAGCATTCAAATTTTCATGCATAACACATGTATCGGGCGTCGTCATAGAACCGGCTTTCTTGAGCAAGGGTGAATTAACCCCTATTGTTCCCATACTGGCCGCCGGAACCCCTAATGCATTCATAATTTGAGCCACATAATACACCGTTGATGTTTTGCCATTTGTACCGGTAACCGCTACTTTTTTTAACGCTTCAGACGGATAAAATCGTTCAGTCATTTTGACCATTGTTTGCCCAACATCCGAAACCACTATCACCGGTACCGTTGTTTGAACAGGCCGTTCGGCAATAATAGCAACGGCCCCGTTTTGAACGGCTTGAGGAACAAAATCAGCTCCATCTTTTTGGCCCCCACGCACGGCAAAAAACAAACCACCATGCTTAATCTGACCGGAATGGCAAGACAAATTCGTAATTTCTAAATCATCCCCTTGGTATGTAATGTTTGCAACCGCTGTTAATTCACTTAATTTCATCATCTTTTTTTCTTCTTTTTCGCTTCATTTGTTATATCAATTGCTTTTTGAACATAGGCCGGTAATTTATACGTTTCAATCGGTTGAATTCCAAAATGCGGAGCAATACTTGCAATGATTTCAAGCGCAATCGGTTTTGCATTCCAACCAGCCGTATTAAAGTTCCATGTTTCTTTAATACCTTTCGGATCCTCTAATACAACCAACACCGCATATTTAGGTGCATTCATTGGAAAAACACCGACAAAGGTTGTTCTGAGTTTACCTTTAACATATTTTCCGTTTTCAATCAAGTTGGCTGAACCCGTTTTTCCGCCAACAGCATATTTTGCCACCGGATGATTTTTCTTTAAATCCCAATTAACGACCGCCCACATCATCGGACGCATTTGTTCGCTGGTTTTTTGGGATATAACCTGCACCTCCGGTTTGCCATCATTCCCTCCCTTTAAAAAAGTCGGAACTCTGTAATATCCACCATTAACCAAAGCAGACACACCGGAAATTAAATGCAGTGGCGATACCGAAATCCCATATCCAAAGGCAACGTTAGCAGAGGTAATATCTGCCCATTTTTTATCCGCCGGCACTAAAACACCACCTCGTTCAGGCAACTCAATTGGCAAAGCATTATAAAATCCGAACCGTTTTAAAAATTCTTGTTGTTTTTTATATCCGGATTTTTGAGCTATTTGTACCGTCCCGATATTAGATGAATGCATTAAAATTTCCGGAACCATCAAGGGTCGTTCTTGCCCCCGATAATCTTCAATTCGTTTACGTCCGATTTTAATTGGTTCAGAGGCATCAAACACATCCCACGGGGTAATATCTTTATATTCCAACGCCATGGCCGTATTAAATAATTTAAACACAGAACCAAATTCATATATCCCGAGTGATGCTTTATTAAACTGTTGTTCGGGAGTTAATTTCAATGATAAATTCGGCGTATAATCCGGCAAAGACACCATCGCTAAAACTTCAGCCGTATTCACATCCATCACAATGGCGGCACCGCCAACGGCTTCATATTTAGCAATTCCTTTATCCAAAGCAGATCGGGCAGCCTCTTGAATAGATAAATCAACGGATAATTCTATATCACGTTCGGCCAATTGTGTATTGTATGCTCGTTCTAAACCAGCAACGCCTTGCCCGTCAATATCAACAGAACCAACCAAATGTGAAAATAAATTACGTTGTGGATATGCTCGTTTTTCCCCCGGTGTTTCGGATAAAAAATAATACCCGAGCCAATTAACGGCGTTCCGTTCCGCCGGCGTTAAATTACGTTTAATGTACCGAAATGTGCCACCGCTGTTCAAACGGTGCAAGACTTCATCATATTTCAAGTCCGGCAAAGCTTTTACAATATTGGCGGCAACCTCCTCTTTATCCCCCTTAACCATTGCCGGATTAACGGATAAATCTACCGTTGGCAAGCTGGTTGCCAAAATATGACCATGTCTGTCAATAATGTTTTTACGTCCCAATTCAAAATCTGTTTTTAAAACGCTTGGTACAAATTGACGAGGCTCATAATTCATAACCGTCAAATAAAATAACTTACCGATAATGACACCAAAGCCAATCGTTAAAGCATATAAAATAAAGGAAATACGGGCTCTAGCTTTTTTTAACGCCACCATAGTCGCACCATCCAAACACCGATATTTATCCATCGCTGTTTGTTCTATTTCTTGCCCCGGATAATAAAATGTTTCTTTACGTTTAAACATCTACTTTCCCTTTTTAGTTGCCGATTTTTTCATCTCATCAGCCTCTCGGTCCGGCACACGATTCACATCAATAATCTGGCCGGCACTAACGGGTTTAAAATTCGTTTGTTCGGCAATTAAAGCCCTCAGCCGTTCTGGATCATTTAACGAGGCCCAATCCCCTTTTAACATATGAATTTCCCGTTTATCAAAAGCGATTTGCCGATGAAGTCTGGCCAATTCTTCTTCTTTTTCAATCACTTTGTATTTTAACATAAACATGCCGACCCCACTGGCCACTGCGATGAATAAGCACAACAAATTAAATCCCCACCGTCTCATGCCAGCACCTCAGTACGCTTAGCCGCCCTCAGCTTTGCACTATGTGCCCGTGGATTACGTTTTAACTCTGCCTCATCTGCCACAATCGGTTTTTTGGTCATAATTTGAAATAAAATCGGCTGAGAAACACCTATCGGCATATGGCGGTTAACATTCGGCGTACGCCCCGCACAATGCATCATAAAATTTTTAACAATTCTGTCTTCCAACGAATGAAAAGACACCACCACTAAACGCCCATTTGGTTTTAATAATTTTAATGAAGCCGACAATGCTCGTTCTAATTCCCCCAATTCATCATTCACAAAAATTCTGAGCGCTTGAAACGTACGCATAGCCGAATCCGATCCATCTTTAGGACGAGGCATCACCTTATGCACAATTTCGGCCAATTGACCGGTTGTGGAAATTTCACTTTCGGCTCTAGCCCGAACAATAGCCGACGCAATACGACGAGAAGCCTTTTCTTCCCCATATTTAAATAAAATATCGGCAATTTCAGCCTCTTTAAATGTATTAATAACATCTTTTGCCGATAATCCAACCTGAGCCATTCGCATATCCAACGGACCATCAAACCGAAAAGAAAACCCCCGCTGAGGTTCGTCAATTTGCATAGAGGACACACCAATATCTAACACAATGCCATCAACCGGTTCACTCACATGTTTGGCCATATTTCCAAATAAGTCATGAACAAACCGAAAACGTCCATTAAAATCTTGTTGTACTTTGTGTGCCGTCTGGGCAGCATTCGGATCACGATCAAATCCAATCACTTGATTATTGGGATTAGCTTGTAAAATAGCCTTTGTATACCCACCGGCCCCAAATGTGCCGTCAATATAGACACCCCCTTCATCCTCTAACAAAGTATCAAGAACGGAATCTAATAAAACCGGAATATGTGGGCAATTTTCCATAAGACACACCTCTGACCAAAACGGGTATAACACCTTAAAAAAACACATAAAAAAATATACCAAAATAAAGTTAATATTTGGTTAATTTTACATTCAAAATCACAACCAAAAAAGGGGGAAGAGTCAATATCTTCCCCCTTTTTTCATCATCATTTAATTATCCAACGATTTCGTTACCACTGAACCATTGAGCAATTTCAACTTTAGCTGTTTCTTCGGCATCAGAACCATGGACTGAGTTTTCACCAATACTCAAAGCAAATTCCTTACGGATTGTACCTTCTGCCGCATTAGCCGGATTGGTTGCCCCCATTACTTCACGATATTTAGCAATCGCATTTTCACCTTCTAACACTTGCACAACCACCGGAGCAGAAGTCATAAAGCTGACCAATTCATCAAAAAACGGTTTGCCGGCATGAACACCATAAAATGTTTCGGCTTGTTTTTTTGTCATATGAACACGTTTTTGAGCCACAATTCTAAGTCCGGCAGCTTCAATTTTCGCATTAATAGCTCCCGTTAAATTACGATTTGTTGCATCTGGTTTAATAATTGAAAAAGTTCTTTGAATTGTCATACAAAATCTCCATAAATTAAAAGTTAAACATGTCGTCAACCTAACATCTTTACCCGATTTTGTCAAGACAATAAAAAATCAACCAAAACAAGACGGTTTTGGTTGATTTTAACATAACGACTCTTTACTGCATATTTATTTTTGAAAAAGATGTTACAATTAACCATAACGCCGATATACCCACTAAAATATAAACTATTTGAGCCAAAATCGTCGTACCGAATAATGCAGCAACTAAATTCAAATCAAATAACCCGACCAATCCCCAATTCAGACCGCCGATTAACACTAAAATCATCGCAATTAAAGAAATTATTTTCATGTCTTGTTCCCCCTTTTTTATGTTAAGACATTCCTTACATAAGTATTTTTAATCCCTCTTTCAAGACGATATTGTGCATCATATCTCATTTACCTACTTTTGAATATCTTCAAAAACTACTCGGACCTTTTTGCGATAAAAATCGGCTAATACTAACAATGTTTCAAATGAAATAATATGATAACGCCCCATTTCATAATCATGTATCTCTTCACAAGAAATCCCACAATCTAAGCGCTTGGCTACCTGATAAGCCGTCATATCATTATCTTCCCGCAATTGTAATAATTGTTTGCCCAACGTCCGACGAAATGGAATAATTAATTGATTATAGGTATGATTTACCTGAAAACACGTCTGTTTCATTATTGTCCCCCTTTACAAAAATAAAAACATCCGTCCCCTTAGTGGGACGGAGCTCTAAATCTGTTAAATAAACGTACAACAGCTCTGCTTATTTTGTGGACCACACATTATTGAGCAGACTTCCGCCCCATTGGGCGTTGTTTATTTAATTAGAGTTTAGAGGCTCTACAAAGCAACTCACTTTGTACTAAAGAATATATATAAAAATACCTAAAATGTAAAGAAAAAAATATACCGCCTTAAACAAGGCGGTATTTACCGTAATATTAAGCCCGATCCAAATAAGCCTGTACTAAGGCATCCGTATCATTTAATTGACGGGATAATTGTTCAGCCAACAACACGTTTTTATTACCGGATGAATACACTTTTAAGTATGACCCTAAACCGCTTAAATCTACATCCAAAATAACCGATTCATGAATAGCCGGACGACTGACCAAAATAGCATATTTTCTATCAGCAAATTCTTTACCCAAAATAAAGTTCATTTCCCGTGGCGTCAAATTCCAAGTGGCATAATCGGATGGATTAGCTTGTGGGTTTCTGAAGAAAATAACCGTTTGACATTGCCCACGAATAACATCCCCAAGCCCATTATCATCCAAAAACCGTGGTTGTTGGAAAGCACACAAGAAAGCTTGGCGTTTTTTACGCCCTTCACGAAGACCGACAATAAATTGTTCTTTAAACATTGGGTGTTCCAACATCGGAGCCGTTTCGTCAATCATCACCAAACTGGGTGTTCCCGTTGCCGAAGCTTGAACATGGATACGATGCATAATATAACTGATAACCGCCGGCGCCAATGTTGCATCCGAAAAAATATTCGTGAAATCAAATGCCATATAGCGAGATCCGCCCAAATCCAAATTATCGGTTGGTGAGTTAAAAATACGCCCATATTGATCATCATTAACCCAGCGTTGCAATTCGGTCCGCATAAAACTATTTGGAGCAAAACACGCCTTATATAAATTTTTTAGCAATCGTTCCTGCGGTCTTAAATATTCAAATGCCGTTACAACCGCACGTGCGATTTCTTGTTCACTCATGGCATCGGTCCCACCGGTAATATCTCTGAGCCATGTTCTCAAAAAGGCTCGGTTATCCGATGTATCCGGCACAGCAAATGGGTTTAACGTTACCGCCCCTTCGCCCCCGTCAAAACGCACATAGGGCGCCCCTTGCATCAAAGCAAATACTTTAGCACCGTTATTACGGTCAAAAAAGTATGTATGCAAATCCGGAATTCTAAGGGCTTGCCCCGCCATAAATGAGAAGAAAGTCGTTTTACCTTGCCCTGTCGGACCAATTAAGGCTGTATGTGCCACCGCATAAGGTTCTTCAGAAACGTGAAATTGGAAAGCATACGCCGTTCCTGTAATCGTCCTAAAATAACTCAGTGGTACAGGACCCCAGTCAGATTTTTGACGACCTTCTGCCGTTTTATCCATGCATAAACCACAGGCCACAACACGGGATAAATACATAAACGTTCTGGGATAAACTTCATAAGTCGGGAACTGAGCAAAAAAGACCGCTTGTGCCGCCCAACCATCCCGTACGGGAGTAACGTTATGTAAACGACAGATTTTTTCCACTTCCTCTTGACCAAACTCTAATTCATCACGGCTGTTCCCAAAAATAAATACACTCATGGCATATTCATTTAAGGTTTGACCATCCGCATCAGATTGATCCATCCATTCCAATGCCGTATTATATTGTTCCATAACGTTTTGAGAAAATGTCGTCAAATAAGCCATACGACGTTGTTGCATTAACAAAAAGTTGGCTTTAACGTGAGGAATAGCTTTAATATTATGACAAACGGTTACTTCACAATCAATACTTAGAATATCGGCAACCATTTGTTCATCCATATAATCACCTGGTTTACGAATTCCCATACAAATGGCCATTTTTTCTTCATCACCGTTAATAAACTTAATAATACCCTCATCTTTGGTAAAATGAATATAATCTGCCGTCAGCAGAGCATTTAAATATTCCCCTTGTTCACCATGTATAATCGGCTTTGGATTAGATAGCGGACTAAGCAATTGAGAAAACAACCAAAACGGGCTTTTATCATTATGCTTTTGAGGTGTTTTTTCAGAAATTAACACTGGATCATACATATCTAAAATCGTAATCAGGGCATTAGAGGCTTGTTGTAAATCCTTCATCGCCGTTTTACGATCATTCACAGATAATATCACATAATGTTTATTACGATATACCCGATGCAAACTTGTTAACCAAATTTCCGATACCGTTTGCAACAAACGATCATCTTTATACGTGTTTTGCTCGCTTAAAGGAATACGTTCACGAATTGTAATAACCCGAGAAACAATTTCCAATTCGGCCATAGAATCAACCCACCGTTTTTTTGCTTCAGCCAATTCAATCCGTTCTTCCGGCAACATTAAGGTTGTATCACATCCCTTTAATTCAAAGACCCGAGCCAAAGAACCGTTACGTAAATGAATAGTGGCACCATCATCATCCAATTTGGAAAACGGCAAAAAGTCTGACACCCGTGTTTCACGAGGCTTTGGCAAAATCATATCACCCAGACGGGTTACAAAAACCGACATAATCAACATTGCCGACAAAACACCAATAACCGCAATCACTGTAGAAAATGATGAGGCGCTTTGGGCAATAATACTGAAAACACTGAGACCTAAATCTGACATATCAACATCCTAACTTATGGAGCCAACTTATTCCCACGGGAACGATAAACATTTTTACTGGGAGACAACATCGGACCAGATGCCTGCATCATATTGGACAAATGCGGCTCCTTTACCCCATAAATAACAATACCGAGGTGAGCCAATACAATTGTCGCAATAAAGAAAATCGGGTTTTTACCAGAAGCAATCCACATACAAATAAAAACGGATTGAACCGCAATATTAACAATGGACGGAATCATCGGTGCCCAAAAAACTTTAGGAGGCATTGCAACGGCTTTCAAAATCGGTTCTTGCATTTCATTCTCCGTAAAATAGTTATTACTAACCATATTATACAAAAAAATCAGTTAACAATACCTTAACACATTTTGTTTTTCAAAACAAGTGCTTTTATAAAAAAACAGCGGATAATTATTCGTGAATATGCTCGTTTAAAAGAACGTTTTTCCGACCCTTTGCAAACAATACTTTTCTAATATTATTTTCTTTACTTGTCGGCAATTCTTTTTCTGTTATACTTTGGTCAGAATGTGTTCTGCTTGACGTATTCAATAACAACATACTTCCGACCAAAGCAACACTGGAAAGACAAATGGCATACTTATGCCACAGCCTTTTTGCTGATGCACCATTATCATAATGTTTCCACTCTCTGTCATGAATATACTCTTGCACACGATAGGAACCATCATCATTTATTACGACATCATTAACCCACATGGTATCTTTTAAAGCACACCCTTGGTTATTAATCAAAGAACACCATGCACCACCATCATGACGTATTTTGATAATTTTAGGCTGTTTGGGATTAATCTCATATCCTTGAGCGGCACTATCAATGATTCGGCCTTTTATAGTTGTAATCTTATATGTTCCGTCTTGATTTTCGGATATATTAAAATATTTTGATTTCATGATATTTTTTTTAAATTTTAAGCATATATAAATGCAAAAAAGTAAACCTCATATTTGGTTAAAAAGTAAAGCCAGTATACGCCTTTTTCAACAAGTCGTCAAGTTAAAAATAAATATCTAATCCGTTCGGTGTTATATTCACCTTCAAAACACCATTATTTTTTTGACGATAAGCAGACAACCATACGACCGGAGCCAATTTTGGATCAACCTCCTCTATTTGTCCTTTTAATACATCTGACAACTGGTCATGAACCTTAATACTTCCCACTCCCGAAACACTGTTTTCTTTGACATCAATTTGCCCACCCCGTATCATCATATCGGCACAAATCAAAATACCGGCTAACTGCATCCGATTACATACCTTTCCTTTTAGATCAAATGAAGCAGATAATGTATGCAAATAATTATTAACGATATCACTATCTAATGGCGCACCATCCAACCCAAATAACGCCCGAAAAAACTTTAATCTAGCCGTTAACGCTCCTGTGCTGGATTTTATCAAAGGACCTGCCTCTGCCCCAAACGTTTCATCAATTTCCAACAATTCCGCTGTATTATATAAGGCTCCGCAAATACCCGCCAAATCATGCGACACCCGAGTCATAATTAATTCATTTAATGTCATTTTAATCCTTGTTTCATCACATCTGCCACGGTTTTTCCGATTAATTCCACAGAATAAACAACTTGAGCTCCGACTGCCTCTAATGCTTGTTGTTTTTGCAAAATCTTCTGAGCCGGTGTTAACCGAGACACCCCGACAAATGGTAATTTTTTAGATATTGGAAAAGATTTACCACTAATGTAAACAACCATCGGTTTACGCTTTTTTTGATTTTTATACCATGACGCTAATTCAAATTCAAAATCACCATTTATATCCCCAATAATCAGAACGGATTTAACTTTAGCATCCGATAAAAAGCTTTGAACAACCGGAATAAACGACGTTCCCAAAACGGTAGATGTTCCCAGCGCAACACAAGAAGACACCCCTAAATTTAATGCAGACAATTGTTGCACAGCCTCATAGGTCAAAGAACTGGACCGTGAAACAATCCCGACATTCCCCTTTGGAAATAAGTGAGCAGGCATTGTTCCGGCTAAGCATTTATCCACACTGACCACACCGGGAGAACTCGGGCCCAACAAACGCACACCATATTTTTCGGCCACCTCTATCATTTTTAATCGGTCATGCAATGGCACATGCTCAGTCGTGCAAATAATCAAAGGGATTTTTTCTTTTGCCGCCTCAGAGACATCCGCCAAAGCCCGTGCCGGTGTAGAAAAAACCATACTAACCAATGGTTTTGTTTTTTTAACTGCCTCTCGTACCGTTTGAAAAACGGGCACATTTAAAAATGTTTTTAATCCTTTTTCCCGTGCCACTCCCGCCACAACATGAGACCCATACACAATCGCCATTTCGGCATGAGTCGCCCCTAATGAGCCGGTAATTCCTTGAACCAAAATCGGTGTTTTATCTGTCGGCAAAATAAACTTCATGCAACCTCCTCAACACGGGCAACGATTTTTTCAACCGCTTTATCCATTTGTTCAATCAATTCAAACGGCAAATGAGACTCTTGCAACAAACGACATCCGACCGAAGCATTTGTTCCATCCATACGTACTACCAACGGCATACCGACCGATATTTCATGTGAAGCAGAAATTAACCCTTGTGCAATTACATCACAACGTGTAATACCCCCAAAGATATTGACCAACACACCCTCAATATCCGGCTCTCCCAATACCATACGAAAAGCTTTAGCCACCACTTCTTTACTGGGTTCCGTTCCGATATCCAACAAACAAGATACGGCCCCACCTTTATCGGCAATCAAATCAACGGTCGCCATACCTAATCCCGTACCATTAACGATACACGCAATATTGCCCCCCAATTTGGTATATTTAAAGTTATTTTGTCGAGCCGAATGTTCCCGTTCCGTCCCCACTTCAACTTCTCTTAACGCCAATATATCCGGATAAGCGAACAACGCATCTCCATCAAAAACAATCCGGCCATCTAAAATAATGAGGTTATTTTCTTTTGTCAAAATCAACGGTGTTAATTCTATAGCCCGAGCTTTATAAGTTTCAAAAATATCGTATAATTGTCGTATAATCGTATTTAATGCCGAAGCCGTTTTACCAGACAATTTCATCCGATTGGTCATACGATGCATCAAAAAGCCGGTAATTCCTTTATTTGTTAATTCATATCTTTTAACTTGTCCGTTTTCTCGCACCAAAACCAATATACGTTGCTGCGTTTCTTCATCAATTCTTAAAGAAATTTGAAAAGATTCTTTAATATCCACAACCTCTTCTACATATACTTTTTTGACTTCATGCCCTCGGTGATGCGTTGTGGGCGTAATCAATGTTTTTCCCAACATCTGAGAGGCAAACTGCTGTACTTCCTGTAGCGTTTGAGCAAAACGAAAACCGCTCCCCTCACCGGCATCTTCTTCCACAAAGAAACCTTTATAACGGTTATTATCATGGATTTGAGCCTTAATTGCCCATCGCATACCACCGATAGATTCGGCTACACGAACGGCTTCCTCGGCTGTATAGGCAATACCGCCCTTTAACACCGGCAATCCATGTTTTTTTAATAATTTTTTGACTTGATATTCGTGGATTTCCATAACGGACTCCTTTTGTTATAGTCTTATTGTGGCATAATTTCCCTCCTAAGGCAAGGGGGCAAGTCAATATTTTCATTTTTAGAATAAGTTAATCTTTCTCAACTATCGTATAGGTTCGTATTTTTTTATTGATTTTCACACCCTACCTCTATAAAAAACAAACCTGTTTTTATGTAAAGGGGGAACATGAAACAGCATACATTTTTACATACTTTTTTCAAACCACCGGTCAGTCATAACCATTTGGTTGTTATTCCATCTTCTTGCAGTGTGTCAAAACCCATTTTAGAACACTATAATGACAAAACGGAAAAACAACGCCTGATATCAAAAGCCACCGAATATCATATCACATTAACCTTACCCTATGACGATAATATTTTTTGTGGCAGACACCAATATTTTAACAATGACACCGAATACACTCATACACCCCAAATGCGAGCCAATATGTTATTTGAAGCCATCTGTGCCAAAACTAAATACGGATATAAATATCAATTTGTTTATTTATGTGAAGGATATGGCAGTCAAGATGTTTTGATAGAACTCAAAAAAATAATATTGACCCAAGGGCCACTGCCAAAACGCAGAACGTCTTTAAAAATATACGGATTTGATGATGCCGCTTACCTTCAATCTTATTTGGGCCAAAACGGCATTTGCACACCCGTTTATTATTCAAAAGGATTGTGGGCCTTAATGAGTGATATTTCTCAACCAACCGCTGGTACGTGTTTGTTAAAACCACTTAACGTAGCGGCCAAAGCCGTACAAGAATTATCCGGTTGGTTATTTGTGGATAAAACTCACCCCCAAATTATGTCGTCTATTTTGCCTCAGCCCCACAAAAACTGTTTTATTTTATCCGAATTAGACACGCCCGTTGATATGGCATCATGCTTGATGTGGGCCAACACCACACACCCCAGCAATATCATCTTTATTTTATCTCACGATACCCCACCTACTCACATTCAAAAATTAATCCAATACAGTCCTCCTAATATTCCAATTTTTTCCGGTGCCCCGGTCGGACATGGCTGTTGTCTTAATCACGGACGCCCCATGACCTTATTTGCACCGGCGGTATTATCCACCCCCTCTGATGTACCGGTTTTGTCTTGGGCCGACACGGCCGATTTTGCCGAGGCCGCCTAAAAAAAGAACTTGAAAACATAAATACACGGCAGTATACTTGTTCATAACAAGGAGAAAAACATGAAAAAATTATTCTATTTAAGTGCCGTTTTATGCTTGACCGGATGTGCCTCAACACACATCATGGTGTCTAAATCTTATACACCGGTTACACCGGAAGAAGTCAAAGTTGCTTTTAAGGAAGCACCGGATTGCGATTATGAAGAAATTGCCATGATTCATACGCCATACAGTTGGAATTCAAACTTTGCCTTGAAAAAAGCCCGAAAACAAGCTGCTAAAATCGGCGCCGATTATATCAAAATCACAAACGTGGAAACAAACGATGATAACGATGCAAAAATTGAAGCCGTTGCCTATAAATGCATTTCGTTTTATGATTAAATGACATATATTTTATAGCCATAAAAAAAATACCTCCATTTAAGGAGGTATTTTTGTTCGTTTAAAGATTATTTTTTCTTTTTGGTTTCTTCAAACAATGGTTTGCCGTAGTAAGCCTTTAAGTACAAATCCTTAATTTCGCTGATAAGCGGATAACGGGCATTACCACCTGTGCATTGGTCATCAAAGGCCTCTTCGCTTAATGCATCTAATTGAGCTAAGAAGTCTGCTTCCGGCACACCGGCCTCTTTAATAGATGTCGGGATGTTCAGGTCTGCTTTCAATCCTTCAATAGCTTCAATTAACGCACGAACTTTTTCGTCTTGGTGTGTATCATCCAAGCCACCGTCCAAACCTAAGAAGTTGGCAATACGCACATAACGACCCTTTACAAACGGATATTTGTATTGTGGTAATAAGCCTTGTTTTGTCGGCGCATTTGTGGCGTTAAATTGAATGACATAGCTGAGCAATAAGGCGTTAGCTAACCCATGTGGCACGTGGAATCTAGCACCGAGTTTATGCGCCATTGAGTGGCACAACCCTAAGAACGCATTCGCAAAGGCCATACCGGCAATTGTAGCAGCATAGTGCATTTTTTCACGAGCGATTGGATCTTCTGCCCCGTTTTCATAGGAACGTTTTAAGTATTTGAATACTAAGCGCATAGCTTCACAAGCATGACCATCTGACATATTGGATGCCATCACGGATGTGTAAGCTTCAATAGCGTGTGTCAAAACATCTAAGCCGGAAAATGCCGTCAACCCTTTTGGCATACTCATTACGAAATCCGGGTCAATAATGGCCATATCCGGTGTCAATTCATAATCGGCAATCGGATATTTTTGACCGGTTTTATCATCTGTAATCACGGTAAATGGTGTTACTTCAGACCCTGTACCGGATGTGGTTGGAACGGCAACCATAACGGCCTTTTTACCCATTTCAGGGAAACGGATAATACGTTTACGGATATCCATAAAGCGCATAGCTACATCTTCAAATGACAAGTCCGGATTTTCGTACATCAGCCAGATGATTTTGGCTGCATCCATCGGAGACCCGCCACCAACGGACACAAATACATCCGGTTGATAACGACGCACGATTTGCAAAGCATTATTAACGTTAGACAAATCCGGATCCGGTTTGACATCGCAGAACACTTCTACGGACATACCGTGAGATTCCAAAATGTTAGTAATGCGAGCAATATGACCCAAATCAACCATCACTTTATCGGTTACGACAAAGGCGCGTTTTTTGCCCTCTAATTCGGCCAAAGCCAGTGGTAAACAACCACGTTTAAAGTACACTTTTTGCGGAATGCGGTACCACAACATATTTTCACGGCGTTCAGCCACAGATTTTGTATTCATTAAATGTTTTACTCCAATATTTTCACTGACAGAGTTACCACCCCAAGATCCACAACCAAGTGTCAAGGACGGAGCCAATCTAAAGTTGTACACATCACCGATAGCGCCTTGGCTGGCCGGCATATTAATCAGTGTACGACCCGTTGTCATAATTTTTGAAAAATGATCCATATGGGCTGTATTGGTTTCATCTGTGTACAGCACAGAAGTATGACCGGCACCACCCAATTCAATGAGTTTTTGAGCCATATCCACAGCCGTTTCAAAAGATGAAGCACTGTAGAATGCCAAAATCGGGGATAATTTTTCATGCGCAAACGGATTGGAAATATCAACGCTGGTTGTCGGTGCAATTAACACTTTGGTTGTTTCAGGCACTTCAATACCTGCCATTGTTGCAATTTTATAAGCCGATTGCCCCACAATATCGGCATTGAGTTTGCCGTCTTTAAAAATTAATTTTTTGAGTTTGTTTTTATCGGCATCATTTAAGAACGCACAACCACGGTCAATAAATTCTTGTTTGACTTTTTCATAAATGGGTTCTTCAACAATAACGGCTTGTTCAGAGGCACAAATCACACCATTATCAAATGTTTTACTCATAATAACGGAGCTGACTGCCATTTTAATATTCGCCGTTGTGTCAATGACAACTGGTGTATTACCGGCACCCACACCGATAGCCGGATTACCAGAACTGTAAGCAGCTTTCACCATCCCAGGGCCACCTGTAGCCAAAATCAAAGCGATATTTTTATGACCCATTAAATAGCCTGTAAGAGCCGGCGTCGGATTATCAATCCAAGCGATAATATCTTCCGGAGCTCCGGCAGCTACGGCAGCATCCAATACCAATTTAGCGGCATAGTTTGTGGATTTTTTAGCACGTGGGTGTGGTGCAAAAATAATACCGTTTCTGGTTTTAAGGGCCAACAATGATTTAAAAATAGCCGTTGATGTCGGGTTTGTCGTCGGCACAATACCGGCAATCAAGCCAACCGGTTCGGCAATTTGTTTAAAACCACCGGCCGGATCATCACAAATCACACCACATGTTTTGGTGTCTTTGTAGGTGTTAAAAATATATTCAGCCGCAAAGTGGTTTTTAATTACTTTATCTTCTACAACGCCCATACCCGTTTCTTCCACAGCCATTTTGGACAGTGGAATACGAGCAGCGGCACAAGCAGCGGCAGCAGCTTTGAAAATTTTATCAACTTGTTCTTGAGTGTAGGTTGCAAAAACAGCCTGAGCTTTTTTTACCTTAGCCACCAATGCATCTACATGCGCTTGTTCGGCTTCACTCAAACCGGCAGGCGCAGTCGTTTTTTTATCTGTCATACTTTCTCCTTTAAGTTTGCTTGTTAATTATGACAGAAAGATGACACATTTTTATGCAAAAATCAAGGGCATTTTGGTATTTTTATCCTCAGTTATTTACTTTTTTTGTCTTTGCTATCCGTTGTTTTCTTGTCGGTACTTTTTTTATCAGATTTTGAAGACGTTTTTGTGGTCTTAGAGTCTTTCTTTTTATCCGATTTTGAGGCCGATTTTTTCTTTTTATTTTCTGATTTTGCCTTTTGTGTTTTCTTTTCTGGCGTTTTTTCTACACCATCTTTAAACACCCGTTCGGCAATTACTTTACCCATTTTATTGTATATTTTAACAATGCCGTTTAATTTACCCGCCTTCATTGGTTCTTCCATAATGACAACATGCCCACTATCTTGATTATTGGAAATAGCATATGTTTTTACCAATCCATGAGGCTTACCATCTTTAAAGGGGACCTCTTTATTCAACCGATTGGTTGGCACAAAAGAATAAACCGTTCCGTCAACAACCCCTTTTTTATAGGGTATCAAACCGGCAATTTGCATATCTTGAACACCATATTCAATGCGCACGCCATGTTGTTTACCGTCTTTATAAGGCGTATGAGACATCAACCATGGTTGTACATGAATCATCTCACGCACCCACCCGTTTAACTTGCCGTCTTTACATGTCATTTGCAACAATCCTTGTGTGTCGTCTAACAACACTAAACCGGAAAATTTTTCATCTTTTTTGAGTTGACAAGCCTTGTTATAATCTGCCGATATAGCGCGCCATATATCCACAGCCAAAGCCCCCACTTTTAATTTAATAATTTTCAGCTCCTTACCATCTTTGTCATGATATCCGATTTGAGTTAAGGCACCATTTTCATATGCTTCACTCATAACGTTTTTATTGGGCAAATAAATCTTGGCCGTACCATGACGCACAACATCAATTTTCGGACCCTTTTCAGTTTTTTGAGAAACACTTTTGTATGAACGTTCCTCGATCAAGTCGCCATCCATATCATATAATTTAACCGTACCACCGATATACCCGTTTTGATAAGGAATTTCCTGAGCCAGTTCGCCATTTGGATGATATATTTTTTCTAAAACAATCATATCTGAACTACGGAAAATTTCATTAGCCAATGTACCATCAACATGATAATAAGCCAATACCCGCCCATCATCGTGTACTCGCTTTTTACCATTTGGATAATACATGGTCATTTTTGTTTGCTTCCCATTTTCGGCCTCTATTTTCATAAATGGTTTCTTATTATTAAAAAGATGTTCAATCGTTCCGGTAACGGGCGTGCCTGACTTATCAACAAATAAATTGTCTTTTACCGTGATATTTTCAGAAGATATCGTACCGGCCATAGCCACACCGGATAATAATGCCACACTCAAAAACAATAAAGATTTCATATTAAACTCCTATTTTTTCAAAATCGCCCGAATGGCTGTTGTAGAACGTACCGGCAACGCATCATGAGGCAATCGTTTGGATACAATATATTTAATCCCTTTAGATTCAATAAAGGAACGCTTTTGTTCGCTATCGCCATCTTGATTAACAAAGAAAATATCGGGCTTGACCACATCCAACAACGGCGCAAAATCCATAATACCGTTATCGGGACCAATAAAAACCTGTTCAACACACCGTAGAGCTTCCACCATATATTTGCGTTCATCTTGAGTATATAACGCCGGTCTGTTTTTATATTTCAAAATCGTTTCATCTGAACCGATGGATACATACAATTGACCATATTCGGCCGCCTCCTCCAAAAAGGCAATATGCCCCGAATGAAGGACATCAAAACACCCTGACACCATTACTTTTGTCATATATATTTCCTTTCCCATATATGTGTGAAAAAAGTTGAAACATCTGTCCGAATTTTATTCCACCAATCATAAAAATCATTTTTTTTATTATGAAAAACACACTGCACAACCCGATCAATAATATAGGTTTGTTTCAAATAATCTGATTGAACAAAACGATAGGCGCAGTGCCGATACCCTTCATATGTTTTATCATCCATATTTTTCAAAAAAGCATATAAATCATCATACGATTTAAAATCACGTTTATCAACAAAGCAATTTTTGGGAATATGTCGTAAAATATTAGGCGCCCCCAAATAAACGGGAACAGCTCCGGCCTTTAAAACATCATATATTTTTTCTGTTATATAATCACTTTGAGTAGCATTTTCATATGCCAATACAAATTTTGATTCCGAAACGGCTTTTGATTTATCCTCAACATACCCCTTATATTGCTCATCAAAAACAATTTGACCGGACGCTGACAAATCCGCTTTGATTCTTGTCCAACCGCTACCGTATAAGTTAAAATCATGCGGAACGTTTTCTAAAAACCATTTGGCCGCTACGCGACGTTCTTCATATCCTTGTCCGAGATTATTGGAAGCAATTTGCGATACCAAAACCTTTTTTGGTGTTTGCCAATATTCTGGTTTTATCTCACTAATGCGTGTAAAAATGCGCACAAAAAATGATTTTTTATTATCCACTAAATCCGTGCGATAAGTCAAAATCAAATCAAACTTTTGATCATCCTCTTTTGACAATGGCTGTTTTAAAGAAATCGGACTTTCCATTAACCATCCAACCACATATTGGTTATCCGACACGTCAGATAAATCCCCTTTCGGATAAGCCCAAATAACGATATCACTGTCCTTTGGCGGATGAATATCTTGAGTTTCCAAATGATATCCGTATTGTTTAAATTTGTTTTTTAAATATTGATACCATTGAATTGTTTCAATATGAGATAACGCCTCGGGCCACCATATAAATGTAGCTTGTTTGGACCGATTCCGTATATAGCTCTCAATACCCCCTCCCAGTATAAAGAATAATAAAAAGACATATACATATACCCTCATGAAAACAATCCGGCCATTTGATTTAATCGTTCAATGCGTTTTTCAATAGGCGGATGCGTACTGCCGAAAAAGGCCATACGTTCCGGATCCAATGGATCATAAATACACGCATGTGCCATATTTTTTGATTTATCCAACACTTCAACTCTGGCATCTGTGGATATTTTACGCAGCGCACTGGCTAACGCCGCTGGATTACGGGTAATATAAGCTGCCGTTGCATCAGCTGCATACTCTCTAGTTCTGGAAATGGCTAACTGAACTATCGGTGCCACGATAAAATTAAAAATCAATAATGCAATCCCAATCAAAAAGATAGCTACCTTGGCCGTTCCTTCATCTTTATTACGCCCTCCACTGCTACCAACACGAAATAACATTTCGGCAAGCATTGCACACACACCAAGTCCCGTAATAATAATCATATTAAGGCGAATATCCCGATTTCCGATATGCCCCATTTCATGAGCAATCACCGCCTCCAACTCCAACGGCTCCAGTTTTGCCACAATACCAGTTGTCAAAGCCACAGAAGCCGTCTTTGGCGAGTGTCCCGTTGCAAAAGCATTTAACGACTCGTCTTCAATTAAATACACTTTCGGAACGGGCAATCCGGCCGCAATAGCCACGTTTTCAACAGCATTATATATTTTTTTATGGGCCAACTGTCCATCATTCGGCACCAATTCGGCACCAGCGAATCCCAACATCATTTTATCGCCCATAAAATAGGAAATCAACCCCCAAACCAGCGCTATTCCGGCAATGGGCAATCCGACTTCTTGTAGCATATGACCAGCAACCCGCCAGTTATCGGGACTGTTCATAAAAGCTATCCCCATAACACCATATGTGATAATTAACAACAATACCGGCATCGCCAAAACCAACAACAGCGTTTTGATGTTGTTGGCGGCAATATGATCATAAACCGTTTTTTGAACAGCCATTATAAGCCCTCATTAAAATGAAATTTTGGGAGCTTGTTTAACGGCCTCTTTTTCGGCCTCATCCAGTTCAAAATAAACTTCCGGTTTAAATTTAAACATATTCGCAATAATATTGCTGGGGAACATTTCAATTTTCGTATTCAAACTCATAACGGTTGTATTGTAAAATTGACGTGCGGCTTGAATTTTGCTTTCTGTATCGGCTAATTCTTGTTGCAATTCCAAAAAGTTGGTGTTGGCTTTTAAATCCGGATACGCTTCGGACAATGCAAACAAAGACTTCAACGTACCGGTCAAAATATTTTCATCTTTTGCTCGTTCTGCCGTATCCGTTGCACTCATTGCCAAGGTACGAGCCTTAACCACCGCTTCCAAAGTTTGGCTTTCGTGTTTTGCATATCCTTTGACAATTTCAACCAAATTCGGAATTAAATCGTAACGGCGTTTCAAAAACGTATCCACCGTAGACCAAGATTCTTTCACTTGTTGTCTAGCAACAACCAGCTTATTGTATAAAATGACAGCCAAAACAAACAAAATAACAATAATAGATAAAATCGCTACCATTTTTTATTTCCTTTCATATCATATTTGACAAAATAACGAATATAAGGTAGTATTACCATTATTTATTACAAAAAGAAAGGATTTTTTTATGCATCCATGGCATCATGTTGAGTTATATCCGGAAACACCGGATTTAGTACCGGCCATTATTGAAATTCCCAAAGGCTGTCAAATTAAATATGAATTGGACAAACCCAGTGGTTTATTAAAGGCCGACCGCATTTTATACAGCTCTGTTCACTATCCGGCCAACTACGGCTTTATCCCAAGAACATACTGTGATGATAATGACCCGTTGGACGTGTTATTATTGGGACACACCCTTTGTCCAATGTGTATTGCCAGAGCCAAACCCATCGGTGTGATGAAAATGGTTGATGGGGGTGAAGCCGATGATAAAATCATTGCCGTACATTTTGATGATCCGGAACTGGGGCACTATAATCACATTGACGAATTACCGCCCCATACGTTAAAAATGCTCCGTCGTTTCTTTGAAGATTACAAAATTTTGGAACAAAAAGAAGTTACAATTGATTGTTTCTTAGGCCCCGGTGAAGCCAAACAGGTTATCGGAGCGGCCATGAAATTGTATGAGGCCGAAAAGGAAAATTTACCAGGATACAATGTTAAATGACCCCTCAAAAGATAGAGTCTCTCTTAGATATCGCCCCTAAATACGATACCATTTTTACCGATATGTTTGGTGTCATTTGGGATGGTGCGGCTTTTTTTGACGGTGTTTTTAATACTTTTGCCCATCTGAAACAACTGGGTAAAAAAATCTATATCATTTCCAATGCCACAACCGTTGGTTCGCTGATGAGTGAAAAAGCTGAACATGCCGGATTGAAGTTAGGCCAACATTTTGATGGATTTTTTACCTCAGGCGATACTCTTAAAGACAAACTTGCTCATGGCTTTTTTGAACAAATTGCGGGTAAAAAAGAGTATCATTTCTATATTATTGGCCGAGATAATCCGCTATTATTTGACGGTCTGAACCATCACAAAACGGCGGATTTAAAAAAGGCCGATTTTGTCTATATCGGCAGTTTGATTGTGAACGGCATTCACCCCACTTCTTTAGAGGCTTTTTTACCCGATTTGGAACACGCATTGGCTTTAAAATTACCGGTGGTGTGTGCCAATCCGGACTTTTTTGCCTTATATAAAGATTTAAAATATTATACAGGCGGTTCTGCAGCAAAATGGTATGAAGAACACGGGGGAACGGCTCATTGGATTGGCAAACCCTATACCAATATTTTTGATTATGCTTTAAAAATGACCGGTTCAGATAAAAATAAAACCGTTATGATTGGCGATACATTACGGACAGATATTGCCGGTGCCAAAAACGCCGGTTTAGACAGTATTTTAATTACGGGACGAGGCATTACCCATGATGACATTCAAAATGGTAAAACATTGGAAGAATGCTTTAAAGAGAATAATGTACGCCCGACCTATTTATTAGATATGATTAAGTGAAAGGAGTTTAATATGAAAACTTTAATCGGAATTCCGGCTCGCTATGGGTCAACACGTTTCCCTGGGAAACCACTGGCTAAAATTGCCGGTAAAGAAATGTTATTACGTGTTTATGAAAATGCGATGAAAGCTGCCTCAAAATTTGACGGATGCGAAGCCATCGTTGCCACAGATGATGAACGCATTATGGCTTTTTGCACCGAAAAAGGAATTAAAGCTCAAATGACCTCATCAGAATGCAGAACAGGAACAGACCGCATTGTGGAACTGGTTCGCTCACAGGCTGAAAAACCGGAATTTGTCGTTAATTTGCAAGGCGACAACCCCATTTGCCCCACATGGTTTATTGAAGCCATTATCGGCGCCTACTATAACGATAACACCGTTGAAACCGTTACACCGGTTGTGAATTTATCTTGGACGGAATTGGACAGTTTGCGTGACCACAAACGTGAAACGCCTTTTTCCGGTACAACGGCCGTTTTTAATAATAAAGGCGATGCTTTTTATTTTTCAAAAAACATTATTCCGGCCATTCGCAAAGAAGATAAAATCCGTGAAACGACCGATATGTCTCCGGTCTATCGTCAAGTCGGATTATACGGATATCGCACGGATATTTTGGAAAAAATTGCCTCTTTGCCAGAAGGTGTTTATGAAAAATTAGAAGGTCTTGAACAACTGCGTTGGATTGAAAATAATATTAAAGTGCGTTGTGTTAAAGTAGATTATCGTACCTTTACAAAAATGGCGGCTTTGTCCGGTGTAGATTCTCCGGCCGATGTGGCTCGTGTGGAAGCTGTGCTAGCTGAATATGGTGAATTTTAACAAGGAGGTATCATGACAACTCGTTTAATTATTGCCCGTCACGGAAATACGTTTGAAAAAGGTCAAACACCGACACGAGTCGGCGCCAGAACGGATTTAGCTTTAGTGGAAACCGAACGTGGTACCAATGTTGGTTTGTATTTGAAAAAAGCCGGCTTGTTGCCGGAGGCTGTGTTTGCGGCCCCTTTGAAACGGACCACTCAAACGGCAGAATTGGCTGTTAAGGCTATGGAAATAGATATGTCCGTCATACCGGAACATTCCTTTACGGAAATTGATTACGGTCCGGATGAAAATAAAACGGAAGATGAAGTCATCGCCCGTATCGGTCAAGAGGCTATTGATTTGTGGAATAAAGAGGCTATCGTGCCAAATGGGTGGATTGTGAACCCTAAAGGCATTATCAATGATTGGCAAAAATTCGCTGATAAGGTTGAAAATGACTATCATGGCAAAAATGTTTTAGTTGTTTCCAGCAACGGCATTATTCGCTTCGCACCTTACTTAACAGGCGATTTTGACGGATTTTGCCGTTAACACGATTTTATAGTCGGCACCGGTTTTATTGGTATTTTTGAAAAAGAAGACGGTGATGCAACATGGCGCTGTACCACGTGGAATCTAAAACCAAAAGATGCTTTGGCAGAAATGTAATTTCTAAATTACAATAAAAAAATCCCTTTGGCACTGACCAAAGGGATTTTTATTCATCAGGTTAAAATTATTTACCGCATGGGTCCACAATTTCACTGATGGACAATACGCCCAACAAATATTGGTTTGTGCAAACTTTTTGACCGCCGATGCGACCACGTTCACCCATACAACCGGACAAAGCCAAAGCCAATACGGCAACAACGAATAATTTTTTCATAATAAAACTCCTTAATTTAAAATTCATACCATTTCGGTATCTCACAAAAAAATACTATCGTATGAAAATGAAAAAATCAAGGATTTTATTTGAAATGCCTGTTTCATATTGCTATACTGCCCCCAAAAGGAGGCGCTCTATGGAACAATTATATATCATCAATGAAAACGGAACGGTTGTAGGACTAACCGACCGAAACATCGTTCATCAAAAGGGATTATTACATTTGGCCGTTCAATGTTGGGTCATGAATGAAATGGGGGAAGTACTTATTCAACGTCGCTCTACCACAAAAGATAAAAGTGCCGGCAAATGGGATGTATCCTTTGGGGGCCACTGTTCTACTGTTTCCAATACAGCCGACATTTTCACCGCTAATGTTATCAAAGAGGGGCAAGAAGAACTGGGGCTGACATTAACAACAAATGATATTACCAAATTAGGCGAAGTACGTTATACCTCACAAAATAATAACAATCGTGAATTATTGGGTATCTTTTTGATTAACAAGCCTAAAAATACCTCATTTACCTTTACGGATGGTGAAGTGTGTGATGTCAAATGGATACACATAAACGACTTAGAGCAATATATTTTACATAATCCACAAGAATACGCTAACCGCATTGGAGCCTTATCTTTGTTAAAAATATACTTAAATAATAGATAAGTTATCGGCTACCTTCAATAATACCACCGCCCAAAACGAATCCGTCTGCATCATAAAAAACGGCAGATTGGCCTTTAGCCACCCCTTTTTGCGCGTTTAAGAAAGTTAAAGTTGCAACACCGTCTAAAACAGACAAATTAACCTCTGTAGGCGTTTGAGTGGACCGCATTTTAACAAAACAATTTATCGGAATTGTTGGTTCGGGAATAGACACCCAAGACAAATTCCCAACAAACACCGTGTCATGATAACATTCTTCGGCATATCCGACAACCACTTCATTTTTATCGGCATTCAGCTCCAATACATACAACGGCCGGTCGGCACTGATTCCCAATCCTTTGCGTTGTCCAACCGTAAAGTTCCACACGCCGTTATGCGTTCCCAAAATTTTACCGTCTTTATTAACAAAATGACCTTTTTTAGGTTTGGCACAAATAATATCGTTCAAATCTCCGTCGTAAAAATCCTGACTGTCGGCTTTGTCAGAAACGACCAATCCAAATTTCTGAGCCAATGCTCGCACTTCTTCCTTAGTTTTATCCCCAAGAGGCATTAACGTACGACTCAGTTGTTCTTGGGTCAAACGATAAATAAAGTATGTTTGATCTTTTTTGGCATCAACGCCTCGTTTAACTTGCCACCGATTAAGCGTATCATTAAACAAGATTTCGGCATAATGACCTGTGGCAAATTTATCAAACTCAATTCCATCTCGTTTCGCCCCTCGTGGCAAGGCATCAAACTTAATTTGGGCATTACACCAC
>JAFTHM010000095.1 GCA_017457425.1 Alphaproteobacteria bacterium
ATTTATATGTCAAGCGCAAAATATAGATTTATTTCTTTTTTTTATTTTTTAATGTTCTGAGCTTATCTATAAATCGTTGAACCAGATTTTGTTTTTGGGTGCCATCTGTTGTTTCTTCCGGAATGGGTTGGCATTCACCCGATCCGGAACAATCTAAATTACTGGCTTGCTCTTGAGACATATTGTGTTTGTGATGTTCCATTGTTTCCTCCCTTGTACACATAACAATAGGGAGAGGTATTCTGAAAATCAAGCACCCAAAAGGATACCCAATATGGCCCCAGCCAAAATCACTACAAAAACCGGCAAGTTTTTGATGCGTGCTAAAGCCAAAGAAATCCCAAAAATGATGATAATTTTTAAATTTTGTACGGATATGATTGTATGGTTAATCAGCGGTAAAATCATTGTCAAGAAGATTCCGAACAATAATCCGCCAACGCTGGCCTTAACGCCGTTAAAGGTAGAAATAACCGAGCGTTTTCTTTTGATTTTTCGCCAAACGTGAGCAAGCATACAAACAATAATTAAAGCCGGTGTTATCAATCCAAATGTAGCACATAGGGCACCCAAAACACCACCGGCTAAAAAACCACCGTACGTTGCCATATTAACCCCGATAGCCCCTGGTGTTAATTCGGATAAAGCGATAATGGTTGTTAAATCTTCTGTCGTAAACCAATGATATTTATCTATCATATCATTTAAAAATGGAATAATGGCAAACCCGCCACCAAAGGCAAAAGTGCCGGCAATGAAAAAGGAAACGTATAATCCTAAATATATCATGACCCGAATACCTTTTTCCTATATTTATAGCTGAGCCAACCGATAAGACCGGCCACAATCATCGGCCAAAGAGGGGATAGATGGAATAAACAGAATGCGCAAAATGTCGCTGTTGCAATTAATTTTGTTCCCATTGTTTTAACGGATTTTTTCATTAAAGTCATTGTAAATGATAATAATAAAGCACACACTGCCAACTGAATCCCCTCTAATGCATATGTCAGCCATGGATGATTGGCAATTTGTGTTATTAATCCGGCAATACTCAAGATAATCAAAAATGGTACGGTAATAACGCCTAGGACGGCCGAAATAGCCCCTAAACCACCAGCCCGATGATAACCGGTAAAGGCCGAAAAATTAATGGCAATAATACCGGGGAGGGAGGAACTCATAGCTAAATAATCAATAACTTGCTTATTCGTCAGCCATTTTTTCTTTTCTACCAAGGCCGATTTAACAATAACGATAATCGTATACCCACCACCAAAAGCCTGAGCACCGATTTTTACAAAAGCCCAAAAAAGTTCCCATAATTTCATGATAGTCAGTGTATCACATAATTATTAAAAAGTTATTAAAATTTACTTGAAAAGGACACTATTTTGTGGTATTTTTACCCATACGAATGGAGGATATCATGATAGAAATTGCTATGGCTATATTGGTGCATAATTCAAAAATTTTTGTGGCACAACGCAATATTACTAAAAATCAAGGCGGGTTATGGGAATTCCCCGGTGGAAAATTAGAGGCCGGCGAAACACTGCAAGAATGCTTGGCTCGTGAGTTTTTAGAGGAATTTGGGAAAGAAATTTCCGTTGGGGATAAGTTTGCCGATTACACTTATACATATGAAAATTTGGGTGAGTTTCGGTTGAATGCTTTTTGGGCTTTTGCCAAAGATGATGTGATACCAGAGCTAAATGAACATATGGCGTATAAGTGGATTACCCCGGCCGAAATGGATGAGTTGGAATTTTGTCCGGCCGATTTACCCTTCATTGAAAAGTTGAAGAGTTTAGAGTAAGGTATTGATATTAAATCAAAGGAATATTTTGATAATATTCCTTTGAAATAAAATTGTATTTGTTAATAATTAACTGGCATCATATTTAAAAAGATATTCTCATCTTCAAAGTCCCACATAGCTCCCGTTGCAGGATCGACAATTAACATGCCAATTAATCCGCCAAAAATAATATTACCCCAATACCACCAGTTCAAAGAGGTATCTAAAATATGTGTCGTGGGTATATATCCCGCTTTTTCTGCGGTAATTGTATAAGTTTCTCCATTAAAAAATCCTTCTTTCTTCTTTAAACTTAAAGATGTTGGGGCTGAACCATAGTAAATGGGAATATTTTTATTATTGGTAATTTTTACAATTGGATTTTTGACATTTGAGTTAATGCTGACCGTTTCTGAAGTGGAACTGACAATACTGGCACAACTAGATAGTAAAATACCACACATACCAACAATACATATTTTTTGTAAGATTTTTTTATACATTTTCTTTTCTCCTTTTAAACATGAAAAATCCCACCTTGGATTAACCAATGTGGGTGGATGCTAGAAAACCGTAGAAGCATAAAAAACGGCTCGGCTGATTCAGCTCGAAAGCCTTATTCACCGACATCCACCCGAAGGTGAATGTCAACATGTTTTTAAAAGTTGTTGTTGACAACTTATGCTTCTATGGGATTTCTAGGCCCACACTTCCAGCTATCTGAAAGTAGGGTTAGAATAAATCAAAACAATTATCAATGCAAGAAAAAAGTAAAGGAAAAAATTTTTATTTGAAGAATTGCCTGATGTGGGACCGAATAAAAACATCTGTCAAAAAAAGTTCATAAAAAAATGTAAAAAAATAAAATACGCCTATTGACAAACAAAAAAAATGGGCGTATTTTCCCGTTTATTCAAACAGTAATGTTTTTAAAAGTTGGGCGCCACCATGGCGTCCGAAAGGGTTTATAAATTCAAAACAAAATAGGGTATAGGTTAAAATGATTAAGTCAAATATGGAAAAATTAAAGAAATTTATAAAGAAAAATTTCACGCCAAAATTAATGGAAGTGATGAAAAAACGTTATACGAAAGCCGATTTTCGTCGTGATTGTATCGCGGCATTGACGGTGGCGGTGGTTTCTATTCCGCTTGCGATGGCGTTTGCGATTGCCAGCGGGGTATCTCCGGCTCAAGGATTGTATACGGCCATTGTTGCCGGTTTCTTTGTTTCGTTGCTTGGTGGTTCCCGATATCAAATCGGTGGACCGACAGGTGCTTTTATCATTATTATTTTGGGTGTTTTACAACAACACGGATTTGATGGATTACTCGTTACAATGATAATGGCGGGTCTTATCTTAATTATTGCAGGGTTCTTGCGATTAGGAACGTATATCAAATATATTCCGTATCCGGTTGTAACGGGTTTTACCGCCGGTATTGGTGTGATTTTGATTTCTACACAAATTAAAGATTTATTCGGTTTATCTTTAGAAGTGCCGGCTCCCTTTTTGCAAAAATGGATAGCCTACTTTAAAAATTTCGGAACATTGAATTGGTTTACGGTTTTAATCAGTGTGGTAGCTTTTGCGTCAATTATGCTCATCAAAAAACGTTGGCCGAAAAGCCCGTTTTATCTGGCGAGTGTGATTTTATCTACTCTGTTAGTTGTGATTTTCTCATTACCTGTGGATACAATCGGCAGTAAATTTGGGGAAGTGCCTCATTTTTTGCCGGCACCTAGTTTGCCCGATTTTGACTTGTCTATGTTGTTTAGCTTAATGCCAAGCGCCTTTACGATAGCCTTTTTGGCCGGTATTGAATCGCTCTTAAGTGCTAAGGTTGTAGATGGTATGAGCGGTGATAACCATAATCCGAATGCCGAATTAATTGCGCAAGGTACGGCCAATATTGCCAGCGCTTGTTTTATGGGTTTGCCGGCAACGGGGGCGATTGCCAGAACGGCGACGAACTACAAAGCCGGAGCTTACTCACCAATGGCCGGTATTTTACATACGGTTTTCATTTTATTGTTTATGGTGGCTTTGGCGTCGGTTGCGGGCTTTATTCCACTGGCTTGTTTGTCTGTTGTGATGATTATTATTGGGTGGAATATGCTCAGCCTTGATAAAATGATTAAGTTAATGAAAGCCCCCAGAGGAGACCGTAATACCCTTATCGTTACGTTTTTGTTGACGGTGTTGGTGGATTTAAATACCGCTATTTCCGTTGGGTTTATTATGGCCGCCGTTATCTTTATGCACCGTATGAGCAACCAAATTGCGATTGCCAATGATGATAAGTTATCTAAAGAAAAAACAGGTGGTCAAAATATCAGCGATAATTTATCTCATCAAGGGATTGTTGCCTTCCGTGTGTCCGGTCCGTTGTTCTTTGGTGGGGTCAGCGAAATTTCTAAGTTTTTTGCACAACTGAAAACACCGCCTCGCATTTTGATTTTGCGTATGGGGCAAGTGCCTATGGTGGATGCTAGTGGGGCAAATTTGATTGCCGAGTTTGTGAAAAAATTGAAAAAACAAGGGACTAAGGTCATTATTTGCAATATTAAAAAACAACCACGTGAGGTGTTGCATACGGCCTTGTTGCAAGAACATATTAACTGGAAAACGCTGTCGGTTGCAAAAGATTTCCCGACTGCCGTTAAAATTGCCAGTCGGTATGTACGGATGATACCGTTGCAGATATCGGAAAAATAAAAAACGAAATAGGGGGCTTTATCGACCCCTTATTTTTTTTGTATCCTGAAAACTACCGGCCTAGCCTGTAGTTTTCAGGATGCAAAAATCACCCCCTCGTTCGAGGGGGTGATTTAATATATTCAATACATTATTACAATCCAGCGATTCGGTCAAAGGCCTCTTGTAATTTTTTCATGGAATCTTGAGCCTCGGCCAAAGATGCCCGTTTGTCATTAATGACTTTTTCCGGCGCTTTGGAAACAAACGCTTCGTTAGCTAATTGTCCTAATGTGCGTTCAATAAAGCCGGATAAAGCATCCATTTCTTTGGTCAGACGCATTTTTTCTTTATCCACGTCAATTAAACCCTCTAACGGAATCATCATAATCATACCGTCATAAACGGTGGAAACGGCGCCTTTAACCGGTTCGGATACGAAATCAATTTCTTCCACACGGGCCAAAAATGAAATCATTTGAGAAAATTCACCGATTAAGCCACGTTGTTCATCGCTGGCCTCTTGGATACGCAATTTAATTTTGGCACCGGCGGAAATGTTCATTTCGCTGCGTACCGAACGAATAGCGGACACCATATTAATGGCCCAATCCACTTTGCGTGTTTCCTCAAGATTTTCGTATTCTGCCACATTCGGCCAAGCGGATGCCATCAACATTTCACTGCGCTCGGCCGTTTTATCCCATAATTCTTCGGTAATAAACGGCATAAACGGATGGAGTAAGCCCAAAATTTTATCAAACACAAAGGCCATTGTGGACCGTGTTTCTTTTTTGGCTGTTTCGCTGTCGCCATAGAATACGGGTTTTGCCATTTCCAAATACCAATCACAGAACACACCCCATACAAAGTGGTAAGCCGTTTGTGTGGCGTCATTAAAGCTGTAAGTTTCAATGGCGTTGGAAATTGTTTTTTCGGCTTCGGATAATTTGGTGATAATCCAAGCGTTCATCGGTAATTTAACGCCGGCTGGATTATAAGCTTCGGCCACTTTGCAATCATTCATTTCACAGCA
>JAFTHM010000096.1 GCA_017457425.1 Alphaproteobacteria bacterium
CCACAACCGGTGCAAATTCAAAATTTAAAAAGCCCAGAGCCGTTAAAGAATAACCGAATTCTTGTTCAATATTCACATAATTGTGGAAAAATTGAAAATCGGAATGTTGTTCAACACCACGTAAATCCAATTCATGTTGCAGTGATTTTTTCAGCCACATTTCGGCGTGTGCTTTAGCAATCTCATAATCAATATAGGTGTCAAAATATTCCACATATTCGGCAGCCCATCCGCCGATAAATTTACCATTCTTTTTTCCCCAAGCAATACCCACACCAGTGGCAATGGCTTTGTGTTCATCACGTCTGGCACCATTACCGGCCATAATGACCTCTAGCACAGCCCCGTGTTTAAAGGTGTGAGCTACCTCATCCACCGGCACGATATTATCAAACAATTCCGGTGGCAAAACAGATGTATATGGTACAACGTTAAAGTCTTGGATTTTGGCTTCAGTTAACGCACTGTCATAACAAAATGTTTCAAATGGTTGAGGCGGAATCCCGTCATTGGCTTGACCGGCACCGCCTGTGTGAAACGCTAAAGTCGGATATCTTGTTCCTAATTGCATAATAAAATCTCCCTTGTTAAAAATCATAGCACGATTGCTACTTATCTTGAAAATAGGTGTTTTATTCGTTGTTGACAATTGACCCATAAGTATAACTTTCGTTTGACAAACGGTGGGAAAATAGATATCCTATACAAAAAGGAGAAAATATGTTAACAGTAGGTTGTCATTTATCGGCGTCCAAAGGATACTTGGATATGGGACGTCAAGCCCAAAAAATCGGGGCGAATACGTTTCAATTTTTTACCCGTAATCCTCGGGGTGGTTCGGCTAAAGAAATTAATCCGCAAGATGTGAGCAATTTTTTGACATTTGCAAACGAACACCATATCGGCAATTTGTTGGCTCATGCGCCTTATACGCTCAATGCATGTAGTGCGGATGGTAAAACCCGAGAATTTGCCGAGATGGTTATGGCGGACGATTTACGACGTTTGGAATATACACCGAACAGCCTGTATAATTTTCACCCCGGCTCTCATGTCGGGCAGGGTACGGAAAAAGGTATAGGGATGATAGCTGATTTGTTGAATGATATTATGACGCCCACTCAAACAACGACGGTTTTGTTGGAAACAATGTCCGGCAAAGGGTCCGAAGTCGGCAGTCGGTTTGAAGAACTCGCCGAAATTATTTCTCGCACAAAATTATCCGATAAAATAGGGGTGTGTATGGATACATGCCACGTGTATGATGCCGGATACGATATCGTGGGGGATTTGGACGGCGTGTTGACTGAATTTGATAACATTATCGGACTTGATAGATTGCGGGCCATTCATATTAACGACAGTAAAAATCCGTTTGCTTCCCACAAAGACCGTCACGAAAAATTGGGTGAGGGCAGTTTGGGGCTGGATTTTTTTGAACGCTTGATTAACCATGAAAAATTACGGCATTTGCCTTTTTATTTGGAAACGCCGAACGAATTGGATGGATATGCCAAAGAAATTGCATGGTTAAAATCGGTTTATCGGAGGTAATATGACGCCAGAGGAAATTAAACAAACGGCAGGTTTTTTGCTGAATAAAATTTCGGAAAAAGCCTCATCAGCCAATGAAATCATTAACCGCTATACCGAATCGCACCGCTATATTGTAGGGGATGACAGACGTGATTTGTTGGAATTGGTGTGGCAAGCTCTGCGTAATTACGCCAAACTGACATATTTGTATCCTGACAAAACTTGGGAAGAACGCTTAGAACACTTGCCCGATTTGCAAATCACGGACGATATGCCCGATTGGGTTAAATGGGAAGCCCCTGAATGGATTGTATCCCATGTACCCGAGGCCGATAAAGAATTACCTGCCCAAAATGGGACAGCACCGATTTGTTTGCGGGCCTATGGCAACCGTGATAAAGTGCTGGAGGACTTACGGGCAGAAGGTTTACCCGTTCGTCCGGCCGATCAATCTCCATTTGGGATTATTTTGGAAAAACACGCCAATTTGTCTGCGACTAAAGTGTATAAAAAAGGTCTTGTAGAGGTGCAAGATGAAGGTGCTCAATTGGTATCAATGGCCATTGGTGTCAAACCTAAAGATGATGTGTTTGATTTTTGTGCTGGGGCAGGGGGTAAATCGTTGATACTGGCGCAATTGATGCAAAATCGGGGCTTTATTCAAGCCTATGATGCCTCACCAAAACGCCTGACAGAACTGGTAAAGCGGGCAAGACGGGCCGGTATTTCAATTGTTAAAACGGTGCCAAGATTACCTGAACCTCATAAAAAGTTTGATCATGTGGTGGTAGATGCCCCGTGTTCTGGAACAGGAACATGGCGTCGGAATCCGGATATGAAATGGAAATTAACGCCCAGACAGTTGGAACAACTGACAAAAAAACAAGCTGAAATTCTTCACACGGCCGAAGAATATGTTAAACCGGGGCATTATTTGACCTATATTACATGCTCAATTACATCGGATGAAAATGAACGGCAAGTAGAAAATTTCTTGACCTCTCATCCACGTTATCATGTCATTCACCAAGAGCGCCTTTCTCCGTGGCGCACGAATACGGACGGCTTTTTTATATGCATTATGCAAAAATCGTAACGTTAGTTAAGTTATGCTGTTTAATTTACCCCACCGCCTCTTTTATCCGTGCCACCATGCCGGCAAAACCATTTCGGCGGGTAGGGGATAGATGTTCGGACAATCCCAATTCATTAAAAATGCCCTCAATATCTAATGCTTTGATATCATCAGTGGTTTTATCATTCACCAAAAGCCATAAAACGGCCTCTAACCCTCTGACAATGTGGGCATCACTGTCCATTTTAAACAAGTGCTTGCCATTTTGTTCAGTATGTGAAATCCACACCTGAGACATACATCCTTCCACCTTATTCGTGGGGATTTTTTCCTCTAATGGCATGGGAGGAAGTTGTTCACCCAGCTCTATCAAATAGCGATACTTATCCTCCCAATCTGTCAGATATGAAAAATTTTCAATTAACTCCTCAGGGGTCATTTTATTTTACCTGTGCTTCTGATAAAGTGGCCGCAGGTGTTTTGCCATTAGCCGGTTTATCCGATTTAACTTGGATATTTTCAATACGGATATTTTGGGCGGGAGCAGGTGATTGTGTTTGAGGCATTAATATTTCCTGTCCATTAATGGATATTTTATTGGCACTATAGTCAATTTTAAATGTATCAACACTTTGCCCTTCGGTATTTGTTGTACGTTTAGTCGTATCTAAAAATGGTCTTAAAAATTCTAACATCCCCGGTTGTTGTACACAAGCTGCCGGCATAGGCATATCCGGTGTCATTTGTTCTAATGCTTTGGCACAAGCCTCTTTATCTGCCGGTTGTGGTGTTGGAGATAATGCATCAAAATTCACCACACGAATTTCCCCATTAATAGCTACAGCCGTTTTTTCCGGTTTTATTGTGCCACTGACAGTGATTGTCCCTTCTTTGAAAATTAAAGAGATATCTTCTACATTAATGCTGATTTTTTGTGCTAACTGATTATATAAATCAAATAATTGTTTTTCTAAATCGGCCCCCTCCGGTGTTTCGGGATTTTCCAATTCATCATATTTTTCGGATAATTGCATATAGGAAATAATATCCGCTTTTTCTAAACCGTTCAAAGAAACATTGGCATTGATTGTTGTGGGCAGTGTCGGCATATTCGGTACTTTTATATCCGAAATACGCATGGACATATTAAGATGATCGTCAAATATGACAGAGTCTTCTATCGTACCGGTTATTGGTTCCGTTCCAAGTAAGGGAGAGGTAATCGCAAAAGCCGGTATCATTAAAGAAGCCGTCGTTTTTTCGGCACTTAAAGCTTGCATGATTTCAATGCCGGTTTGGTCTGTTCCCGTGATTTGGGTGTCATAACTGATTTTTGGGATAGTCAACTCAAACATGGGTGTTTTTATGTTGATATCCAAAACATCTGATATGGAGGCCACATCCATTTTATTATTTTGAGGGGCTACCATAGAATCGGCAACAATTGACCCAATACTTAAGGATAAGTCCGTATCTTTAATGATGATATCTGTTGCCTTTAATGACGAGTTAGTCATTAAGGATAAATCCGGCACCCATGAGATAGTATGCGTATACTCATCCACTGTAATTTGAGGATTTGGGAAATTGACACGAACTATTTCCGCCCAATTTACCCAAGATTCTGATGTAATTTTATATTGTTTTTTACCGTTAAAGTCCGCGATTCTGACCAATCTTAAGTCATGTTTGGGTTCTTCTTTATCATTAGGATTTTCAAAGGTAATAATAAAGTCATTTCCATCTGCTTTAACATCTACTCGGATGAGTTCATCTAAATTTTGATAATATAAAAACGTTTCGGCGGCCGATAAAATTTGTTCTTCTTCTAATGTATACATTTTAGCATTTAATGTAGAGGAGGAAGAAGGGGAGGAGGCGGTCAGCCAAGCTTGCTTTTGTGCTAAAGGCATTTGATAAGCACTCACAAAAACAATGCCACCTAATAAAACCGAAGTAGCAGCACATCCTAATAAAATTTTTTTCATATTTCCTCCTTATTTTGATATCTTTTATAAAGCATTTACTAAATTATACAGTTGAGAGAATGATAAAATCAAGGTTTTTCTTTTAATTTTTAAAAAAATGTGTTATAGTGCCTTCTATGATATGGAAAAAGTTTACTTTTGAAACGGTAGACAGTACAAATAAAGTGGCTGCGGATTATCCGATCGGATCGGTTATTGTGGCAAACAGTCAGACAAGTGGACGAGGCAGATACGGTCATACGTGGGTGTCTGACAAGGGAAATTTGTACATGTCGGCGGTATTAAAAAAATAAGACGAACAAACGCCGTTGATGGCTTTTTACGTTGA
>JAFTHM010000097.1 GCA_017457425.1 Alphaproteobacteria bacterium
ATGTATAAAAGCATTACGCTATTTAGATCATTTAAGTAATGAAACAGAGGAATTAATTTATAGCTATCTTTGTAATCCTGATGAAAATTTTTATGTAAGATTTGAAGCAGCAATGTTTCTATCTACAACTCAACTTAGTGCATCAAAAATAAAAATAATTGAAGATTTATGGACGAATGAAAAAAATATTTTTCTTCAAGGTGCGCTATCTTTTGTATTAACGCAGAGAGTAGATAAACTTGAGTTAATGAAAAGGCTCATATTTTACCCAAACCATGAATTAAACAAAATACATATTTTATTCTATAAATTGAGAACAGACATTCAATTTGCCCGTGACCACATAGACTTTTATATGAAAAATATTGTGGATTATATACCTCTTATCAATATAATTGCTTCATCAAATTCTTTAGATATTCTTCTTTTTTTAAGAGAGAAATTGAAAGATACAAATTTATGTCATATTACTAACTCTCGGGTACGTAAATATTTAAAACATATTAGGCAAGAAGTAATTTTAAAAATAAAGAAACAGAGTAATAAAGTTAGCTCGTGAATTGCGCACTGTGCCCAACCAAATACAAAATAGGCCGGTTTATCCGGCCTTTTTTGTATTTAATTGCGAGGGATGGGTTTGGCCCGAGCGATGTGAGGTTCGGGCTTTAGCCAATGTTGAAGCTCTGCCGAAATAGTCCTTTTGAGCATCCGATTCGGATGGTGTAATAGTTAGGTAGAGTATTTTGTAGGCGCTTTGAGTTTTTGCTGAATTTACTCATTAAGGTAAGAGCAATAACAGACTTTTTCTTTTTCCCATAATTTTTTTTGTAAATATGAACTAAAACTTACAACTTGTTTATATTTGAAAATACAATCTTTGCGTGTAATGGTTCTAAAATTTTGCACCAAAAGGGCGATTTTTTATTTGACAAGTACACCATTTAGTTGTATTTATCGTTATGTTTATAAACAATATTATCTTTTAACCCCTATATTTTATGAGGATAACATGTTTCAAATTTTTTCTATAACTCAAATCAGTATAGTTGAATTTTTATCTTATAATCAGATGGATAAAACTGTATTTAAAATTCAAAAGAAAATAATGCATACGAAAGAAATGATTATTTTGGGGTATGCCAGTCTAAAAATCATTTGGCAATCAGAATATTTTTATGGGAAAACAGTATCTATCTCTCGTCGTATTGCGTTTATTTTGTCCAAACCTGTTTTGTCTTATTAAGGAGAATGAAGGGGGCTGACATAATAATTTATCGTTGACAAATTGCTAAAAATAACATACCGTTTACATATATGAACCAGGAGGTAATTATTATGTCCAGACAACATTTGACGGGAGATGTTCACGTCCTTTTAAAAAGAGATAATACGATTTTGCTTTTAAAACGTGCGAATACCGGTTATGAAGACGGTAAATACCATTTGCCGGCGGGACATAAAGAGGCTGGCGAAACCGTGTCAAATGCAACCGTGAGGGAAATGAAAGAGGAAATAGGCATAGATATCAATCCGAATGATTTGAAGTTGGTTCACGTTATGCATCATTTGTCCAATAATGAACGAATCGGTTTTTTCTTTGAGGCGACACATTTTTCGGGGGAGCCGGTAAATATGGAGCCAAATAAGTGTTCTGAGTTATTTTGGGCGGATATTCACCATTTACCTGAAAATATGGTACCCTATGCCAAAGAGGCTATTTTAAAATCATTGGCCGGTGATGTTTATTCTGAATTTGGATGGAATAAGTAAAAACATTTTTATAAGGAATTGGCATGACAACGACAGATGACTTACCCGATATTTTTAAAAATACAGCGACTGATGTTTCTTTAAGCGAATTGGAACAAAAGGCGCTAGACGTTATTGCCGATATGTCAAGAAAGTATATTGAGTGGGCCGGTAATGATGTGGCAAAGCTGAAGAAAATATTTGAACAAATTCAACAGTTGACTGGTTCAGAACAAGACACTTTAATTCGGGGAGATTTTTATCGTACGGCTCATGATATTAAAGGGCAGGGGGCCACTTTTGATTATCCCTTAATGAGTGATTTAGGGGCTCACCTTTGTACATTGATTAAGACAACCGATACGTTTGATGAAACACATCTGACTGTGATGGTTCAAGATATTGAAGATATGTCTTTAGTGTTGGAAAAAGGGTTGCAGGGTGAGGGTGGTCAAATTGGGGCAGATATTTTGAAACGTTTAAAAAATGGACAGTAGATGACAACACCTTCTCACATTTTGGTAATAGATGATGATACGCGTCTCAGACGCTTGTTAAAAAAGTATCTGACCGATAATGGGTTTGAGGTATCCGAAGCATCTAATCCAAACGAGGCAGATGATTTATTGGCATTATTTGTATTTGATTTGATTATTATGGATATTATGATGCCTCAAAAAAATGGGCTGGATTATACCAAAGAACTCAGAGAGCGTGATTTGCAAACCCCTATATTAATGTTGACGGCAATGGGGGATAGTTCTAATCGTATTACGGGATTAGAAAACGGGGCAGATGATTATTTACCTAAACCCTTTGAACCCAGAGAGTTGGTTTTACGTATTAATAATATATTGCGTCGGGTTGTTGCTTTACGGCATAGTGATGAGGTTTATTTTGGACCTTACACATACAACCTGACAACAGGGGCTTTATTTCAAAATGATATGCCGATAGCGTTGACAACCGCTGAGCAAGAGCTATTAAAAGCATTGGCCTCAAAGGCCGGAGAAACGATTTCTCGTGAAGAATTGGGGGAGTGGTTGAAAACCGATAATTTGCGAAATATTGATGTGCAAATTACCAGATTGCGTAAAAAATTAGAAACGGATATCAAAAAACCGTTATGTATTCAAACCGTCAGAGGACAAGGATATGTGTTGGCGCTCAAATGACACATAAAACAAAAAAACACTTTTTTATTTTGTTATCCGGCTTATGCCAATGGATGGGATATGGACTGAAAGCAATTCGTTCGTATATTTTGCCACAGCGGTTAATGATTCGTTTTGTATTGATTATTTTATTGCCACTTATTTTATTACAAGCCGTTATCAGTGTCTTTTTTTATGATAGACACTGGGAAGTTATTGCTAAACGATTGGCGTTAGATGTGGCTGGTGAAATTAAGATAGTAGCTGATGTGATTGACCAACATCCGACACCTGATGAATTAAATGCCATTTTGTTGGATATGAACAAATATTTATCATTAAAAATGAGTTGGCACCCTGGGCAACAATTGCAAAAAAACTCAGATATGGTGAAAATGCCTTATTTTTTGATGAAAGGATTGGATGGTTTGTCGTATCCTTATACGTTAACACAAAATGATAATCGCTCGGTCAGTATTGCGGTTGAGTTGCCGGAAGGGGTTTTGACAACTTTGGTACCCAAAAAGAGGTATTTTACTTCAACAATCTTTGTCTTTTTGTTGTGGTTAATTGGAACGGCCGTTTTGGTGTTTGGTATTGCCTTTTTGTTTATGAAAAATCAAGTGCGTTCCATTGAACGATTGTCTCGTGCATCGGAATTAATGGGACGAGGGCATATGAATTTTTCCTTTAAACCCAGTGGAGCAACGGAAGTTAAACAAGCCGGATATTCCTTTATCTTGATGAAAAATCGTATTCAACGCTATTTAAAAGAACGGACCGATATGTTGGCGGGGGTTTCCCATGATTTACGGACACCGCTGACACGGATGAAATTGCAATTATCTATGATGGAACAAGATGATAATGTGCGTGATTTGCAATCCGATATCGCAGAAATGGAAAAAATGCTGACTGGGTATTTGTCTTTTGCCAAAGGTGAAGGGAAAGAAGCGCCTGAACCGGTTGTTTTGAATCTGTTGGTGGAAGATATTGTGCAAAAACTTAAAAAAACGGGGCAAAAAATTGATTTGCATACCGAACAAAAAATTGAAATTTTGGCTCGTCCCGCTGATTTAACACGAGCCATTACGAATATGTTAACGAATGCCGGCCGATATGCCACCTATGCTCAGGTTAATTTGGGTATTCGTAATAAAATGGCAACTATTACGATAGATGATAACGGACCGGGTATTCCCGAAAGTAAGCGTAAAGAAGTTTTTAAGGCCTTTTATCGTCTTGAAAATTCCCGCAATAAAGAAACGGGTGGGGTGGGATTAGGTATGACAATTGCCCGGGATATTGTTTTGTCTCATGGGGGCGATATCGTGTTGAAGGCCAGTCCGTTAAAAGGATTGAGAGTGGTTATTTCTTTGCCTCAAAAGTTTACCCAAGAGGGGTAAGTTTGGTGTTTTTTTACATTTGTTGTTGCTTTTGAACTTAGCTCAGAGAGCAGACTGGTTGTTTCTCGTTTGTCATACTGATGATTTCTTGTTTATATCGATGTCCTTTCTCATTATTCTCAACCTCTTTTTTCTGTCACTCTCCGATATTCTTTTTTTTAGTATCCTGTACCTCCTTGAGAGAAGCTATCACCCATAAATAAAATACGAATACTGATATATATGGTAATTTGTTACTTTAAAAACTGAGCAAGCTAGATAAGGCCAATAGAAGAAATAACGTCATTTTACCTGTTCTGCTTCGTTCTTCGGTTCTTTCAGAGGGGGATTTATCAATAATATTTTATGGAGTTAAGTATAAGGATGATAGTGAGAAGAATTTGAGATAGACAAGGTGAAGGTAGATAGAAAAAAAGATGGAAAAAGATATAAAAAAAAGAGGAGCTGACGCTCCCCTTTTTCGTATACAATAAGTGTATTTACTGCGCGCGATCCAACGTATCTTGGAATGATGGAACGTATCCAAGGGTTTGGTTTGTCTGACCGCGAGTAACGTAGTCAACCACAGCACCGGCAAGGGCCACAATAGCCAACCCAACTGCTAACGCAGCTAGCCATGACCATTTTACCTTTCCAAAGATAGCGGCAAAGGCTAAACCGACTAAGCCGAACCCACCGACAACGAAGATAACGGAACGGACGTTTTGAAATGTTCTAACCATTCTATCTAAAACGGTTTTAAACACGTCATTACTTGAACCAAGTACCTGAGTAGTGTCGTTAGCATTGCTGCTAGTATTTGTAGCAAATGCATCGGTAGCGACAAAGGCCAAAGCGACTATCGCAAAGAAAGATAAGTATTTTAAAAATTTATTCATAAGGACCTCCTTAAGTTAATAAAGATCACCTCTTTCAAGGCTTAATTATAGTTTACCTTATTTTTTAACTTTTGTCCAGCACTTTTTTACAATCTAATGAAAAAAAATGGGTTTTTGTTAGTAAAAAATTAAGAATTTTAACTTATGATAAAGTAAACGAGTGCCTTATTTGGGGCATCCTAACACGTGTAAAGGAATATAAATATGGTAAAACAAAGAATTTTCCTGCAATCAGCAATCGGATTGAGTTTTGGTTTGAGTTTGCTGTGTCCGGCTTTTGTGATGGCTTCATCGGATGTATTGGATGAAGGATTAGCCCAAGGAGATGGTGATCCGGCTGAAGATGTTTTGGTTGAAACGGCTATAGAGGCTGAACCGGCAGATGCTGACGAAGATGTGGCAACCATTACGGCTGAGGGTGATTTTTTGGTGCCGACGTATTTATTGCCGGTTGCGGAAGAAGAAGCACAAGTTGTCTCTCAAACAGATAATAATGTGTCAGTTAAAAAGACAATAACCACGACCACGACAACAACGACAAAAGAGGTGCCGGTATATGTTGTGTCTGCTTCATCATCAAAAACGGTCGGTGAGGATTCTGCCGTATCTTCTGAAGGAAGTAAAGCCACGCCCGTTATGAATGTCCATGCTCAAGTGGCAGAAGAAAGTAAAAATGTGTTAGAGGTTGGCAAAACAGAACGGTCAAATCAAGGAAATGGTCAGAAAAAAGCACCAGTTATTACTCATAATATCGGGGCCGGATATAACGCTCCCAAACCATTGGTTCAAAATGGGGTGAAAACTGCAACACTTTCGGAGCCGACGCTGCCGTCTGTTCCATCTGTTCCGTCTGTTCCATCTGTTCCATCTGTTTCCGGCTCTGTGCAGACAGTTCAGGCTCGTCCGGTATTGGTTCCTTTGGCGCCATTGCCTAAAATGGCAGAGCCGGAACCGGTTGTGGAGCCGCATGTACGAAAAATTGTTCCATCTCAGTATGCCGATAAAATGTTAACAGCATTGGAAGATAATAAGCGTCCGGATTTTATTATGCCACAAGAAATAAAGGTATCATTTTATAAAAATGCCTCGCATTTTTCCGGTCAAACGATTAAATGGATTAAGGCTTTTTCCGTCAGTGCTATGAATGATCCACGGTTAATTGTTGAAGTGCGCTTGAGTACGCAAAATCCGTCTGTTCAACAAAAACGTCTCAGCATCATTCAAAACACTTTGATTGGAAATGGATTGTCACCACATCAAATTCGTGTTATCTTTACCAATCGTCCGGCAGACAGCTTGATTTTAAGGACAATGCCTAAACCGGAGCTGGTTCAAGTGTCTGTTTCTGATGCGAAAAAAAGACAACGTGGGGAAAAGCGAACAACAAGATGGTAAAAAAATAAAAACAACACTTGTATATTCATATAAAATGAAGTATGGTTAGGAAAAAGGAGCGAAAAAATGAGACTTAAATTATTAAAAAATACAGCTTGTATTGCCATTATTTCTTGTGCTTTGGGGATGAGTGGGTGTACAACTTACCAAGAAGATGATTATGATGTTTATCCATCGGCTCGTACTCAACAACAAGCGTGTTTGGATAATAACGGTATAGAATGTGTTTTGATTTCCGATTCAGACTCTGCTTTGTATTTGCCCAGTTTTTCCGAACAAACATACACAATGACAACGACTGAAACCAATGGGGGAACAAAAACATATTACGGCAGTCAAAACGGTACGGATTTATCTGCTTCCGCTCCGGCAGTAGAAACACCGCAATCGCTGAGTATTAAACCCCTTAAAACACCGCCGGCCGTTAAGATTGAAACGGTGGTTCCTGAAATAGTTGGGGGGACTTTAGAACCGGCAGAGCAAGAAGAAACGCAAACGGTTGAAGTTGATACGTCAGTGGGACAAGATGAAACGGTTAAAGTCAAAACTCAAACCGTTCAAACAAAAACCATTGAGGTTAAAGAAGAAACAACAACGGCAACAACGGTTAAGGATACATCTTTGGGTGGAAAAGTTTCCTATGGTGAACAATGCCATGATTGGGAGGCTAAAACCGGTGATACCTTGCGTGGGTTATTGATGCAATGGGGTGAAAAAGCCGGTTGGACCGTGATTTGGAAATTAGACAGAGATTACCATTTAGAAGCCGGTGTCATTTTCCGTGGCACATTTACCGAAGTATCCGGTGCGTTAATTCGCTCTTTCGCACGGGCCACTCCGGCACCTATCGGTACATTCTATAAGGGCAACAGAGTATTAGTCATTAGTACGCAGGAGGATGAAAATGCAAACTAAGTTCAAAACCATCAGCTTGGCGACCGCTTTATTGTTTGGGGTTATGGCCTTAACGTCTTGTAATAAATATGTTAAGGAAACCAACGATAAAATTGAAACAACATTGGAACGGGTGGAAGAACACTTGCAACAAGCTGAAATCCCCGATTTGCCTCAAGCGGTTGATACTGTTCATACCAAAAATGATATTTGGTTGGGTAATAGCAGTGTTAAAATTATGGAAGGTGATGCGCTACCGGCTTGGTTAGAAGCTGATGACAGTATTACGATTTCAATTGCTGAAGAAACAACTTTGCCATTATTGGCACAAGAGTTGACGGATTTAACCGGTATAGCCGTTCGTTTGGATGATTTAAAGGCTGAAGAAGCCATTCCGTCCGAAACCGTTCCCGTTAATTATTCCGGAAAACTCAGTGGATTGTTAAACTATATTTCAAACCGCTATGGTGTATGGTGGAGATATAAAGGCGGTGTTATTACGTTCTTTACAACGGAAACACGTGTTTTTACAATTTATGCTTTGCCAACGGAAACACAAATGAGTGCGTCCATTACCGGTACCTCTATGGGTGAAGGTGGTGGCGGAAATGCGTCATCCAGTTTAAATACATCGGCAAATTTGGCTTTGTGGGATAGTATTGAAAAAGGTATTGAACAAGTTGTTGGTGAACAAGGAAAAATTTCTTTCAGTCGTCCGACAGGGACGATTACGGTAACGGCTAGTCCGTTTATTATGAGAAAAGTGGCATCTTATGTTAACAACTGGAATGAAAAATTGACACGTCAAGTGGCTATTTCTGTGAAGGTATTACAAGTCAGCGTTTCTAAAGAAGATAACTATGGCTTTGATTTACGGGCTGTGTTTAACTCTTCTGATGTGGCTGGTACGTTCTCAAGTCCGTATTACATTGATGCAACAGGCGGTACGGCCGCCGGTGCTCTTGGGTTAATGAGCTTGACGTTAATTAATCCGAATTCAAAATGGAAAGATTCAACATCGGTTATTCAAGCATTCTCAACACTTGGAAAAACCTCTTTAGTTACCAGTTCATCTGTTACAACAATGAATAATAAGGTTGCTCCAGTTCAAGTAACAACATCCGAAAACTATGTGAAAGAATCCTCTGTAACTACATCCGGTAGCGGTGATGATCGTGATACAGAAGTGGATATGGAAACAGATACCTTGAACTATGGTTTCTCTATGGAAATTTTGCCGAGAATTTTGGATCATGGTCGTTTGATTGTTTTGTTCTCATTAACCATCAGTGATTTGATTTCTTTGGAACAATTTTCCTCTAACAGCGGGTCTATGAGTGATCAGGAAAAAGAAGAAGATGATGAAGATGGGACAAGCTCTGGTGATAAAGAAACAACCATTGTCCAATTGCCGAAAATGCAAATGCGTGGCTTTATGCAAGAAATTGCCATGCGTTCAGGGTCTACTTTGGTCTTAACTGGTTTTGAAAAAGTTCAAGATATGACAAATACGGCCGGTATCGGTAAACCCAAAATGAGCTTACTTGGTGGTCAAGCTTACAATAACAATACACGTGATGTCTTGGTTATTTTATTGACACCTGAGGTATTGGAATCTCCGATGGCTCCGGAAACACGGATGCGTGATTTTTAAGGTAAGGAGTTAAACCGTGGAAAACACAAACCAATGTGTAAATGCAGTAGAAAGTCAAAACAAAATCGAACCGGGCGGAACGTTAAATATTGACGGAACGGTTTATGCTGTTGGTTTGTTGTGGCAATCTTTGCAAAATCCGGATGACCCATTACCGGAAATCAGAGAGGTGATTGAAAGTGAACCCGGATATGATTTGTATTGTTTGCGTCCGGCTTCAGCGCCTCAATACGGTATTGGTAAAAAGTCTATGGGGCATGCAGAAGGGCAACCATCCGCTGCCGCTGCTGTGGCCAGTGCTTATGCCGATAAAACGTCTGTGTGTGCCGTTTTCCGAATAAAAGAAGGATGGTGGTTTGTTTCCATCCGTAATGACTTAATCTTATCGGAAGAAGATCGTTTATTCGTACGGGAAGAAGATGCTCAGCGGGCCTTTTTCTCCATGATGGCCGTGCCAGACTGGGATATCAAAATTGCCCCATCCGAATGGCAAATTGATGGGGCCGAACAAGTTGTCTTGGCTGATTTAATTAAAAATGCCCGAAAAGTTCGTTTGCAAGAACTCAGTGCGATGAGAAAAACTCAGTTCCTTATTGGGATTGCGTTGTTTATCATTGTGGTTGTTATCGGTATTTTTTACTTAATCAGTTCGTTATGGGACAGTGTGTTTACACCGAAAAAAATTGTGGCTGTTCCGACACCTGAGGTGATTAAGCCGGTTGAACCGACACCGGAAAAACCGAAGCCATGGGAAAAAGTACCAGATACATTACACTTTTTGAATAAGTGTTGGGATAACTCCTATCAACTCAGCAATTTGACAATTCCTCAATGGAAAATGGGAACAGTGGTTTGTACACCCACAGGAATTGAAACGTCTTGGAGTAAGCAAAATGGCGGACGCATTGCCTTTTTTAAGGCCGCTATTGATGAATATAGATTGTCTCGTGTTTCAGTTTCTTTGAATGATTCCGGTACGTCTGCTAAAGGGACGGTTCAATTTACGGATTTGCCGACAATTGCAACAATTCCGACGCTTTCCGCTGATCAAATTCGGGATGAATTTATTGATATTACGCAAGCAACCGGATTGCCGATTCAATATTCAAAACAAACGGTGCAAGATCCGCCAAATAATCCGGATGGTTCTGTGCCACCCAATCAACAAACATATGAATTTTACGCTTTTACAGTCAGTTCCGGATACTCTCCGTGGGAATGGAAAGAATTTTTTGATAAATTTTCCGGATTAGAGCTGTTAAAGGTGGAATATAACCCAGCCATTGAGGCAACAAATAACAAATGGAAATATGAGGGACGTATCTATGCCAAATAAAACTTTATCTTTTTTGGGTCTGTTATTATTAAGTGTCGCTATTGTCAGTCCGGCTGCAATGGCTCAGGAAAAGGCTGCCGACCCTAAAAACGGCGGATTGGAGGCACCAAAGGTTTTAGATGAAGCCAGCCGTCAGGTTTTGGAAAAAGAATTAACGGATGTATCTACAAATTCAAAAACAACCGTTGATTTTCCGGCTCGTCCCAGCATGGGAACGTTAGAACTGGCTCCTTTGCCTGGATTAAATGAAAAACTCATTACCGGTCCGGCTGCAATGCAACCATCTGTTTCTCCAAAAGATTTACCCAGTGAACAATTATTAGGCCGTATTACAACGGAAGTGTTTCAAGAAATGGCCGATTTGGAACGTGGTAATATTTTCTTAGATTTACAAAAGAAAAAAGAAACCCTCAAAAATGATTTAGAAAAATTAAAAGCTACTTATCGTCAAACACGATTGGAAGAAATTTCTAAACGGGAAGATGTGGTTCGCAGTCGTATTGCATGGTGGCAAGAACAAGAAAAAATTCGTTTAGAATTGGAAAAGAAAAAACAAGAAGAGGCCGAATTGGAACAAAAAATTGCCGAAGCCGAAGCAATGCGTGAACAATTGCGTGCTGAAGCACTAGAAAAGGCGAAGGAAAATCCGGATGATGTGAAGACTCAGGTCAATATTAATCCCGAAAAAACGTCTGTTGCATTTATGGATTTATATGCAATTGCCAGTATCAAAGGTGTTGCCGGCAAATTATCCGCTCAATTACGAGATTTACAAAATAACTCACTTGTGGTTGTTCGTGTAGATGATACGTTGCCATCCGGTCATGTTGTGAAAAAAATTACAAAAGACAGCTTGTTCGTTGTATATGATAATCAGGAAAGTTCTTTGACATTGGTGCCACAACCGAAAGCTCAAGAAAAAGAAACAACCCAAGATATTGCAACACCAGCTGAGCCTGTTAACTAAAAAAGAGGATTGGTGTGAACGACGAAACGAATTTGTCTGGTGTTCAAAATGCTCCTGTTTTACCGGAACGGCAAAACGAGGGGCAAGACCACGTTGAGCAAACACGTATTCCTTCGTTCTTTAATCAACCGGTTAATGCGCCTGTTGTGCCTACTGTTATGGCTCAAGAAACAGAGATAGAAGAAATAGAACCGGTTGATGTGTATTCTGCACCCGATTTAGCTCAGATGAATGAGCAAGGAACACCCTCAGCCCTTAATGATGGCGGTTTTTCATCTTCCGGATTGTCTTCTGAAAATATTGAAGAAAGTGAAACAGTTCATATTGTTGATGAAAATATATCTTCAGAAAGGTTGCCGGAAAATATTGCAGTTAATGCTCCCGAGTTATCCTCAGATACCGCATCAAAGGCCCCAACAACCGATAATGAAATTATTCAAGTCGCTGTAGCAGAAACGGAAACTAACACTAATGTGGGTGCCTCTATGCCTCCGCAAGATATTAATGGTCAAGCCTTGATAACTGAGTTGGCTCAAGAAACGGCAGAGATTGAAACACAAGACCAAACAAGTAATGCGGTTGCAGGGCAAAATACACCTCAATCGGCTAGTGGAAATGGTCAAGACAGTCTTGCTAGTACGACGACTCCGGCTTCTCCGGAAAAGATTAATTATACCTCAGCAGCCTTTTTGAAAGAATTATTTTCTAACGGTAATGAATGTATTACGGCCCCAGGTGGTTCTTATGTTATTTCAGATACAACTCGGTCAATGTTGGCGTTGTTTTCCAATGGTCGCTATTTCGTTGCCGAAACGCATAAATATGATGGGCCACCTTTATTATTTGTAACGGATACAAAGCGTAGAAGATTGCAAATCGGGGAACCCGAGCACGTTCCTTTGTCGGTTATTACCAATATTTATGAATATGCCGCTAAGATGAAAAATAAAGCGGCACCAGAAGCTGCGTCAGAATCACAAGAACAAGCACGGATGCAACGCAACTTTGTAACGATTGTATCCAAAGCCGCAGCTAGTCGTGTATCCGATATTCATATTGTTGTGGCCGATCATACAACGGTGTTATTCCGTACGAATGGTTTGATGCAGGTGGAATTTGAATATAATAAGGAATGGGGAGAAAGCTTTGTGCGTGCGGCCTTTGCTTCTGCCGATATTTCAGATGCTAACTATGCCCAAAATGAATATCAAGCCGCTCAAAAGATGGGTAAAACGGCTCTGCGTGGATCTGGCGGTAAATTGGTATTGCCCAGAAACGTGCAAGGTATTCGTTTGCAATTTAACCCGATTGCCTTTGGTACACGATATGTGGTTATGCGTTTGTTGTATGATGAAGATGATTCAGATACAGCCGGTGATTTGTCCATGCTTGGGTTTGAACCAGAAGAAGTTGAAACATTCTATCGGTTGCGGGCTATTCCAACCGGTATTGTGGTTGTGGCAGGTCCGACGGGTTCCGGGAAATCTACAACATTGCAACGTAATATGATTTCTATGCTCAAAGAACGCAATTACGAACTGAACTTAATTACTGTGGAAGATCCGCCTGAATATCCTATTCCGGGGGCCAGACAAATGCCTGTGACCAACGCCGCAACAGAAGAATTAAAGGATAGGGAATTTACCAAAGCATTGGCCGCCTCTTTGCGTTCTGACCCAGATGCATTGATGATTGGTGAGGTGCGTACATTAGCGGCGGCCGATTTGGCTTTCCGTGGTGCGTTGTCTGGGCACAACGTGTGGACGACCCTTCACGCCAACAGTGCTCCGGCCATTTTAATGCGTTTAAAAGATATGGGCGTTGAGGACTTTAAGTTGCAAGATCCTAGTATTATGAAAGGATTGCTCAGTCAACGTTTGTTCCGTAAAATTTGTCCTTATTGTCGGGTACGGGCGAGAGATAGATTAGATAATCCAGCTGTTCAGCGGTTACATCAAGCTTTTGGTGATATTGGTGTGGAATTGTCTTATTTACGTGGGCCAGGATGTAAACATTGTGAATTCAGAGGCGTTAAAGGTCGTACCGTTGTCGGAGAGTTCGTTTTGCCGGACGGAACCTTTTTGGATTTAATGTTGCGTGGAGAATCCAAAAAAGCATTGGATTACTGGGTTACGGAATTAAATGGGCGTACGTTGAAAGAAGCGGCTCAGGCTCGTATGTTAAAGGGAATTATTGATATTGAAGAAGTTGAACGGTGGACCGGTCTGTTCAATGATAACTGATAGTAAAGGGGTATTTTATGGCTGATTTTACACCATCTTCATCTCGCAGTTCTTTAGCTCAACAAGGTATGCACAGAGCTAATGCCGTTAATACGGCGTATGCTCGTTTTTCGGTGCGACATAGTACAAAATCCCGTTTGGCATTTTACAAAAAATTACGTGCTTTGCTCAGAAACCGATTCTCTTTAATGGATGCTTTGGATCGTATGTATCAAATTGCAACAAAAGACGGTAAATCTTTGGACGAACCAATGGCAATTGCCGAAGCAAACTGGATGCGCTCCATTCAAAACGGTGATTCGTTTTCCGTGGCCTTGCGTGGTTGGGCGCCGTCTAGTGAATTGTTAATGTTATCTGTGGGTGATATTGCCAATTTGGAAGATGCTTTAGCCAATACCATTAAGGCGGTGGAAGGTATGAATCGGATGAAAGGTCCCGTTATTTCGGCCATTTCCTATCCGTTATTTTTGATTTGTATGGTGATTTTCCTTATTTGGGGGGTGGGCGCATTCATGGTACCTCCTATGATGGATGCCGTTCCGGACTTAGTTTGGATTGGGTTGGCCAAATCATTGGTTGATTTAGCCCATTTTGTGGATAAACATCCGATTTTGTTATTTGCCACATTGCCGACTATTTTTACGATTATTGTTATTACTTTCCCTTATTGGAAAACGAATGGCCGCAGTGCTTTTGATAAGGCACCCCCATGGTCTATTTACCGTATTTTTACTGGTGTTGGTTGGATGTTATCTTTGTCCGCCTTAGTTAAAGCCGGTACACCGGTGTCAAAAGCTCTCCGTATGCTTCGGGCAGATGCAACACCATATTTGTTGTATCGTATTGACAGAACATTGATATTTGTCAATAACGGTGATAACTTAGGGGATGCATTATACAAAACGGGTGAAGGTTTTCCAGATGACGAAATCATAGGCGATTTGCGTATTTATGCCGAATTGGATAACTTCCAAGATGCATTGGAACGATTGTCAGATGATTGGTTGGAAACATCCGTTGTGGATATTGAACAAAAAGCTGCCGTTTTGAATGCTGTTGCTATTTTGGCCATTGCCGCCATTATTGCTTGGGTGGTTATGGGAACATTTGCTATGCAAGATCAAATGGTATCCGGTATGGGATTGGGTAGCTGATGATTGAGTGCTTATATTGACCTCCCCAATGGGGAGGTTTTTTTATGTTAAAAACAGGATATATGATTTATTTTGAGATATTTTTTTAGGAGGATTAGTCGTTTTTATTCACTTGTAAAAAGAGGGGCTTCTTAACATTGGATATGCTGTCGCTACGCCCCGAACCCCTCAAGGGCTTCAAATCCGGCGGGTCTCAACAAAAAAAACGCCCCAAAAGGCGGTTTGTTTTGGCGACCCCACTTAGGATTATTCGCTTTCGCTCACCCTAAAGGGCTGTCTCGGCAGAGCCTCGACATTGGCTACGCCCCGAACCCCTACGGGCTTCAAATCCGGCGGGTCTCAACAAAAAAACCGCCCTAAAAAGGCGGTTTGTTTTGGCGACCCCACGGGGATTCGAACCCCGGTTACCGCCGTGAAAGGGCGATGTCCTAGGCCTCTAGACGATGGGGTCAAGAGGAATGACCATATTTATACAGGATAAAAATATAAAAATCAAGTATTTTTTTGATAAAAATGTATTTTTTTTATAATTTTTTGAAATTAAATGATTATTTTTATGAAAATTCTAAAAAAATACGCACTAAATAGTTGAAGTATCTTGCCAAAACAAAATGAATTATATACATAATAATAAAAAAGGAGGAAATATGTCCAATTTTCAAAAACTCATAGAAAAACGCCGTTCTGTATATTGTTTGGGAACGAATGTGAAATCAACGCAAGATGAAATTACTCAACTGATTCA
>JAFTHM010000015.1 GCA_017457425.1 Alphaproteobacteria bacterium
AATTTTCCGGTTTAAAAAAGTCATCTTGTTCCAAAACGGGATAATTTTTTCTGATTTTCAACAGGTGTTTAACCAACTCTTTCATACGCATACCTGCATCGGAAATGTGCGCCCAATCAATCCAAGATAAAATGTTATCTTGAGCATACACATTGTTATTCCCACCACGTGTTTGCAACACTTCATCACCACCTCTGAGCATGGGGGTACCGAACGACAACAGCAAAGAGGCCATCATCGCCCTCGCCCGTCGTTCCCGATTTTGTAAAATGACTTTATCAGATGTGTTCCCTTCGGCGCCACTGTTCCAAGAGTAATTATTATCAGTTCCATCTCGGTTGTTTTCGCCATTGGCTTCGTTATGTTTTTGGTTATAAGACACTAAATCCCACAAAGTAAATCCGTCATGTGCCGTAATAAAATTAACGCTTTCCCAAGGACGCCGTCCTTTTTTCTGATAGACATCCGATGATGCCGTCATCCGATAAGCAAAATCAGAGGCCATATTTTCATCCCCTTTCCAAAAACGGCGTAAGGTATCACGAAATTTATCATTCCATTCGGCCCAACCTGGGCGGAAAGAGCCGACTTGATAACCGCCCCACCCTAAGTCCCAAGGTTCGGCAATCAATTTTAAACGTTGCAATGTCGGGTCTTGCTGAACGGTTGCCAAAAAGTCGCTGTTAATTGTATATTGGTTGTTATCATCTCTGGCTAAAGTGGTGGCTAAATCAAATCTGAATCCATCAATATTTACTTTTTCTGCCCAATAACGCAAAGAATCCATCACTAACTGTAAAGCCCGTGGATGCCCCAAATTAAACGAATTGCCACATCCGGTGGTATCATCATAAAATCTGGGATTTTCTTTGTTTAACCGATAATAAACAGCATTGTCTATCCCACGATAACACAGTGTTTGCCCCATATGGTTTCCTTCGCCCGTATGATTATAAACCACATCTAAAATAACCTCAACGCCGGCTTCATGGAAAACTTCCACCATGTGTTTTAATTCATCTATTTTACCGCTGGACAAATATGGGGCATGAGGTGCCATAAAGCCTATCGGATCATATCCCCAATAGTTTGTCAGCCCTTTATCCAATAAAAAACCCGCCGTCATAAATGAGGCAATCGGCATCAACTCAACCGAGGTAATCCCCAAACTTTTAATATACTCAACTGCTTGTCTGGAGGCCATACCGGCGCATGTTCCACGGATTTTAGCATCAATTTCGGGATTACCGGCAGTGAAACCTTTCAAATGAGCCTCATAAATAATCACATTATCCCAATTAATTTTAGGTTTTTGATGTTGCCATTTAAAAGCATCATCATCCACGACTATACATTTTGGTACATAAGGGGCAGAATTACGACGATTAAATGATAAATCCGCTTTTTTGGATTCCGGTACATACCCCAGCATGGCATTGTTAGCGATAATCGGACCGGTTAATTGTCTGGCATACGGATCAATTAATAATTTATTCGGGTTGAAACGATGTCCTTTTTCCGGCTCATAAGGTCCATACACACGATATCCATACAATTGCCCCGGTTTTAAACCCTTAACATATCCGTGAAACACTTCATCGGTATATTGTGGCAAATCAATGCGTTTTTCTCCACCACCATTTTTGTTAAATAAACACAATTGCACACGTGTCGCATTGGATGAATAAATGGCAAAATTAACGCCATTTCCATCAAACAAAGCCCCCAACGGATAAGGCAACCCATTTAAAACTTCATAGTTCATATGTTTTCCTCCTGTCACTCATAGGGGAATAAATACCTGTTTAATCGCTTACCTTTTTAAACACAACCGTCGCCAACGGCGGCAAATCAACCGTTATGGCATAGGGTTTAAAGTGCCATCCGTCCGAGGCATGAATATCACCATAACTGCCAACACCGGAGCCGGCATATTTCAAATCATCTGAATTGAAAATTTGCTTATACACACCTTTTTCATTGACTCCCAAACGATACCCATGACGCGGAACCGGTGTAAAATTACACGCCACAATCAACGTTTCATCATCACTTTTACGCATAAAGGAGATACATGAATTTTCCGCATCACCGCCATCAATCCATTCAAACCCTCGTGGGTCGTGGTCGTATTGATACAGGGCCGAATGTGTTTTATACAGTTCATTTAAATCTTTAACAAGTATCTGTACGCCCTTGTTTTTATTATTAAACAATAAATCCCAATTTAAACTGTCGGCAAATTTCCATTCATTATACTCGGCCAATTCATTACCCATAAACAACAATTTTTTACCTGGGTGTGTGAACATATATGTATAATATGCCCTTAAGTTTGCAAACTTTTGCCATTCATCCCCTGGCATTTTATTAAACATAGAACCTTTGCCATGCACTACTTCATCATGAGAAATCGGCAAAGCAAAATTTTCCGTCCACGCATAAATCATACTGAATGTCAGTTGATTATGATGATATTTGCGGTGTATCGGATCTTCGGCAATATATTTAAGTGTATCGTGCATCCACCCCATATTCCATTTGTATCCAAAGCCTAAACCTCCGATATAAGTTGGGCGAGATACCATCGGCCAAGATGTAGATTCTTCGGCAAAAGTCGTCGCCCCATTATTTTCGCCAAATACCAATTCATTTAAACGGCGTAAGAAATTAATGGCTTCAATACATTCTCGGCCACCATATTCATTCGGAATCCACTCACCCTCTTTTCTAGAATAATCCAAATACAGCATACTGGCAACGGCATCTACCCGCAAGGCGTCAATGTGGTATTCCCTAATCCAAAAGAGTGCGTTGGACAAAAGGAAATTAGCCACCTCAGCCCTTGAATAGTTGTAAATCTTTGTGCCCCAGTCTTTGTGTTCGCCTTTTTTGGGGTCGGCGTGTTCATATAAGGCTGTTCCGTCAAATTGACATAATCCAAAGGCATCCTTGGGGAAATGAGCCGGCACCCAGTCCATAATCACGCCAATTCCGGCTTCGTGCAATTTATCAATTAAATATTTAAAGTCATTTGGCGTCCCATAACGACTGGTCGGTGCATAAAGTCCCGTTGTTTGATATCCCCAAGACCCATCAAACGGATATTCGGAGAGTGGCAAAAATTCAACGTGTGTATAGCCCATATATTTGACATATGCCGGCAATTCCTCGGCCATTTCACGGTAAGTCAACCACCGATTACCCTCTAGCGAATTGCGACGCCAAGACCCGAAATGTACTTCATAAATTGAAATCGGCGAAGACAAATCATTGGCTTTTCTGCGTCCGTCCTTTATCCAATCACCATCTTGCCATTCATAAGCATTTCGGTTAAACACCAACGTTCCCGTTTTCGGGCGCATTTCATAGGCAAATCCGACTGGATCTATTTTTAACGGCAATAAATCACCGTTAGCCCCGACAATTTCATACTTATACATATCCCATTCTTTAAGATTTGGGATAAATAATTCCCAAATACCGGAAGACCCACGAGGACGCATTAAATGGCGTCGTCCATCCCAATCGTTAAAGGACCCAACCACACTCACCCGTTTGGCATTCGGTGCCCATACAGCAAAAGACACGCCCTCCACACCTTGATGAGTTATCAGATGAGCCCCCAATTTTTCATAAGACTTATAGTGTGTCCCCTCGCCAAACAAATACAAATCCATATCGCCTAAAACCGGCCAAAAACGGTAGACATCTTCGGCCTCATAGACCGTATCATTATACAATGTGATTTTAAAGTAATATGAAAAGAAATCCGCTACATTGGGTAAATCCAGTTGAAACAAACCGTCATTATGAACTTTACGCATATATCCCAAACCGGCGCCCGTATCACGGTTAATCACCTCTATGGATTTGGCTTGCGGTTGCAAAGTTCTGATAAAAATAAATTTATGCCCGTCCTCGTTAGTAGCTTCATGCATCCCCAAGACGGCAAAAGCATCCCCCAAATAGTGGCCTTTTACTAAATTTTCAACAACTTGCGGTTCTAAAATATGTTTCATTTGACTCCTCACCTTTCATATTTTTTTCACTATAGCATTATTTTTTATCAAAAAGAAAGAGGTTAATTTTATTTTTTGTTGTTTTTTGCTCACTTTATTGATATACAGAAAGAAAAACACAAAGGAGTTCCCCAAATGCACAAAGAATATTCAAATTATGAAAGTTTTATGTTCATGTATGGCGCCACAATCAGACGATTATTAAAACGCCTCTTTTGGGGATTTGTTATCTTTGCCGTCATATGACACTTTGGATTACAACGGTATGTATATCAACGGTTATTTGGCACTCCATTTAATGAAGAAATGACAATTTCTCAAAATGAAGTATATATTGATTTACCCGCCGATAATTTCAGAATGGCCACAATTGAAGGATACGACATTAAATTCAAACTATTAAAGCAATATCACGCAACTGGCCGTGTCATTTATGTTGACCGATATACCAACCCCTTTGGCCGTTTTTATCGCGATACGGATGACGGCGCTACCCGAGCTTATGATGAAGTCGTTCCTCAAGATGTTACTTTCGTCGTTGGCGATTTAGCGAGATATCCGAAATTAAAAGGAGATCATGAATATCGGGCGGGTGGTTTAGATTATGAGGATAAATACACCTATAGCATTTACCAAAAACATCATAATTTATATGATACACATTTAACAAATATCCACACAATCGCTACATCTTCTGCGGTTCAAAAAGGATTAGACATTTTAAAGGCCGGTGATATTGCCACTTTAGAAGGCTACCTCATTTATTGGGAAACGCATCTCAAAAGCGGACGCATCATGGATTTCAAATCGGCCGTTTATGCTGGAGAAACCCACAAGGAACAAAAATATGGTGGCCGTTCAAATGTGGGATTATGCAAACAATTATTATTAACAAAAATCACTTTTGATGGCTACACATTTGAATAAATAAAAATAGTTGACACAAAGATAAATATATGATATACTCTTTCAAAATTAACAGAAAGGGTATGATGCTATGTTGCAAATCAATGAAGCCACAAAAAATGACGATTTAAAACTCATTCGCTCGGAGATTATGACAAATGCCAACAGCGGATTTGACGTGCTTATGTATCACAATCCAGAAACAGGCGAAGAAATCATTTTATCTCGTGGTATATTAATCGGTAATTTAAATGGAAAATTCTTTGGATGTACATGCTATAGACCAATGAGTGAACTATTTTTTAAAGAATCCCGTGATTTACAAGATGAAAATGTACAAAATTATCAATCAATGTCAACTTCTCGTGTTCATGAATTTTTAGATGAAATTGATGCACGATTAGCAACTGTTGATAACTCGTATCATATGAGATTGCAAATGCATACCGTTAGAGAACGTTACGATTTAGAATGTCGTCAAAATCCCCATAAACGCAAAGCTCAACAACAATTATCCGAAGCCGAAGCCGCCAAACAACGCCGGTTAGAAAACGAAGAACGCGACCGCAAAAGAAAAGCCGAGCGTGAAGCCGAACGTTTAAAACGCAAAAAAAATTGCCCAAACAACTAAACGCGTTAATGCCGATGCAGCCAAAGCAGCTGCCGAACGCAAAGCCGAAGAAGAAAGGAAAGCTCAAATGCAACAGGAAGCACAATTAAAGGCTCAAGAAGAAGCAATCAGAGAAGAAAACAAACGCACGACGGAAAATATGTTAGCGGCTTTTGACAAACACAAAAACTTACCTCCGGTTTATGATCAAGATAATGATGGTAAAGACTGTTTCTATTTAAAAATTAACAACAAAGTCATGCATGTTGTTATGTCAGACACCGCCCCTTTATGTCATCAATTAAGTCTAGAGCCCAGAGCCTCTACACCATTAGATGCTCATGATATTCAAGATATTATGACAAACATCAACGACCATTTAAATGCAAAAGGTGATTTTGACGAATTGTTGTGTAATTTTGCCCTATTCTATAAAAGATGCCAAGACATAATATCCAACAAGAGTGCAATTGCCAATAAGAGAGCAGCAAAAGTCAGTAAAAATCCTAAAGGCGTCATTGTCCACAAACATACGGTACGTCCTTTGTATGGGAAAGTATGTCATAGATTAATGCGACCTAGCACTTTTAATGTTGGCAATCAACGATAATCAGATTTAAAAGACCTTGATTTTTTCAAGGTCTTTTTTCATTCGCTATGTATTCAAATATTTTTAATAAAAAAGCAAAAAGATACTTGCATTAGATTAAAAAAAATGCTAATGAGTATGGGTAAAAATAAAAAAAAGTTCTCCACCCGTTCGGGCGGCGGTCTTTTTTCTAAAAAAAAGATTCTGATAATTAAGTCAGGATATTGTAAAAACTAAGTAGCAAAAGGAAAAGTAAATGACAAAATGGGTTTATACTTTTGGTGATGGCACAGCGGAAGGCGAAGCCAGCATGAAAAACCTTTTGGGTGGTAAAGGTGCCAACTTGGCTGAAATGAGCCGTGTTGGTGTGCCGGTACCTCCGGGGTTCACAATCACAACAGAAGTTTGCACATATTATTATGAAAACAACCATACCTATCCGGTTGAATTAAAAGACCAAGTTATGGCTGCTTTACATGGTATTGAAGAAAAAATGGGCCGTAAATTCGGTGACGAAACAAATCCTTTATTGTTCTCCGTCCGTTCCGGTGCCCGTGTTTCCATGCCGGGTATGATGGATACGGTTTTAAACCTCGGTTTGAACGATAAAACTGTTTTAGGTTTGGCCGCCCGTTCCGGTAACGAAAAATTCGCTTATGACAGCTATCGTCGTTTCATTCAAATGTACGGTGACGTTGTTATGGGTGTTCACAGCTCAAAATTTGAAGCTGTTTTGGATGAAGTTCGTGAAACAAACGGTTATAAATTTGATAACCAAATGACTGTTGAACAATTAAAAGACGTCGTTGAAAAATTCAAAGACATCTGTGCCAAAGATGGTCATCCATTACCGCAAGATCCGATGGAACAATTGTGGGGTGGTATCGGTGCCGTGTTCAAATCTTGGATGGTGGACCGTGCTATTTACTACCGTAAACTTAACAACATCCCAGGTGATTGGGGTACAGCCGTTAACGTTCAAACAATGGTATTCGGTAACTCCGGTGATAACTCTGCAACAGGTGTTTGCTTCTCTCGTGACCCTGCTACAGGTGAAAACTACTTCTATGGTGAATATCTTAAAAATGCTCAAGGTGAAGACGTTGTGGCCGGTATTCGTACACCGCAACCAATGACAATCTTTGCTAAAGAAAAAGGCAACATTGATTTACCGGCTATGGAAGAAGAATTCCCAGAATTGTATAAACAATTGGCCGATATTCGTGCTAAATTGGAAGCTCACTATAAAGATATGCAAGATATGGAATTCACAATCCAAGACGGAAAATTGTGGATGTTGCAAACTCGTAACGGTAAACGTACAGGTACAGCCGCTTTAAAAATCGCTGTTGACATGGTACGTGAAGGCTTAATTGATAAGAGAATGGCCGTTATGCGTGTAGAAGCCGGTCAATTAGACCAATTATTACACCCGATGTTTGACAAAAAAGCCAAACGTGAATCCTTTGCCCGTGGTTTACCGGCCTCTCCAGGTGCTGCCGTCGGTCAAATCGTTTTCTCTGCTGAAGATGCAGAAAAAGCCGTTCACGAAGGTAAAAAAGTTGTCTTAGTTCGCATTGAAACATCTCCGGAAGATATCGCCGGTATGCACGTATCTCAAGGTATCTTGACAGCTCGTGGTGGTATGACCTCTCACGCTGCTGTGGTTGCTCGTGGTATGGGTAAACCTTGCGTATCCGGTGTTGCCGATTTACGCATTGACTATGATGGTAAATTCTTGAAAGCCGGTGATGTTATCTTAAAAGAAGGTGATATGATCTCCATTGATGGGACTACAGGTGAAGTAATGGCTGGTGCCTTACCACTCGTATTACCGGAAATGACAGGTGATTTCGGTGAATTCATGACTTGGGTTGATGAAATCAGAACATTAGGCGTTCGCACAAATGCTGAAACACCGTTAGATGCTAAAACAGCTCGCGGTTTCGGTGCTGAAGGTATCGGTTTGTGCCGTACAGAACACATGTTCTTTGATCCGGCTCGTATTAACCATATGCGTCAAATGATTTTGGCTAATACAGAAGCCGATCGTCGTGCCGCTTTGGATAAATTGTTGCCATATCAACGTCAAGACTTCATTGATTTGTTCACAATCATGGAAGGTTTACCAGTAACAATCCGTTTCTTGGATCCGCCACTCCATGAATTCTTGCCGAACAAACGTGAAGAACAAGTTGAAATTGCTCAAGCTTTGGGTGTTCCGGTTGAAGAAATTGCCGCTCGTACAGCTAAATTGCACGAAGCTAACCCAATGCTCGGTCACCGTGGTTGCCGTTTAGGTGTTACCTATCCGGAAATCTACGAAATGCAAGCTCAAGCCGTATTTGAAGCAGCCGTTTCCGTGATTAAATCCACTGGCAAAGCAATCGTTCCAGAAATCATGATTCCGTTGGTTGGAACGAAAAAAGAATTAGACTTGATGAAAGCCGCTGTTGTGAAAATGGCCGATATGGTAATGAAACAATCCGGTACAACATTTGAATATCATGTTGGTACAATGATTGAATTGCCACGTGCCGCTATCACAGCTGACAAGATTGCCGAAACAGCCGAATTCTTCAGCTTTGGTACAAACGACTTAACTCAAACAACTTTGGGTATGAGCCGTGACGATGCCGGCGCATTCTTACCAGAATACGTTGCTAAAGGCATCTATAACGCCGATCCGTTTGCTTCCTTGGATCAAGAAGGCGTTGGTGCTTTGGTTGAAATCGCCGTTCAAAAAGGTAAAGCCACTCGCCCGAATATCAAACTCGGTATCTGTGGTGAACACGGCGGTGATCCGGAAACAATTGACTTCTGCCATCGTGTAGGCTTGACATACGTGTCTTGCTCTCCGTACCGTGTGCCTATCGCAAGATTGGCCGCCGCTCAAGCAGCAGTCAGAAATGCTAAATAATATTTAGATTTCAAAACGATAAAGCCCGTCGGAGTTATCTCCGGCGGGTTTTTGGTATGGGAAAAGCCCCTCAAAAATGAGGGGAAAGTTTTTAATAAGCATTATCTACATTATTAAGCGTCCCTTTATAGCAAAGAGCCTTAGTTGACAAATTATATATGTTATCCATATATCCTGAAGACACAAACCAATCAGAGACTACTAGAGTTAGAGGAGAA
>JAFTHM010000098.1 GCA_017457425.1 Alphaproteobacteria bacterium
ATTAAATGTAGATGATTTCGGACCAAATTATGTTAATACAACCGTTGAGGTCGGCGGTATTTTATCCAATCATAAGGGCGTTAATGTACCGGATGTTATTTTGCCAATTTCTGCCTTAACCGAAAAAGATTTAAAGGATTTGGATTTTGCCTTAAAACTCGGGGCGGATTGGATTTGCCTGTCCTTTGTGCAAAAACCCGAAGATGTCAAGATGGCCAGAGAAATTATTGGAAATAAGGCCGGCATTATCGTTAAAATTGAAAAACCCTCTGCTTTGCAATATTTAAAAGAAATTATTGAGTTGGCCGACGGTGTTATGGTGGCACGTGGAGATTTAGGGGTAGAATGCCCTATTGAAACAGTACCCGCCATTCAAAAAAGGATTATTGAAACCTGCCGAGCGGCCGGCAAACCCGTTATCGTGGCCACTCAAATGCTGGAAAGTATGATTTTATCTCCTGTTCCGACACGAGCAGAAGTATCCGATGTGGCAACTGCTGTTTATGATGGGGCCGATGCTGTCATGCTTTCAGCCGAAACAGCTATGGGTGAGTATCCGATAAAAGCCGTTAGTATGATGAAAAAAATCATCACTAAAACGTCTCAAGATATTCATTATATTAACGATATGGAAAAATCCACCATGCCACCGGATAAAACGGTTGCCAGTGCCATTACTTCGGCTGTTCGCCAAATAATTAAGGTATTGGATAAACCGGCCTGTATTGTCAGTTATTCCGTATCTGGTAAAACGACCTTGCGTACAGCTCGGGAACGGCCACTTTTGCCGATTATCAGTATGACAACAACTGAAGCCATTGCAAATCGTATGGCCTTAGTTTGGGGTGTACGTTCGGTGGTTGTACCAACTTTAGAAGATTTAACAGATGTGATACCCGTCGCGGTAAACTATGTTAAAGAGGCCGGATATGCAAAATCGGATGACGAAATTATCATCACGGCCGGTATTCCGTTTGCCACTCATGGCAATACAAATTTGATTCATATTGCCAAGGTGGGATAACACGCTACATTTAGCCTGATTTATCATTAACCAAAGCCACCAAAATGACGACCTTTTCTTGTAGGGAGTCAATAACCTGCTGAACCAATACAGTTTTATTGTCTATCTGTTTCGTTTAGAAAACAACTGTTTGGCAAAAGACAAGGCTTTTGCTATTCGTCCTTTTTCGGATAACGCAAACAGCCTGTTTCTTAATCCCATAGGCCGTTGCTCATCTGAGAGAGTAGCTTGAGGGATGCGAGGAGCCTCTACAACATTTGAAACAACCTGAGTAGATACTGTATTTGGCTCAACCGCAGGTGTTTGAATATTATTTTCAATAACCGGTTGCGATACTTGTCCGCTTAATTTAGCATTATTTTCTTGATGTTCCTCAGGGCTTTCCAATCTAAACAGCGGTTCTAAGGCAACAGGTTTCGGCCGTTTTTCAGGGGGCATTTTCGGCATAAATGTTTTTACTTCCCCCTCATCCGTTTCCACCTGCACATTAATCTCGCTCGGCATATTCATTTGTCCAATGTCCGTACACCGTTCCATAAAATCCTTACCAACCGTTTTTAATTTTGGTGCGTTAAACTCAGCCACCGAATAATCACAATTATATTGCCCCCATCCTGAACCACCGCACATAAAATTATTACCAACTTGCTCAAGATTAGGTAAATTAATTCGTTTATTGGAACTGTCTCCAACAGCTCGCAAAAAATTATGACCGGCAATACGCAATTTAGGGAAATTTATCTCCGATATCTCATGTATATTACAAAAACACTTATTTCCGACTTCCTCCAATTCCGG
>JAFTHM010000099.1 GCA_017457425.1 Alphaproteobacteria bacterium
ATATACAAAGGTTAAACACAACCAACCTCTGCCAAAAAAGCAGAGGTCGGTACTTCAATTAACTGACATTGATGTCTATTAATGAAAAAAATCTAATTTTGTTCCAAAATCAATTTTTTAGCTGTTTGATAGTCAAACTTTCCTGTTCCCAATACTGGTGGTTGTTTCATATAAACAACTTTCTTAGGAATCCATAGCTCGGATAATCCAGCCTCTTTAAAATAAATTTGGATTTCTTTTGTGTTGGCTTTTTCTTCAGAGGTTATCAAAACAAGTTGCTCGCCTTTTTTAGCATCAGGAATAGTAATAATCCCCTGTAAAATATTTGGATATAGTTTTTCCAGAGCTTGTTCAACTGCGGTTAAAGATACCATTTCTCCAGCAATTTTAGCAAAGCGTTTTGCTCTACCTTGAATGGAAATAAAGTCATTCTCATCCAAAGACACAATATCACCCGTATTATACCATTTGTTTTTAGGTGGTTGTAAAACATTTGGTTTTTCGGCTTTCATATAACCCAACATGACATTATCACCTTTTACCCACAGTTCACCACCGCTTTCAATACCTGGAAGAGATTGTATTTTCATTTCCATTCCTGGTAATAATCGGCCGACAGAGCCATATTTCAAATACATAGGTGTATTTAATGAAATAACAGGGGCTGTTTCTGTTGCTCCGTAACCTTCTAAAATACGAACGCCGAATTTTTTCATCCACAAATCAGCTGTTGTTTCTTTGAGTTTTTCACCGCCAACGATAGCATATTTGACCCCAAAGAAATCAAACGGATTAGCCATTCTGCCATAACCGGATAAGAATGTATCTGTCCCACAAATAATGGTTGCATTGCTGTCATAGGTTAATTCTGGTACGATACGATAATGCAACGGTGACGGATAATAGAATGTTTTAATCCCCGATAAAGTTGTCATAATTGATCCAACACATAAACCGAATGAGTGGAACATCGGCAACGCGTTAAAAAATGTATCTGATGCATTAACACTTAAAACAGATAACACTTGATTACGATTTGCTTGAATGTTTTTATGTGATAAGAAAACGGCTTTTGGCATGCCTTCGGAACCAGACGTAAATAAAACAACGGCCGGTTTTTGTGCATTATTTTTAGGTCTCTTGCGAATAAGAGATAACAGTAAACCTTTTAATTTTACCGCAAAAGAAATTTGAGATGCAAAATCTTCCAGATAAATTAAATTGAATTCATCTTTTAAGGCTATTTCCAAATGCTCTAAATGTCCTTGCTCAATAAACTGTCGAGAGGTAATAACCGTTTTTAATCCTATTGTTTTACCACTTGAAACAAGTTGTGTTGGCCCTAATGAAAAATTCATCATAGCAGGCACTTTATCTATGCTCTGTAAAGCAAAAAAGGACACCAAGTTCGCTAAAGAATTCGGTAATAATAACCCCAGTCTTTCTTCTTCCTGAAATGCTTTTTGATATGCCTGGCCTAAAACATAGCATTTCGTCATCATTTTTTTGTAAGTTAACGGGACTCGTTTGATATCTTCAGCAATTTTATGTTTTTTGCCGTATATGTGTTCCGCCTCTAATAGAGAATTGAACAAATGCTCCTCCAAATCCGACGTTTGATACATCATATTTGCCATAATATCATAGAGTTGTTTTGAAATAAAAGCTCTTCTGGTACGACCAAAACAATCTTTGGGGATGCTTAATGTTGTCGGCTTTAACAAGGTCAATGAAATATGCGGAAATAACCTTGTTTTAAACTTTTTACCCATATAGGAAAATTTAGAAAATTGAGCGCCTTTTATACGAATTGGCACAATTTTAGCTTCTGCGCTGGCCGCCACGACACCAGCACCTTCATAAATTTTCATCAAACCGCCAGAGGTTGTAATACGACCTTCAGGGAAAATCATCACTTTTTTATCTTTTTTAACTTCTTCAATCAATGAGCGGATAGCCATTGGATTGGTCGGATCTAACGGATATAAGTCGACCAAAATACCAAACGGTTTAATATACCATTTTTTCGCCCATTCCGTATTAATTGCAAAAGTGATTTTTTCCGGCATATACGCAGCTACTAAAATCCCATCCAATAAAGAACAATGGTTTGCGATTAACAAGACACGTTTTCCGGCTTTATAAAAATTGGTTATATTATGGATACGAATACGGAATAAAGGGCTTAAAATAATCCGTAAAACAGACTTTAATGTTTCATGTGGTAATAATTGCATAATATAAATTGCAACAATAAAACTGACCACAGAGACCATTAAGAATAATTGAGGTATTGTAAAACCAACAGCCAATAATCCAGCAGAAATAATAGATATCACAGCCATACCAAAAGAATTAACAATATTGTTCCCTGCAATAACAGAGGCCAGATATGCTTTTGGTGCTTTTGTTTGCATAAAGGAATTTAAAGGAACAATGTATAAACCGCCAAAGAAAGCCATTGCGAACAAACAAACAGATAATGAAACTCCTCCATTTGCAAAGAAATCCATCAAACCCAAACTTTCTGCAGGAGTAACATAATCTTTTGTCAGGGCATAGAAAACATAAGCACTGACAGCCATTGCCAAAGATGTCAAAGGAACATAAATAGCAGAAACGACACCTTTTAATAATTTATTACAGCTTAAAGAACCAATCCCAACCCCGACAGAAAATAACATTAAAAAAAACGTGATGACATATTGCTTCACGTTTAAAATTTGGCTACATAACGGAAAAATCTGAGTCAAAACCAAAGCCCCGACAGTCCAAAACCAAGTTGCGCCTAAAATGGATTTCCAAACAGCGGGATAACCATGTATCATTTTTAAATTAAGCCATGTTTCTTTAAAGATGTTTTTATTAACAGTTAACTCTGGTCTGGGGGCTGTTGCTTGTGGTATTTTTGTGGATGCAAGATATCCTGCAACAGAACAAACTATTAACAAGAAAATTGCTATATTTATATCTAAAACAGTTCCGAGAACTGCCCCTAAAATAATTGAAATATAGGTTGAACCTTCCACATACCCATTACCAGCCAATAGTTCATCCTTTTTTAATAACTGAGGTAATAAGGCATATTTTATTGGCCCAAAAAACGCTGATTGTGTTCCCATTAAGAATAATAAAATAACTAATAACGTTAAACTTTTGGTGTAAAAAACAACTCCAACCAATAACATCAAAATCAATTCTGTGATTTTTAAAATAAGGGCAATTTTATCACTATTGTATTTATCAGCTAACTGTCCTGCCGTAGCGGAAAACAAAAAGAATGGTAAAATAAATAATCCTGCAACAACTGATGACAAAATATCTGCTTGAGCGGTCATTTTATAGGCAATCATAACCAACAACATATTTTTAAACAGGTTATCATTAAAAGCGCCCAAAAACTGAACAATCAACAACGGTAAAAAACGTTGTGTTTTAAGTATTGGATTTATCATTTTATTATCCTTTCTATATGTAAGTATTTCTCAGAATAACTAAATCACCAAATAAATGCAAGATGTTTATTCATGTATTCTATTAAGTGACATTGATGTCAGCAAATTATAATTTTTTCTTTTTTATAATGGGAATTGCTATTTTATTAATTAAGTTTTCCAAGAAAGAAAAAACAAATTTACGATAAAATGGCAAATGTTTATGATAAACAGCTGTATATTCTATTGCCGGAATTGAACCACGATAAATTTTAAATGAACTAGCACCAGAGCTCATATTAATTGTGGCATTATTTTTATCCCCTTCTTGAATAATTTTAGCCGTAATCATTCTGTATAATCCGATTTCTTGTGGAATAGACATTTCATAACCGACAACCGGGGTTGTTATGATTCCATCTCGATAAAAATATCCTAAAACACCATCTGATTTTTCGTATTTTTGTAAAGAAAAATAATGGATCAGCTTTTTATAGCTTGTCAATTGAATAAAATCTTCTGAAAATTGAGGGTTAAGATAAGAGTATTTATCCAAATACAATTGATTATATAAATCAACAATACGCCCACAATCCTTATTGATAACTTCATTTATCTTATAATCAGATTTTTCAAGTAACCTAAAATCTTTAAATACTTTGTTTTTTTCTTTATCTTTTAATTGTTTTAAATGATTTTTTCCAAACAAATAAACTTGACGAGAGCCAATAAAATGATATTTCAAATTCTTAAGATTACTAAAAATGGTTGGATTAGTATCCGGATTTATTGAGCGAAAAACAATTGCATGTTGCGGAAATTTATCTTTTAAGAATGTTGTTATTTCAGATAGTTGTCGTTCCGTTAAGTTTAGATATAAATTCGTTGATAAAAACCAATTATTAACATAAACAACTTTATTTATTTTTCCAATTTTTAGAAAAATGCCGATTGCTGATAATAAAAATTTAAACATACATTCTAGGAAAGCATTTTTTAATTCCTTCAACTCTGTAATCGTATAAGAAACATAGTGTGTATATAAAGATGATACATAGGAGTTTTCGTATTCGGCGTCATTAATATTTATTGGCAATAAGATATCATCTAGTTTTAATAAATACAGCTTTGTTTTTACATTCTTAATATACTTTTGAACACCCTTTTGAATCATCGGTACACAATAGTCATAGGCATATTGACCATCAAAATCAGAAGGTCTTGATAATTTGTCTATATTTGTTTTATCATATAATTCAATCATCACAACACCGTTCAATACGTTTTTGTTTTTTACCGCTTACTAAAGTAGGCTTTGTTTCTAAAACAGTTATATCTGGGCAAATACATCCCAGTTTTTGACATAAATCTTTAAAAACACCTTGTATATCAAAATCAGTTTGATTTATATAAACTTCAATTTTATCATCGGATATCTGTCTAACATAATAATCCGTTACTTTTTCATTTGAACAAATGATTGCTCTACTGATGAAATCAGGAAAAATAGGCATTCGTTTGTCATTTTCTAAACTTTTAAAATAGAAAATGTCATCACATCGCCCTTCAATTTTTTCAATTGCTAAATGATAACTTCCACAGGGACAGGCTTCTTTTTTTAAAGTTAAAATATCATTTAATTTGTATCGAAGTATTGGCTGTGTTTTACGGTTAAAGTCCGTAATGATAGGAATAAAACGATTTTCATCCAAAAATTCTTTTTCAATCATCATGATATCTTCATTTAAATGTAGAGTTCCATATGAACAAGTTGAAGCGATAAATCCTTCTGTCGCTTGATAAATTTGATGTAATTTTTTCGAAAAATAACTTTCAATAATTTTCCTGTCAACATCTTCTAGTACTTCTGCTACGGAAATAATTTTATCTGGATTAATATGTAAATGCTGTTGATCAACTAAAAGTCTTAATAACGAAGGCGGTGCGACTAAAATAGTCGGTTGAAATTGATTTAACCTGTCTACATGTTCTTGTACCGGTTTTAATAAATCAAAATATTCAAAGCAAATGTGACGGCTTTTAACACTTTGATATAAATTACTGTCGCAACGCAAGAAAAAAGCGATTTTATGATGATGAAATAAGGATGACGGTAATTGTTTGGCTAAAACAGTTCCAGCCCATTTTCTACGTTCTGAATCACTCACTAAAAACAATCCCCGATTACCGGATGTGCCAGATGATAAACCGACCGTGATATTTTGTAGTTTTGGTGTAAAATTCCGATCTTTTTCTGCTTGATAAGCGATATTAAATGCCGCTTCTTTTTTTATGTGTACGGTATTTAATGTATCAAAATTTTGCATCATATCTTTTTTTGCAATAATTGGCAGTTCAGATACATCATTTAAATCAAAATCCTGATATAACTTTTCATAAAAAGGGGATTTTTTAACAATTTTTCGAATAAATTTTATTGCTTTATTTTTTTGCCACCGTTCAAAAGATTTTCTATCTTTAAACCTTCTTTGATACTTTTGCTTTAAGTAGTAAAACAAAACAATGAGTTTTTCAAACATTTTTCTTCTCCCAATATTCAGAACAATGCGACGGCAAAATCAATACATCTTTATTCAATAAATGGAACTGATATATTTTTTCTAATGTCTTTTGATAAGCTTTATTATTTCCCAAAAAGAAACGCACATACCAAGGAGGTAAAATATTTTTTTTAAATCCTTCTGAGGACCAACAGGCATCAGAAATTAAAAAAACAGGTTTATCCATATTGATATAAAGCCCTAATTGCCCATCTGCATGTCCATCTAAACAAACTGCAAACAAAGAACCATCATTTAAAATATCTGTCATTTTCTCAAAAGGTTTTAAAGATATATCTGCTTTCTGATTATCTTCCAACAAAATAACTCTCTTTTCAAAATCTGTCGGCAATAAATTTGGAACAAATCCGGATAATGCCGCTCTGATACCACTTTTATGCCGAATTTGCTTATAACACTTTTTAAAAACATATATGGGAACGGAGGGCAGTTCTTTTAACCCGGCAATATGATCTGCGTGAAAATGTGAAAGAATAATGCCTTTAATATCTTCTTTTTGAATACCTAATTCAGATAATTGTTTTATCAGAGAATTGTCTTCTTGATAAAAAACAGGAACTGATTTGGCATAAAGTGAAAAAGGAAACTTCTTTGTTTGTTTATAAAATTCGGAAGAATATCCCGTATCATACAAATAAATACCGTTTGTATGATAAATAACACCGACAGTGGCGTAAAAACGTTTTTTTCGAAATGGGGCATTAGACAAAGAAAAATGTTCGCTTTGAACACAATATCCGACTTTCAACCATTTAAAATCAACAATATTCATGTGTTTCTTCATTGTATTTAACTAATTCCTCCACACCTTCTTGTATTGACTTGATTGGTTTATAATTCAACTCTTTTTTGGCTTTTTGAATATCCAATGTTTGACTAAAAGCCAATAAACCAACGGTGTATTTTGTAAAAACTGGTTCTTTATAATTTAGAAATGTTTTAGAAATAAATTCCAAAATTCCTGCAAATTTTAAAGCTGTTTTATAGGATATTTTTTTTGTTTTAAAGGGAATTTTTAATTTTTCCATTAGCTTGGACAAGAAATCATACATGTAAATCGGTTCATCATTCGTAATGTTATACTTTTCTCCCAAGTATGTATTATCTACATTCATGGCACAGATAAGGGATTCTACTACATTATCCACGTGGGTAATATCAATTAAAATATCGGATTTACAAATTAACGGAATAAACTTCTCTTTATTGGAACGAATTAAGCGTGGTAATAATGCGGTATCACCAACACCAAAGATAGCGCGTGGTCGGATGGTAATAACTGACAGACCATTTTCAAAGGCTTTATCAATTTCATCTTCCGCCATCTTTTTTGTGGTTGCATAGTAATTAACTTGTGTTTCTGGTAATGAATCAATTTCTTTGATATTTAATTTATCTTTAAATTCAAAATAAATACTAGGGGAAGAAACGTGAATTAATCGCTTCACCTTATTTTTAAAACAGGCGTTAATGATATTTTTTGTGCCAACGACATTTGATTGATAAAACTCTTCGTATTTTCCCCAGGCAGATGATTTTGCACCACAATGGAATACATAATCCATACCAATACAGGCTTTTTCAATACCTTCCTTGTTTTCCAAAGACTCTTGAATAAAGTTAATTCCATTATCCTTTAGTTTTTCACCCTTTTGAATATTTCGTCCCAAACCATAAACGGTCATTCCCATTTGCTTTAATCTAAGGCAAAGATTAAAACCCAAAAATCCGGTTGCACCAGTCACAAGTATATTCATTTTCCATTCCATTCTATATCAAGGGTTGTTATTTTCTTTAATGATACTCTATTTTTCAAAGATAAGAAACAAAAATAAAGCAGTATCGGGATTTGCATAAAAAAAGGTCTTAAATCATTTTTATCAAAAACAACATCTTTTGAATTACAAATAATATATAACCATTTTTTTATTTTAAATAACCATTTCGGGAATAATAAAATCATCAACGTTTTCAACGCCGACAAATTCAAATTTTTTATATCTTTTCCTTTAATAATATCGCCATCTAACAACTGAATACCGCTAGTAAGACGTGGGTTGCATTCAATCACATAATAATTTGTCGGAGATGTTTGAATGATATCCAAACCGATCTGTCCATGAAAAGATAGTGCATCCACTATTTTGCTTACTATTTGATGAATATATTCGTTTTCACATCTTTTAAAGGCAATCGTCGTTCCATGTCCGGCCGTAAAAGCACTTTCATAATCACTATAAGCTAATATTTTTCCATGATTGGCAATAGCATAACAACAATATTCTTTTCCGTTTAAATATTCTTGTAAGACGTATAGTCTGTCGATTGAAAACTGATATTTTTTACCATATTGGATAAACTGTGTTTCACAAGAAAAACGAGAATATATAGGTTTTAATACAAACTTTTTATCCGGACTTTCTTTTAGGTAGAAATCAACTTCAGAACGATTTCGTACTAAAACAGAGTTTGGTGTTTTAATTTTTAAGTTTTCTGCAAAACGCAAGAAATCATATTTATTATGTAATAAAATCAACTTTTCAAAACTATCTATAAAAATTTCTGTTGTTTTAGGTATTTTATTTTGATATTGAGCAATAAAGAAAACTTCTTCACACGTTGGTAATAAAATATCGATTTCATATTTTTTTAATATATCCGATAATTTTTTTATGTATTCATTTTTCTGACGAGGAGATGGCAATACAAAACTTTTTTTAATTTTATTTGAATACTTAGCCAGATAAAAAGGGATACTATCTACAACATACACATTATATCCTTGACGATATAATAATCTTGCCAAATACAATGTTGCAGGCGCTCTTCCTCCTGTCAGTAAGATTTTAGTATTCAATGATCATTGCCCCCAAAGTTAGACCGGCGGAAGTTCCTAAAAGAAGAACTTTATCGCCTCTTTCTACCAATCCTTTTTCTATTGCCTCCATAAGTGCTAAAGGTATTGAGGCTGCAACAGTATTACCCAACTTTTCTATATTGACAAACATTTTACCTTCTGTTATCCCCAATTTCTTTTTCATTAACTTTAAAGACAAAAGACTGGACTGATGGGGAACAACCATTTTTATATCATCTAAGGATAAATTATTTCGCAATAACAAGTTCTTTAAAAATATCGGCATATTCTTTGCTGCATATTTATAAATCTTTTCGCCGTCCATTTGAAAAAAGTATTCAGATTTATTTTCTTTGTTAAATTGATATCCCGGCAATATAGAGGCCCCGCCTTTTAATCTGGTTAATTGTGAAAATTCGGCAAATGTTTCAAATTTTGAATCAATGATTCTGGATGTTTCGGTATTGTCTCCTTTTTCCAAAATAATCGCACATCCAGCATCCCCAAACAAGGTTGTTGTAATCAGATTTTTTTTATCTAATGCAAGAGATGGTTGCTCACCACAAACGATTGCCACACGTCTATATTTTCCCGCTTCAACTAAATAAGAAAGCGTTTCAACAGCAAATAAAGAACTTAAGCACGTTGCATTTATATCAAAACAAGGAATGCCTGAACTTTCTGCCCCATATTTCTGTGCCACCAATGAGGCAGTACAAGGTATTAACTGAGCCGCTGTTCCGGCTGCCCATACGATACAGTCAATATCTTTAATTTTTAAATCGGCCTTTTTCAAAGCATTATCTAATGCGTTTTTTCCTATATCAATACACGTTTCTTTGTCACTCCAATGTCTTGAAATAACCCCATTTTTGCGTGCAATTTCTCCTAAAGAAAGTTTAAACTGCTTTTCCAATGCTTCCGAAGTAATAATATTTTTTGGAAAATAATTCCCAATTGATTTTATTTTGACTTGTAATGCCATAGCACCTCTCTTTTAAAATTCTTGGACAAGATTATACATATTTTCTTATTCTTTTTCAATAAAAAATCTTCTTTTGCGATTAACTGACATTGATGTCACTTAATGAAACACAACTTCGGTTTTGATAAAATCGAGGTTCATCTTCTTAGCCTTTTAAAATAATAAAAAAATTTTATAAATTTAAAAACGGTTTTACATATCAAAAGAAGTGCGACAAAATTCTTTCATAACAAAATGAAAGGATAAAATTGATGCAAAACGTCAAAGAAGAAATATTAAGTTTGTATCCCGATATATCAGAGCAAGAAGCAGGTGATTATGCATTAAATTTGATTAACTTTTTCAAATTGGGAATAGAAATTATGACACAAACTGAGGATACCAATGAAGAACATTATACAGAAGATGAAAGCCAATAAAACCAAGACTTTTCAACCCCAATCCCGATGTTTTTTAGCGTACATTAAGTCCGTGTGGCGTTATAATATATCAATAAAATAGAGGAGTTAAATTATGCGTAAAAAATATTTAAAACCAACACAAGAAGTTTGCAATAAAGCAATTCTTTTTGCTCGAGTATCTAGCAAACGCCAAAAAGAAGAAGGTGTTTCATTAGATGTACAAATGGAAGCTATTACCAAATACTGTAAAGATAAGAATTTAAAAATCATCAAAGATTTTTCTATTGATGAAAGCAGTATGAAAGGAGATCGCAAACAGTATCATGAAATGCTGGATTTAGCTCAAAAAACTTCTGGTCCTGTGGCTATTGTTGTCAACTATGTGGATCGCTTGCAACGGAATTATGATGATAGTTATTTACTCAATAAACTACGCCGTGAAGGTAAAATAGAAGTGCATTTTTTAAAAGAAAATCTTATCATTCACAAAAATTCAAATAGTATGGAATTAAACTTTTGGAATATGCATGTCTTAATGGCAAATGCTCAAGTTAACAATATGATTGATAAGGTTAAAGGGAGTCAAAGATTAAACCGGTCGCTAGGAAAATGGCAAGGATCAGCACCACTTGGATATTTAAA
>JAFTHM010000100.1 GCA_017457425.1 Alphaproteobacteria bacterium
CCAACTACCTAGAGGGTCGTTTAAATTAAGCATTATGACGGAAAGCGATACGCCCCTTAGTCAACTCATACGGGGTCATTTCAATTTCCACTTTATCCCCCACCATCACACGAATGCGAAATTTACGCATTTTGCCGGATGTGTGAGCCAAAATTTCATGATCATTTTCCAATTTTACACGAAATGTTGCATTCGGCAAAGCCTCAACAACCGTTCCGGTAAATTGTAATACTTCTTCTTTTGCCATAAAAAACTCCTATAAAATTCTTTAATATGCGTGCATTATAGATTATTTTTATCCATTTTGCAAGGAAAAAAGAGAGCTCAGTAAAAAAAAGAAACGCATTTACATATTAAAAAAGCAAGTTTTTAAGTGATCTAAAAATCAATATGTAAAACAATAGGTAAAAAACTTATCAGTATGAAAAAATTAATATTCATAAACGAAATAATGAATACTACGGTTTTGCCATCTGCCGTTAATACATCTTTCATAAAACAACCTCCCATCTGGGAGGTTATCTTTTAGCAAATAAAGCAAAATTCTATCCCAATCTTTGTAGTGTTTTATCCTTACCCAAGATTTTCATAATGGCATATAGGTCTGGCGTTTGTTCACGACCCGTTACCAACACACGCAAGATTTTGGCCACATCCGCAACCGACCCTTTGTAATCAGCCGGATTAGCTTTATAGGCCTTCATATCCGTTGCAAAACCATTATTGCCGGCTACCTGTTTGATTTTACCAAACCATGTATCTTTATCATCATTTTCATCATAGATAGCGGCAAATTCCGAGGCGACCTTTTTCACGTCTGCCTCATCAAATTTTTCCAACAATTCCGGATGTGCCACAAACGTATCATCAAAGAAGAACGTCAATTCATTTTCCACGTCTTCCCATTTGACTAAATCTTTACGAGATTTTGCCCCAATACCCCGTTCAATATTTAAAATCGCCGTCACATAATCCTTATGCGCAGACAATTTTTCGGCCAGTGGTTTATTATACTCTGTCGCCCATTTTAATACGGCTTCATAAACTTCTTCGGCCGTCATTCTGGCAATTACATCCTTTGAAATACTGTGCATTTTTACAAAGTCAAATAAAGCCCCACCCGTGTTAGAAATTTTATTGAAGTTCATTTGGAATTTTTCGGCCGGTTCGGTCGGATTAGCCTTACGCCAATCTTCAAAGTTTGCGTTCAAAATATTCGTTAAGTATTCCACAACCGTCATTTCCGGATAGCCTTTTTCCCAGAAATATGTGATAGAGGCTTCGGCATCATGACGTTTAGATAATTTACGTTTATTCCCGTTATCCAATTTTTGCAAAGTGGCCAAATGAGCATACTTCGGTGTTTTCCATCCCATTGCCGCAAACAATTGGATATGAAGCGGTGTAGATGAAATCCATTCATCCCCACGAGACACATGAGTCGTTCCCATTAAGTGGTCATCAACCACATGCGCAAAGTGATAGGTTGGCAATCCATCATTTTTCAAAATAACGATATCCATATCGTTTTGAGGCATCATAATCATACCTTTAGCCAAATCTTTGACGGCCATTTTTTCATCATAATTACCCGTTGATTTAAAACGAAGCACCCAATTATGACCAGCCTCTAAATGTTCCAAAATTTGGGAATCCGTTAAATTTCGGCATTTGGCATATTGACCATGATATCCCGGACGAATATTCATTTTTTCTTGAATCTTACGGGTTAAATCCACATCTTCGGCCGTACAAAAACACGGATATGCCTTGCCCTCTTCCAACAATTTTTTGGCATAGGCTTGATAAATATCTTTACGTAAAGATTGTGTGTAAGGTCCATAAGCACCCACATCTTCACCAGCCATGTTCACCCCTTCATCCGGATGCAATCCATAGCGAGGGAAAGATTCTAAAATCAATTCCAAAGCCCCTTCTTTTTTGCGTTTTTGGTCGGTATCTTCCACACGTACAAAAAACACACCACCGCTTTGATGAGCCACACGTTCGGCAATAATGCCTTGATAAATCGTACCAACATGTAAAAATCCGGTCGGACTGGGCGCTACACGCATAACCTTAGCCCCTTCCGGCAAAGTACGAGGCGGATATTTAGCTTCAATTTCCTCAATACTCGGCAGAGGATTAGGAAACATTTTTGCAACAATTTCTGGTGTCATTTTTATACCTTTCTTAAATAATTTATGTGGGGTGAAGATACACTATTTTTCTTTATTTGTCAATGAAAAAGTGGGTTAGTTTTCCTAGTTATCACGAGCCCGATAAATCGGCCACAAACCACCGGCAACATCATCCAAAGACTGCATAGACTGGCCCATCAAAGAACGATATACCCAGTAGTTTACCAAAATACGTTCCACAAAACTGCGTGTTTCTTTGGACGGGATACTTTCAATAAATAACAATGGGTCATTTTGGTAATTCATCCGCTTTTTCCATTTAGCCAAATTCCCCGGACCGGCATTGTAGGCCACCGCCAAGAAAATCAAATTATAATTGACTTCTCCGTTATCTAACAAAGTCAACAAATAATTTTGACCAAGTTATAAATTATATTCAGGATCTTTTAAGCGTCTAACACTCCAAGGATAATCCATTTTTTGAGCCAATTCCCGTCCTGTATCGGGCATAATTTGCATTAATCCCACCGCCCCAACAGCACTTTCGGCCCGTGCATTAAAGCATGATTCTTGCTTTACAAAAGAAAATACCAAAGCCTTATCGGCTTTCCATCCATCCATTGGTATCCATTGTGGTGCCGGATAACGCATATCCCGTTGCCCGCTGACTTCACCGGATACCGCCAACAATTCATTGTCAAATCCTTGTTTTGCCGAAATCATTAATAAAACACTCTTAGCCTCTTTATCGGCCTCTAAATACAGTTTTGACAATTCTCGTTTAGCCCAATCATCTTGACCAATTTGCCTTAACGCATAAAATCGTTTCAATGCCGGATGCGAAAAATCGCCCGACACATCATCTTGTGGCGTAGAGGGTTTATCCCATACATGGGTTAAATCTTGTCCCAACAGTCGCATTGCCATAAAACCATAGAATGTTCTGGGATATTCCGAAGCCAGTTCCAAATAATCCCCAACCTTTTCATAATTACCTAAGCGCAAATGAGCTCTAGCCGCCCAAAATGCCGACGCGGCTCTGAGTAATGGATACGTTTTTCTGTATCCAGCCGTTTGTTCAAAATAATATGCAGAGCGTTCATAGTCTTCCATACGCCAAGCGGTTAAACCAGCCGTCCATGAAGCAAGCGGAATATCACCGCCCGACACATTGGCCGCCTGTTCGGCATAAGATAAAGCCAGTTCATTTTCATTATCTAAAAAGTATGAAAAAGCCAAAGCTGTTCTGGCCGAATTATGCTCATAACGATTAAACAAGTTATCCGTTCTTTTACCTTCAACCAACTGTTTGGCATTATAGGTTTTACCTCGTGAAATATACTTGGCAATTTGATTCATAATTTTTTTAGCCTCAGCCCGTCTGGTTTTACCCAACCCGTTAAAAGGCACATTCCGTATCAAATCAATCGGATCTTCCCTCATAACAAATGTACAAGCCCCTGAACGACTGCCAAAAATACCTTTAGGCTTTAATTTTTTGACATTGGCTTTTTTTTGCTGACCTAAAGCATACACATCATCTGCCACCGCTAAAGAACCATACTGTTTTAACCAAGAAACAATTTCGTCCTTTTTGGTTTTATAACTTTTGGAAAAATACCTATCATATAAAACATACCCCATTAAGGATTTATTTTTCAGTTTTTTTTCCAATGATGAGGCCGTGTTAAAATGCCCCTTTTCTTGAGCCGAAAAAATATCCCGATACGTTTTAACATCTGCCTGACTTAATACTTGATTATCGGCCCAACCGGAAGAAGAGCCGATAATCAAACAAACCACAAAAACAATAATGGCATAAAAACGCATCATCACCTAAACCAACTCTATTTATTTTCAATTGGTTTGTATTCAATTTTGGATTGACATTGTGCCCGTGTCAATGTACTGGCAACGCACGATTTAACCGTAATTTGCGGAATAGATAACATACTGTTGCAAAACTCACCGAGCCAAGCAATATTTTGCGTTTGTTTTCCCCCTTGCGGTGATACATTTGCAAAACTAACCGGTACATCTAACCCGCCGTAATTTAAAATCAAATCCATTTTTTGCACGCGGATATTCAAATTATTTTCCATTGTCAACGTTCCGGTACAAAAAGCATGCCCATTCAATGCCGGTTGTACGATACTCACATCATCTATAATCAACTTAATGGCTTCAGACCCACGTTTTTCTTGTGGTGCCTCTGCACTTCCCAATTCCGGGAATAATCCACCACCTGATGCCGGAACCTTCGTTGGCGTCGGATTAGTTTTTTCAGCAGGCACATACAACGGCCAATTTGAATCCTGCTTTGCCCCCTCAACTTGTCTTACCTCCCCTAACGAAACACCCTCAAAAATTTGTTTGTCCAGCATAACATCATCCTGTGTTTTTGCTGTTCCATTTACCTCTGTCGGTACTTCGGCAGACAAACCAGGAGCCCCTGCGACAAAGGCATTGTCTACCCCCCATTGAAGTGTGTCAGCATTTACCTGAGCCAAGGCCGGAACGGATACCCCCATGAGGGCAGAAAACAACAAAAACTTTTTCATTTTTTTAAATCCTTTCTTTACAATTTTGTTTTTTTAAGCTACAGTACCCAAAAAAATTATATAGACAGTTTAGAGGAATATTTTTTAAATGGCAACATTTTTTTTCTGTGGCATCGGTGGTATTGGGATGAGTGCAATTGCTTTATACCTCAAAAATGCCGGACATACAGTCATGGGATCGGATAGATCTTTTGATTTACAAAATACCAGTGCCGTACAAAATAATTTAATCAATGCTGGCATCACGCTTTATCCACAAGATGGTAGCGGTGTATCATCAAACATTGATTGTTTTGTCGTTACCCGTGCGGTAGAAGATACCATACCGGACATCAAAAAGGCTGTTGAATTAGGCTTAACCATCAAAAAACGCCCCGAAATACTGGCTGAGATTTTTCACGCTTACAAAGGTATTGCCGTTGGTGGAACATGTGGCAAAACCTCTATTACGGCCATGACCAGCCACATTTTGTATAAAAATAAATTTGCGCCAACTATGATTAACGGCGGTATATCTTTAAACACATATAATGGTATGCCTTGTTCTAACCTTATTTTTGGAAATGGTTCTTACTTAGTGATTGAAGCAGATGAATCAGATGGTTCCATTGAAAAATACAATCCGTTCATCAGCGTTGTTTCCAATATGTCCCTAGATCACTTTGAACTGGATAAAATC
>JAFTHM010000101.1 GCA_017457425.1 Alphaproteobacteria bacterium
ACAAAGACGTCCTGATTTATGGACAACTTATTGCCAAAATAATTAATATGAAAGGTAAAAACATGACTAACTTAATTAAACAATTGGAAAACGAACAAATCGCCAAATTGAACAAATCCATTCCGGAATTCAAAGCTGGTGATACCGTTAAAGTGATGTGCAAAATCATTGAAGATAAAGGTCGTGAACGTTTACAAGCCTATGAAGGTGTTTGTATCGCTCGTTCCAACGATGGTTTGAACTCCACAATGACAATCCGTAAAATTTCTTTCGGTGAAGGCGTTGAAAGAATTTTCCCAATTTACTCTCCGAACGTCGCTAGCATTGAAGTCGTTCGTCGTGGTAAAGTCCGTCGTTCCAAATTGTACTACTTGCGCAATTTGTTCGGTAAAGCCGCTCGTATTACCGAAGACAAAGAATAATTTATTTTACGATAAGTTATGCGAAATGCCCCGCCGGTTTGGCGGGGTTGTTTTTATATTGAAAAATGGTTTAAAATGACGTATTCGTAAAATATGATAAAATTTTTATTGGGATTATGTGTGATGATGTGGTCGGCCGTGGTATGGGCCGAACCGTTAAATGTACCTATCGGCACAACCGATTTGACACAAAACAACATAAAAATTCGCATAACACGTACACATAGTCCCAATATAACCGCTCATGGGTACGATACGTTTTTATTGGAAGTTTTTCAGGATAATAAATGGCATCAAATTCCTGTAGAAAATTTTAACACGATGGAAGGAGCCGACTGCATGGTACAAGATTTTGACTTTTACACAAATCCGTTTCGGATTGTACGCAAAAAACGTGATTTTGGCGACTCATGGATGGATGTTCAACCCATTACCCTCACCCTTTATGAATTAACACCAATGGGGGAATTGGTTAAAATAAAAGAAGACACCTTACCACCCGCTTGCGATGTCAAAGGAATTGATATAACCAGCCTTTTTCATTATTAATCGCTTTTCAGTCCTTACATAAATAATATAACAAAAAAACCGAGCTTTCGCTCGGTATTTTTTTCAACGAAGAAAGAAAATTATTTAATTTTCTTTTCAACAAATTCCTCGTGTTTTCTGGTTTTTTTGTCGTATTTTCTGACGGACATTTTTTCCGTTTTTGTACGAGGATTTTTCTTCGTAATATAGAAAGTGCCTGTACCGGCTTTGCTTTCTAATTTAATTTCAATTGTCGTAGGCTTTGCCATTTTATCTCACCATTTTTTATATAAAAAATTAAACCTTAGGCGTGCAGTATACCCTCTCTTTACTTAAAAGTCAAGTAAAAAATGGTATTTAAACTTTGGTTTTTCGTGTTTTTTCACTTAACCTATAGAAAAACAGACAGGTTTTATAATCCTAAATCAAAACGAAAACCTTTATTTTCCAATAAATCCAATACCTTTGCCAAAAAGATACGTTCTTTTTCATCGGCTGAACCATTGGCCATAATCACATTAATCAATGCCTCAACAAAGGGTTGTAAAATCGTTTTATCCTTTGATAAAATGCGTTGAAAAGCCATACCGGCACTGGTGGCATCCGGCGCAATAGAAATCAGATAATCATCTAATTCATCATCCGAATACGTCAAATCCGGCGTTTGAGACCGTACATAATCGGCAACCACTTTCCGCTCCGTTTTTTCACGAATACCGTCAATAGCTACCACATACATTAAAACCGTTATTTCATTGTGCATTCGCTCAATAACCGTAGCAAAAGTCGGTAATTGTTCCGGCAAAATATCATCAGCAATAGAAATTCCCAATTTATCTTGTAAAAATTTATATGGATTATCGTATTTTCTACCCGTTCCGATATCATCAATTTTAATAATTTGAGAGGCTTTAATCAAACGAGGCGCCTTAACATCAACGGCGATACCATCAATATAGGCATCCTTTTTAACCTGAACAATTCGGCGAATTAAAAAATCCCGTTCTTTTATTGAACCATCTGTAGATTTATAGGTAATCCCCACCAACATAGAAACACCAACTCGTGTTTCATGGGCATTTTTTATATCCGTTGGCAACGTCGCCGGACTAACCGTTGTATCGGGCAGAATATTCACCCCTTTTCCGGCTGACAAATCTTGCAAAGCTTTTAAAACCTCTAATTCGCTGGTGGCAGTCATTTTTTCTTATCCTTTAGTATATTTTGTAATAATACGCGGGCGGCGTCATAAATCATTTTGTTTGATACCGATTGTTTTTGATTATCCGGTAAATACGTAGAAAATGCAATAAATTTTATGACATCTGATGTAATTTTTCCATGCGATTGTAAAGACAAAAAACGCCCCCACATCTCATCAGATAAAGCACCGACTTTTTCGGTACCATATTTCAAAATCGCCGCTCGCTTTAACAATTTGCTGACTAGTTTAGCAAACCGCACCGGTTGTTTTTCTTTATGATAGTCTTTTTTCAGCTCCCGCATAGCATAAGATAATGGAGAAAAATAACGATGCACGCCATATCCGATAATCAACAACACGCCCACGAAAATACAGATAATGACAACCCACCATCCGATTGCCGGCGGAAAAAAATCGGGTTTTATTGGGACAATAATATCCTTTAACCCCGACAAATCAATTTGTGATGTCTTCATATTACCTTCCCCTCACAATATCTGGCAATCATATCCAAATACGCTTCATCCGTACGCACCGGTAAATACCCCAATTGATACCGATTAACAACCTCACCGATCATACTTTGAATTTTTGTAAACGATTCTTCAAAAACTTTACGATTTGTTTTATCTCGCATATCTGCCATAAAAGCCTTAGCCCCATCCGTAATCGGCAATAACGCCGCCGGCATTTTTTCTTCCATCGCATCAAAAATATGCACAAAGGATACATCTGCCCGCATAGCCAGTTTTCCAATTCTTTGAGCGCTATCCGGTGTCATATCATGAAAATCACTTAAAATAAAAACCGACGCTCCTTTGGGAGTAATCGCCTCAACCCGTTTTAACACCTGATCAAATGACACGATATCTTGCGATAAAGAAAATGGGTTTGACGCCTCGCTCAGCTCATCCAACATTAATGCCACCGTGGTTTCGGCTTTACCGATTGGCATCACTTTTATCATATCGGGTAAAATCAAAACAGTCCGAATTGTATCCCCTTTGGTAGCAGATACCCAAGCTAAAAACGCCGTCATTTTGGCCGACAATACGGATTTAAAATCACCGGCTGTGGCAAATTTCATGGAACTGCGCATATCACAAACCAAAACGACTTGACGTTGTTTTTCATCGGTATACAGTTTTGTAAAGGGCTTACCATATTTAGCCGTTACCCGCCAATCAATTTGACGAATATCATCACCGGCTTGGTATTGACGTACTTCCGAAAAATCCATGCCCTTTGTTTTAAAGGGGGATTTACTGACCCCCGTACCGATAAGAGATTGTTTTTTAGGTGCCGGCAACCGAGCAAATGCCGCCTTTTTTTTCAGTGCTACTAAAGCACTTTTTGATACAAAAACAGAACTGTTAACCGCTGGATGTATCATTATGGAAGTGGTACCTTTTGAACAAGCATATCTAACACCCGATCGGTTGTATACCCTTCGGATTTAGCTTCAAATGATAAAATAATACGATGGCGCAAAACATCTTTCAAAACAGATTGAATATCGGACGGCATCACATAATCACGGTTATTCAACCAAGCCATCGCCCGAGAGGCAATATCTAATGCAATTGTTCCACGAGGTGAAGCCCCGAAGGCAATCAATCTGGCCAAATCTTTATCATAGGCTGCCGGATTCCGAGTCGCAATAACAAATTGAATTAAATATTCTTGTAAATCGGGAGACATATAAGTATCCAAGACTTCCCGTTTCGCATCAAAAATTACACTTTGACGAATCTTCGGGAATGGCGGTAAGTTTTCTTTTTTTTCTTCTGCTTGAATTAAGGCCAAAATCTTACGTTCGGATTCAATATCCGGATAACCGATTTTAACATACATCATAAAACGGTCTAATTGAGCTTCCGGCAAACTATAGGTTCCTTCGTTTTCAATCGGGTTTTGCGTGGCCATCACCATAAATAATTCCGGCAACTGATACGTTTGATTCCCGATGGTTACCTGACGTTCCCCCATAGCCTCCAACAAAGCAGATTGTACCTTTGCTGGTGCACGGTTAATTTCATCTGCCAGCAACAAGTTTTGAAAAATCGGTCCCTTTTGGAAAAAGAATGTGTTGGTTTCGGGACGATACACATCCGACCCCGTAATATCGGCCGGCAATAAATCTGGCGTAAATTGAATACGATGCGAATTCGCCTCAACACACTCAGCCAATGTTTTTACTGCCTTTGTTTTTGCTAATCCTGGCGCTCCCTCTACCAACAAGTGTCCATCGGCAAGTAAGGCAATCAGCAAACGTTCAATTAAAACCGGCTGACCAATAATGCGTGAGTTCATAAAATCTTTTAAGGCATAAAAACTTTCTTTTGGTGTCATATAGTTATTCCTTTTTTATTTAACTGTTGCAATTTTGCTTTCTTTAATATATACTTTTTTTAGCGAGAATGCAAATGACAATTACGGTATTATCACCTTATCAGGTATTTTTTATTGATGAAACCGAAAAACTGTGGACCGTTTTAAAGGATGGCCGCGTCAGATTTGTAAAATCCGTTCCCGCCTTTACCAATATATCGGCGAAATACAGCACACTCAGTGGTGTTGAATTTGACGGAGAACAAACACTTGTTTTATCTTCGGGTTTTAATTTTTCCGAAGAAGCCCCGCAAAAAACGCTCAATTTATTCGGATATTGTTATTATCCAACACTGTTAGAGGATAAACACCCTAAAATTGCCTTGCTAAAGGCCGATTTACTCAATCATGCCGGCACGGCGGATTTAACCGTCTATGAGCGAGCCAGAACAAAATATCATCCTTTGGTTAAGATGACAGCTCAAATTATTCCGCCCAAATGGAGTATGGACGGCACTTATTTATATTATATCAACACAAAAGGTGTTTTGGTTCGCACCAATGGAAAAACCGGTGAAAAATTAGCCCAATCCGCTCAGCTGTTTGGTTTAAATAAAGCCGGCACCATGTTTGCCTACTATGACGGAGAATATATTTATTTGGTATCTTTACAAACGGGACAAACAACTAAAATTATGGCGTTTAATATTACAGCCTTGGGTTTTGGCTTAGCCGAGGACGAACTGTTTTTTGCCTCTACCAATGGCGATTCGCATATCATTCAAACCTATAATAAACAACCGGATGAAATTGAACTAGTTGCTCGCTCAGCCGTTGCCATTAAAATGATTTTGTAAAAAAAGTATTGACAAAATACGTGCGGTATGGTATGCTACTTCCTCATTAACGAAAGGACTTTTATATGTATGAAAAAAGAATTATGGGCTCTGTGATTATGTGTGCCACTCTTTTAGTCGGTGCAATATATCACAAAAATACGCAAAAAGACAAAGAAAACATTAAACCGGTAAGTGATA
>JAFTHM010000102.1 GCA_017457425.1 Alphaproteobacteria bacterium
ACAGGTGCTTTTTTAGGTGCTTATTTAGGATTAATGGTGTTAACGTATCTTTGTCGTTGGGTGGTAATAGCTGCTTTGCCTGAAGATAGTTCTACTATTTTGTGGTTACCGTCAGTTGTTTTGGCTTTGATTTATATCGTAATGTGTCGTATTACATATAAACGTGGTCAAACAATTGAAAAATCTTGGTTAATTACGTTTCCGTTAGTTGGTGCGATTTTTGACGTTGTTTTAGTGTTTATTCCATTAGTTCCGACTGTGATGAATATCTTAGGATTGGTTTTTGGGATGATTACACCGAAGAAAGAGGGTTAAATCCAAAAAAATACCGCTCTGGAAAAAGAGCGGTATTTTTGTATCATTACCTTGCGGTACTATCTCGTCCACCGGCATCATAGCGGCCAAAGTTTTGAATCAGTTGTTCGGTAATGGATAATTCTTTATGTTGAGTCGGCGTCATAGCCGAATCAAATGATACTTGATTTGCATCAGCCAGTGTCAAATGCTTTTGACCGTTTACCACATTGTTTTCGTCAAAATAGAAAACGTAAATATCTCGTTCAAATTCTTTAGGATCCAAGAAAGCTTGGCTTTTTTTGCGAATTTTGGCATACATAATGAAGTTTTCTTGCGGTTCTTCATAAATCGGAGTCCCTAAAATACGCAAGACTTGATCTTTTGTATGTGTGCCAGTTTTGATAATCCCTAACCGAGAGGGTGCCGGTAAATCCCCACTTTGATAAGTTTCGCACGCACCTAAAAATAAAGGGGTAGAAATTAAGCATATGGCAATAAGTTTCTTGAACATTGTTTTCTTCTTTGTTATACTGTTGACCTATATATATTGGGTGTTATAGCCCAAAGCAACCCTCAAGTCAATAAAAAAGGATATAAAATGCGTACTCATTTGTTTCAAACTATGGATGTCAAAACAATTCCGGTTAATGGAATCACATTTACTTTAACGGCAACAGAAGAAGAATGTCGAGCGTTGGCGGAACGATTCGATCTACCAGCTGTTTACTCATTTGAATTGTCGGGTACTGTAAAGGGGAATGATATTTTGCGTTATGACGGACGGTTTGAAGCAAAAGTTGTACGAGAATGTGTGGTATCTTTGGAAGAATTTGAACAAACGGTATTGGGAGAATTTTCTGAATTATTTTCTGAAAGCGGAACTGATTTTTCAGTAGAAACAAATTTTGATATTGATATGGATGATGAAGAAACGGTTGATTTGATTAAAAACGGTCGTGTAGAAATAGGGGAGATTGCCGCTCAACAATTTGCCTTAAATTTAGATCCGTTTCCCAAAAAAGAAGAGGGTGTTTTTGAGTATACGGAAGCCGTGATGGATAAACCCAATCCGTTTGAAATCTTAAAAAACTTGAAAAAAAAGTAAAGGTATGATATAATTACCTTAAAGGAGGGGATTATTATGGAAAGTCCAGATACAATTATAGATGATGTGCGTAATCCAAATGTGTCTTATGCGGCGAAGTATCAAGATTTGGACGCTTTAGTTCAACAGTTTTTTGCCGATGGAGATATTTCAGCGGTGGAATTAAAAACACTGGGGCGATTAGATTCTTTGTTGACCCGTGAATTTCGGGTTGCTCAGGATTATATTGGTAAAATGGATAAAAAATCTCCGATGTATGCAGCTGCTCAGGAATTGCTGACGTATATGTATCGGTGTCGCAATTTAATTGATTCGGCTCATGATAAAGCACAAGTATATCATGCCATTAATGAGGATAAGCAAAAAACGGCTGTTATGTCAGCAGAACCAGAAAAAGAAGAAAAGGAAACTTTGTCGATTCGTAATGTCAGTCGGGCCGGAGCCTTTTTGATGATGAGTTTGATGACCGAAAAACAACGTATGGCAGCTGAACAATCTTTTAGTGAAAAAGAAGTTGCTGTGTTATCACCTCAAGAGCGTGAAGCCATTCAGTTGAATATTGTACGGGCTATCTCGGCTATCCATGATAAACAAGCCGATTCCCGCCGTTTAAATCATATTTTGGGATTGGAACATACACGAGGGGCGGCTCGCTAAAGAGGCTTGTACACATCGTCCATTTTCACTTTTATAGTGTAAATTAAAAAAAATGCTTGACTTTACTTTGAAAAAAAGGTATAAAAACGTACCATTAAAGTAAAAGTGGCATTTTTTTTGTAGCCATACAGAAAAGTAGCGTATTATATTTTGATATTTATGAAAAGGAGAATAGACAATGAAACGTACATATCAACCGAGTAAACTCGTTCGCACACGCAGACACGGCTTTCGTGCCAGAATGGCAACAGTCGGTGGTCGTGCCGTTTTAAATGCTCGTCGTCGTAAAGGTCGTAAAGTATTAAGCGCTTAATTGTACGTTAAAGGGGGCAGTTGATGCAACCTGTTCGTTTGAAAAAGCGCAAGCAATTCGTGCGAGTTACAAATCAAGGACGGAAGTTAGTTTCTTCCGGCCTTATTTTGCTATATGCGCCCAATAATACTGATAAAAACGGTGTTGGTTTTACCGTTACAAAAAAAGTCGGTAATGCCGTGACACGAAACCGGATTCGCAGACGGTTGCGAGAGGTTGTGCGTTTGGGATTGCCTAAGTTTAAAAAAACGGGATATGATTTGGTTTTAATCGGGCGTCAATCCACATTTGACCGTCCGTTTAAGCAGTTACAAAAAGATTTTGCTTATGTGCTAAAGGGTATTGAATGAAATATATTTTTTTGGGATTGATAAAAGTGTATCAGTTGGTTTTATCTCCCTTCAAAACGCCCTGTTGTCGTTTTTATCCGTCTTGTTCCGAATATGCCAGACGTGCTTTTTTGTTGCATGGCAGTGTAAAAGGTGCTATGTTAACGGCCAAACGATTATTAAAATGTCATCCATGGGGTGGTTCGGGGTATGATCCGGTGCCTCCCGTTCAAAATAAAAAAGGAAAATAAATGTCTACACATGTGAAAGAAACAAAGCAAGAGCAAAAGAATTTATTTATTGCCATGGTATTGGTTGTGGCTGTATTATTTGGATTTGATTTTCTTTTTTCAACCAAACAAGAAAATACGGTGGCTGTACCGATTGAAGCTCCGACAGAAGTTGTCAGTCAAGCCACAAATACGGCCCCTGTCGTTGCAGATAGCTCTGTCCCGCAACCGGTTAGAGACGTTCAAAATATTGCGGTGGAAAATAACTTTTTGTCCGGTAATATGACCTCTTCCGGTGTTTTTGATGCTTTGTCTTTAACAACTTACAAACAAACGGATGCGCAAGATAGTCCGAATGTTGACTTATTAACACCTAAATCATACTGGGTGGATTTTGCTTGGATGGCAACAAATGCTGTGATGCCGAATCAAACAGACGGATGGCAAGTTATTGGCGATAAATTAACACCTGAAACGCCGATGATATTCGTATATGAAAATACAGATGTTAAAATTGAACGAACTGTGTCTTTGGATAATGCATATATGTTTACGGTATCGGATACACTGACTAACCGTAAAAATGCACCAATTTCAGTGGCCTTAAAAGGGCAAGTTCATCGTCATATGACGGCAGACAAATTAACACCGTCTGTTGTACACGAAGGATTTTTAAGTTTAATTGACGGTAAATTGGTGGAAAAAGATTACTCCGATGTGGAAGATGATAATTTTTCCGATAAAACAACCGGTGGTTGGATGGGTATTACCGATAAATATTGGCAATCTGTTATGATTTTTGATCAAGCCTTAAAAGATGTGGATGTGTCTTTTAACAGACAAGATAATTTATACACAGCCGGTTTTAAAACGGAATATGAAACGATTGGCTCGGGCAGTACGTTAACACGCACAACCCGTTTGTTTGCAGGGGCTAAAAAATTGGATTTAATTAATGCGTATGAAAAAGAGTTAAATATTCCGAAATTTGATTTAAGCATTGATTTTGGGTGGTTTTACTTTTTGACACGTCCATTTTTGGCTTTTTTAAATTGGTTGTATGCCATTGTGGGCAATATGGGGGTAGCTATTTTGATTTTTGCGACCTTAATCCGTATTGCGATGTTGCCGATTGCAACCAAATCTTACGAAAGTATGGCTAAAATGCGTAAATTCCAACCAAAAATGAAGTTATTGCAAGAACGCTATAAAAATGACCGTATGAGATTGCAACAAGAAATGATGAAATTGTACCAACGTGAAAAAATTAATCCGACCGGTGGATGTTTGCCGATGTTGTTGCAAATTCCGGTGTTCTATGCGTTATATAAAGTATTGTCCGTATCCATTAATATGCGTCAAGCACCGTTTTTTGGATGGATTCACGATTTATCTATGCCGGACCCAAGTTCAATCTTTACGGCCTTTGGTTATTTAGATTGGCCGATTCCGTCTTTCTTAAATATTGGTATTTGGCCGGTATTGATGGGGCTTACTATGTGGGTACAACAAAAACTCAATCCGGCGCCAGCCGATAAAGATCAAGCAAGGATGTTTAAAATGTTGCCAATTATCTTTACCTTTATGTTGGGCAGTTTTGCTTCTGGTTTGGTGATTTACTGGACATGGAGTAATGTGTTGTCTATCGCACAACAAAAATATATTATGAAAAAAGTGGGGGTATAATATGGAACCTCAAGAGTTAGAACGCCTCAAAAAAGACGGCTTGGCCTTATTTAAAGACAAACCCGAATTTGTACGGGGGGTAACCACCATTGACCAATTACCGACAGACGGGTTGATGGAAATTGCCTTTGCCGGTCGTTCTAATGTGGGAAAATCCAGCCTGATTAATGCCGTAACGGGTGCCAGAGGGCTTGCCAGAGCCTCTAATACACCGGGACGAACACAACAGTTGAACTTTTTTAAAGTGGCCGATAAATGTCATATTGTGGATTTGCCAGGGTATGGATATGCGGCGGCTCCCGAAAAAATGGTTCAAGCTTGGACCCGTCTGATACATGATTATTTGCGGGGGCGTGTGCAATTACGCCGCGTGTTTTTGCTGATTGATGCCAGACATGGCATTAAGCCGGTTGATGAAAAAATTATGAAGATGTTGGACGGGGCCGCCGTTACCTATCAAATTATATTGACTAAGGCCGATAAAATTTCAAAGGTGGCCGGAGAAGCCGTATTAAAACAAACGATGGAAACGGGGCAAAAACATGTAGCATGTTATCCGGAAATTTTGCTGACATCTTCGGAAAAAAATTGGAATATTGATTTGGTGCGTGCCGAATTTATAAAAGTCATTGAGGGGATTTAAATGATACCGTCTTATAACAGTGCTGATACGATTTATGCGCTGTCCAGTGGAACAGGGCGTGGTGGTGTGGCTGTTATTCGTGTATCCGGAACAAAAGTTTTGGATGTGATAAAACACTTGAGCGGTCTTGAAAATCCTAAAGCCAGATATGCTTATTTTCGCCCGTTATCTAATGCATCGGGTCAAGCGTTGGATAATGCCCTTGTGCTATACTTTAAAGGCCCTTACAGTTTTACAGGCGAAGATGTTGTGGAATTTCAAGTCCATGGCGGTCGCAGTGTGATTTCGGCCGTTATGCAGGCGATTGCCGATGTCAAAGGATGTCGGCCGGCTGAACCGGGTGAATATTCTCGTAGGGCCGTTGTTAATGGTAAAATGGATTTGACCGAGGCCGAAGGCTTAATGGATTTAATTAATGCCGAAACGGGGTTGCAACGGGCTCAAGCTTACAGCCAAATGAACGGCGTTTTAGGAAAAAAATATGAAGGGTGGCGTCGGGATTTAAAACATCATATGGCGTATTTAGAGGCCTTTATTGATTTTCCCGAAGAAGACATTCCGCCCGAAAAATTAGAACGCATTGATATGGACGTAAAGGAATTGGCCGAAAAAATTGCTCTCCATTTGGATGATGACAAAAAAGGGCAAAAACTACGGGACGGATTTCAAATTGCTATTGTGGGCCGACCGAATGCTGGTAAGTCCAGTTTGATAAATGCCTTAACGCAAAAAGATGTTGCCATTGTATCGCAAACGGCCGGAACAACTCGGGATGTTGTTGAAGCACACTTGGATGTGGCTGGATTTCCTGTGATTTTGGCCGATACGGCAGGCCTGAGAGAAGGGGCCGAGGAAATTGAAACAGAAGGGATTCGCCGTGCCGTGAAACGGGCTGAGGAGGCCGATTTGATTTTGCATGTGCAAGATGGAGCTCGGTATCCGGTGGCTGAAAAATTACCGACCAGTTTGTCGGATAAAAAGGTCATAACCATTTGGAATAAAGTGGATGAAATGACCGAAATGCCAGCGGGTATTTTGTGTTTATCTGCCAAAACAGGGCAAGGGGTTGATGCCCTGTGGCAACTGATTAAAAATGAATTGACGGACAATATTTCTACGGCAGACGGCGTGATTACACGTGAACGTTATCGTGTGGCTTTGACAGAATGTGTTGAGGCGTTAAATCGTTCTTTGTATGCCCCCGAATTGGAATTAAAGGCCGAAGATTTGCGTATGGCCGCTCGTGCACTGGGCCGTATTACAGGGCGCATTGATACTGAAGAATTATTGGATGTAATTTTCCGTGATTTTTGTATCGGAAAATAGATTTTTGTATAAAATAAAAAACGCTTGACAAAACATTTTTTATGTGTTATTATCTTCTAGGTTTATATCAAAATGGAGGATAAAAATGGATAAACAAGAACAATTGGTCAAAGCCGCTTATGCCGGTAATGTTGAACGTGTTAAAGCCTTATTAAATGAAGGTGTGAATCCGAACAGTGCCGATGATATTGAACAAACGGCATTATTTTTTGCTGCTCGCAGTGGTCATACAGAAGTTGTTAAGGCATTATTGACCGCTGGTGCCGAAGTTGATAAACCGGCCGGTCGTAAAAAAAGAACAGCCTTATTTATGGCTGCCATCAATGGCCATTATGAAACGGCAAAAGCTTTAATTGATGCCGGTGGTGATATTAACAAATTAGATGGCGATGGTATTACGCCATTACATTATGTTGTTAGTAGGGGCAGAGATACCGGTCTTCCTGTATTTGCAGAAACGGTGAAAAAATTTATTGATGAATTCAATCCGGATGTGAATGTACCAACTACTGTTTTTGGGAAGACACCTTTGCATATGGCCCTTAGTCACGGACAAATACATGCGGTTAAGGTTTTATTGGAAAATGGGGCGAATCCTAATGCGGCAACTAAAGATGGTCAAACACCATTGTATTATGCGGCGAGTTATTCTTTGTTGAGTTCTGCTAAAGCGTTGTTATCTGCCGGAGCAGATGTGAATGCGGCAGATGTGTATGGGGGAACCCCATTATCCACTGCAGCCATGCATGATGATGTCAGAATGGTAAAGATTTTGGCTGATGCCGGTGCGGATGTTAATAAACAAAATATATATGGATACACGGCATTACATATGGCGGTTATTAGAAAAGATGTTGCCTCTGTAGCAGTTTTATTAAATGCCGGTGCAGATAAAAATATTAAAAATAAAGATGGCTTGACTCCTATGGATATTGCTAAAAGAGCAAGGGATAGAGATTGGAAAAATGCAAAAGACAGGCAAAAAATGATGGTCTTATTAGATATAATTCAACCTTCTGCCAGTGCTCAGCCAAGACTGATTGCTCGTCATGGTGATATGAATAGAGCAAATGTACCGGTTCATACCAAAAATTAATGGTATAAAACGGCTATTACTTATCCCCCATCAATCGGTGGGGGATTTTGTTTTTTAAAAAATAAGATATTAAATTATAACGCTTTTTTGTTGAAAAATTGATTTTTTTTGACAAAAAATCAATTTGATGATACAATGTTTTCGTTGATAATAAAAACATGGAGGGATGTATGTTTTTAGATAGAGCTAAATTGTTTTGGGATGCATGCGAACAAGGGGATACTAAAAAAGCCAAAAAATTATTGAAAAAACCCATATTAGGGTTATTTGGTAGGCCGGTAGATGCTGAATTAGCGATGCATGTAGCTGTATTAAAACGAAATGATAAAGTTATTCGCTCATTGATATTATTGGGGGTAGATGTAGACAAACCTTTTCTTTTTAGATATTCAGATAAATATCAAGAACAAAATGGTCGTCTTCATTTTGCTGCATTTAGTAATGATGTGGATATGGTACAATTTTTGTTAAAATATACATCTAATGTCAATAAGGTAAATGAATTTGGTAATACACCATTGCATATAGCAACGATGAGTAATTCTTTTGAGGTTGCTGAAGTTTTATTGGCTGCAGGTAGTGATATTAATCAAGTAGATAATAATGGTTTTACCCCATTGTGGCATGCCACTTTTAATGGAAATATTAAGTTGGTTAAATACTTATTGAGTGCTGGTGCAAAAGTTGACAAGCCTACTAACAAGGGAACGACGCCTTTATTGATGGCTGTTTCTGATAAAAATACAGCATTGGCAAAAGTTTTATTGGAGGCTGGTGCCGATATTGAGTGTACAGATGAATATGGAATAACACCTTTATTGACGGCCGTTTCTGATAAAAATACAGCACTGGCAAAAGTTTTATTAGAGGCTGGCGCCGATATTGACCGTGCGAATGAATATGGAATGACGCCTTTATTGTCAGCCGTTTCTGATAAAAATACAGCACTGGCAAAAGTTTTATTAGAGGCTGGTGCCGATATTGACCGTGCGAATGAATATGGAATGACGCCTTTATTGTCAGCTGTTTCTGGTAAAAATACAGTACTGGCAAAGGTTTTATTGGAGGCTGGTGCCGATATTGACCGTGCGAATGAATATGACATAACTCCCCTTACTTTAGCTATAGATAATAATGATGTAGAAATGGCCCGTACTTTATTGGAACATGGTGCCGATGTGAATAATAAAACCATGATAGTGGATTGTACACCATTATTTCGTGCTGTTGCAAAATCTAATATTCACAGAGAGTGTGTCGTATGCAAAGATGGAGAATGGGTAAAAGATGATATAGCAAATGAAGCTAAACATGGTGAAGAGTTTTGTAAAAGTTTGAGAATGATTAAGTTGTTATTAGAATATGGTGCCGATAAAAATATGACAGATATTCATGGAAGAACCGTGATGGATTGGGCTTGTCCTGAAGTTCAGCGTTTATTGACTGCGATATCGGTTAAAAGAAATGGGATTAAAAAAGCACTTTCTGAACAAAATGATGCTGGGGTTAAGATCATTTTTCATGGCGCTCAAAAAGTCAGTGAAATGGCAGATGTTTGGCGATTTGTGCATACAAGAGGATAACTAAACAATGATATTTAATCCCCTGTCAGTTGGCGGGGGATTTTAATTTTTGTGATAAAATCAGAAGGAAATTATTCTCGTTCTCTGACGGCCAAAAAACATCTGGCATCATATAAGGGGTCATTTAGGATTTTGCGATACAATTCGTTATGTTTTGCCATCCACATGACACGCATACATTTTGGGGCCGTCATGGCATCGGGCGTGAAAAAATGACGAGCTTGTCTTAAGGCCCATTTTCTTAAATAAGTGTCATGAGCGGCACTTCGGCGTGTTTTTGCTAATTTTTCTAACTGTTTAGGTGTCATTTTTTCGTCCTTTGTTATTTGAAACAATCCTATCAGAAAATAAATTGGTTGTCAATATTTTTCGTATGCATAGACAAAGTAATAGCCTCTTTACTTTTTTTCATAAATTTGCTATAATACACCAAAATTTTTTAAAGGAATAAAATGATGACTTATGACGTAATTGTGGTTGGGGGCGGTCATGCCGGAATTGAAGCAGCCGCTGCTTCGGCCAGAACAGGGGCAAAAACGGCCCTTGTCACACACCATTTGGATACGATAGGGGATATGTCCTGCAATCCGGCTATCGGTGGCTTAGGCAAGGGGACATTGGTGCGTGAAATTGATGCGCTTGACGGGTTGATGGCTAAGGTGATTGATAAAACCGGCCTCCAGTTTCGGATGTTAAATGCCTCTAAGGGGCCGGCTGTTCAAGGTCCACGAGCTCAGGCCGATAAAACCGAATATGTGTTAGAAATGCGCCATCAATTGGAAAATTATCCGAATTTGACATTGGTTGAGGCCTCTGCTGATGATATTTTGTTTGAAAATGGGGTTGTGCAAGGGATTGTTGCAAATGGTGAAAAAATAACGGCTAAGGCTGTCGTTATTACAACGGGGACCTTTTTAAACGGTGTGATGCATATCGGAGAAGAACAAACGGCAGGTGGTCGCTTTGGTGAGGAGGCCAGTTTAGGTATTACGCCCGCCCTTAAAAAAATGGGTTTGACGTTAGGGCGGTTAAAGACGGGAACACCGGCCAGATTGGATAAAGACTCCATTGATTGGTCAAAATGCGAACGTCAAGACGGCGATACACCACCTCAGCCTTTTTCATTTATGACGACCGAGTTTAACCCGGAACAATTACCGTGTTATATTACGCATACAACCCCCGAAACTCATAAAGTGATTATGGATAATATTTCTCGGGCACCACTATATTCGGGACAAATTAAATCGGTAGGGCCCAGATATTGCCCCAGCATTGAAGATAAACTGGTACGCTTTGCCGGTCGGGATAGTCATCATATTTTCTTAGAACCCGAAACACGGGACGGCAATTCCATTTATCCGAACGGGATTTCTACCTCATTGCCAAAAGATGTGCAAGAGGCCTTTTTGCGTACTATCCCAGGGCTGGAGAATGTGAAAATTTTGCGATATGCCTATGCGATTGAATATGACTATGTGGACCCAAGGGAATTAAAACAAACATTAGAAACCAAAAAGGTCAAAGGTCTGTTTTTGGCGGGGCAAATTAACGGTACAACGGGATATGAAGAAGCAGCCGGTCAAGGCTTGGTCGCCGGTGTGAATGCTGCCTTGCAGGCATTGGGAACAGGGCGGACATTGACGTTTGATCGTGCTGACAGTTATTTGGGTGTGATGATTGACGATATTACGACTTTGGGTGTAGATGAACCATATCGGTTGTTTACCTCCCGTGCCGAGTATCGTTTAACAATGCGAGCCGATAATGCCGATTTGCGTTTGACTCAGAAAGGCATTGAGGCCGGTTGTGTGGGGTTGGAACGTCAAAAGGCTTTTGAAACAAAAATGCGTTTGTATCATGAGGCCAAAGACCATGTTGCCTCATTGGTGCATACGCCAAAGGAATTAATTGCACTTGGCTTTAATATTAACCGAGATGGGCAAAAACGCACGCCGTTGGAAATGTTGGCATATCAAGATGTGACTTGGGATACATTGGTGCGGGCTTGGCCAAGCTTGGGAAAAATTCGCACGGATGTGGCTAAACAATTGGAAATTGAAGGCAGGTACAGCGGTTATTTGGCCCGTCAACAAATGGATATTGAGGCATTTCGTAAAGATGAAGCCTTGCGTATTCCCGAAACCACGGATTATACCAAAATCGGTGGCTTGTCGGCCGAAATCGTCGGGCGTTTGATAAAACATAAACCCGCTACCATCGGGGCCATGATGCGTATGACGGGTATTACACCGGCCTCCGTCACCGCTGTGATAGGGTACTTGAAAAGTAAGCGGTAAAAAATTATTTGCAGGTAGCACGATAGGCGACACCGCGAGGACGAGGACCTCCAAAGTATACCACACCATTCTCTATTAATAGATAGGCTGTGGAAGCAGATCCCAGTGTCCTGACCCAACCAGTGGTTATAAATTCCGGACATTTTCCTGTACAATTTTTTGACCAATCACATCCACAATCTATATTTAAATCAATAAGGCGTTTTCCTTGCGCATCACACCACGCATTCGCATTCCACCAACTCATATCCGAGTTACTACGGCAATATTTTGTTCCGGTAATGACACCGGTTACAATTGTTCCCGCTCCGTTTGCGCATGTTTCTACTGTCGTATCTTCGGCCATTAAAGTTGGTGATATCATTAATAAGCTACATAAAAGTAGAATTTTTTTCATGTCATTTCCTTTCAAATTTATACCAACAAAAAACCACCTTTTTTCAAAAGTGGTCGGAAGTTGAAAGCTATTGACATAAAATAGTGCGGCATATTCATTGATAGAGCGATGCCCTAAAAACTTATTTTGACGCCCTCCGACCGAACGGAAAGCGTGCGTTTTTCGTCCCGCACCGGACGTATGTCAAAGAGGCTTTCAAACCCCGAGGCACAATACGTGCCTTGCATTCACCTTAGCAAATATAAGT
>JAFTHM010000103.1 GCA_017457425.1 Alphaproteobacteria bacterium
AGATGTTGTGTGCCATCGGGATTGACATGGAGCAAATATTTTTGTAAATCCTTTATCTGGAGTGGTAATGGGATTGTTGGATTTTGGTATGGCAGAAGTGGCACCTCCGGCAATAGAAATAGCCGATATGAGTGTGTATGCAAATATGGGATTGGTTTCGCGAATAGCTGAAATGTATCGGATGAAAACGGGGCGCGATTTGGGTAATTTGTATTTGTATCATGCGGGCGATAGAAATAAATGGTTGCAAGGATTGATTGTATCTTGTGCCAAAGAGATGAATGTGCCGGTTAAAATTATTTCTAATCAAATTTCTCAGGTAGAAAAACACGGACGGGTTAATGGATAGAAGAACGTTAAAAAATATCTGTTCCCCTCTTGATTTTTGGGGGATTTTTTGGCATAATAACTCATTATTTTTTAAAAAGGGAAAATTACTATGACAAAAATGAAACATTATCCGGTTTTGGATGCCAAGATGTCTTTTCCGAAAATGGAAGAAGATGTTATCAACTATTGGGAAACGCATAACACATTTGAAAAGTCCGTCAGCCAACGGGAAGGGGCGGAAGAGTTTAACTTCTATGACGGTCCTCCGTTCGCCAATGGATTGCCACACTATGGACATATCATGGTGTCTTATGTGAAAGATACGATTGCCCGTTTCCAAACGATGGCTGGGAAAAAGGTAGAACGCCGTTTGGGATGGGATTGCCACGGATTGCCGGCCGAAATGAGTGCCGAAAAACAACTGGGTGTTTCCGGTCATAAAGCGATTGAAGAATACGGTATCGCTAAATTTAATGATTTTTGTCGTAAAGACGTGTTGAAATATGCCGGTATTTGGGTGGATATGTTTAAACGTATCGGCCGTTGGGTGGATTTTAACCATGACTATAAAACAATGGATTTGTCCTTTATGGAATCCGTTATCCATAACTTTAAAGTATTATATGACAAAGGATTGGTTTACGAAGGATATCGTGTGCAACCCTATTCTTGGGCGGCTCAAACGCCGGTATCAAACTTTGAAGTTAACCAAGCATACCGTGATAAAACAGATACTTCTGTTACCGTTTTATTTAAATTGGATAATGGTATGAATTTACTGGTTTGGACAACAACGCCTTGGACATTGCCGTCAAACTTAATGATTGCCGTTGGGGCCGATATTGATTATGCCGTTATGGAAGAAGACGGTGAAAAATATGTGTTGGCCGAAGCATTATTGCCACGTTATAAACAACAACTTCAAAATGCGACGCAAGTTGCCACAATCAAAGGGGCTGAATTGGTTGGTCAAACGTATGAGCCGATGTTCCCGTACTTTAAGGATTTAAAAGCCGAAGGATGCTTTACGATATTAGCCGGTGATTTTGTATCCACCGAAGACGGATCCGGTATCGTTCACATTGCACCGGGATTTGGTGAAGACGACTTTAACGTTTGTATGGCCATTCGTAAAGATTTCCCGATTGTGTGTCCGGTGGATGAAGCCGGTTGCTTTACTGCCGAAGTTCCGGATTACGAAGGTAAACAAGTTTTTGAAACAAACGAACCGATTTTGGCGTGGTTAAAAGAAAATCGTAAATTAGTTAAAAAAGAACAAATTGTTCACTCTTATCCATATTGTTGGCGCACAGATACACCTCTTATCTATAAAGCCATGAGTTCTTGGTTTGTGAAAGTAACGGACTTTAAAGATGAGATGTTAAAAACAAATGACCAAATCACTTGGACTCCGGATAATATTAAATACGGTCGTTTTGGTAAGGGGTTAGAATCGGCTCCGGATTGGAACATTTCCCGTAACCGTTTCTGGGGGGCTCCGTTACCAGTATGGAAATCCGATAACCCAGATTACCCAAGAACGGATGTGTTTGGCTCAGTGGCCGAAATTAAAGCCGCTACCGGTTTTGATGTCACGGATTTACACCGTCCGATGATTGATGATGTGGTTTATCCGAATCCGGATGATCCAAGCGGAAAAACGATGATGCGCCGTGTGCCGTATGTATTTGACTGTTGGTTTGAATCCGGTTCTATGCCTCAAGGTCAAGTCCATTACCCGTTTGAACGTAAAGAATGGTTTGAAAATCATTTTCCGGCCGACTTTATTGTGGAAGGGATTGACCAAACACGAGGTTGGTTCTATTCCTTACATGTTTTGGGAACGGCCTTACATGGAAAACCGGCCTATAAACATTGTTTGGCAACCGGTTTGTTAATGGCTGAAGCCGGCGTAAAATTATCTAAGAAACTCAAAAATTATCCAGACCCATACGTTGTCTTAGATAATGTCGGTTCGGATACATTACGTTGGTTCTTGGTTTCCTCTCCGGCTGTACGTGCAGGACAAGCCTATGTCAACGAAAAAGAAATTATCAAAACCACACGTAAAGCTGTTTTACCGTTCTGGAATGCGTATTATTTCTTCTGCTTATATGCCAATGCCGAAGGTATTAAAGCCCAAGAAATCACAACGGCAACAGATGTATTAGACAGATACATTTTGGGTAAATTAAAGGCATTGACCATTTCTGTTAAAGAACAAATGAATGCCTATGATATGGCACGAGCCTGTAATGATTGTTCCGAATTTTTGGATATTTTAAACAACTGGTATGTGCGTCGCAGTCGTGCTCGTTTCTGGGATGGAACGGATACAGGGGCCTTTAATACGCTGTATACTGTTTTGGTAACCTTATCCAAAATTATGGCCCCAATGATGCCGATGATGGCCGAATTTGTCTATCGTGGCTTAACCGGTGGCGAATCCGTCCATTTGTGTGATTATCCGACAGTAGATGCATTGGCAGATGAACATGAATTAATCGGTCAAATGGATTTGGTTCGTCAAATTTCATCTACGGCCAAATCAATTCGTGAAGAATACAAATTGCGTAACCGTTTGCCGCTGAAAACAATGACGGTGGCGGGTTCTAATGCCGGTACACTCACAAACTTTGCGGATGTGTTGAAAGATGAAGTCAATGTAAAAGATATCGTCTTATCAACGGATATTGCCTCTGTGGCCGATACGTTCTTATACTTAAAAACACCGTTAATCGGTAAACGCTTGGGCCGTTTTATGAAAGATATTATGGCCGCCAGCAAGGGAACGGATTGGAAAGTATTAGAAGATGGAACTCTGTCCATTGCAGGTCAAATTTTAACAACCGAAGAGTTTGAATTACGCCTGGTCTTAAAAGACGGTTTAAACGGTCAAGCTTTGCCGGATAACACTGCCGTTGTTCAATTAGATACAACCCTTTATCCCGATTTGGAAAAAGAAGGGATTGCCCGTGACTTTGTGCGTATGATTCAACAAGCTCGTAAAGAAGCCGACTTTGATGTGTCTGATCGTATTACAGTGATTTATACAGTCAATACGCCATTGTTGGTTGAGGCGATTAAAGAGCATTCTGACTATATTGCCGACCAAGTGTTGGCCGTGGCGATGCGAGCCGAAGAAACGGCCGTATCCGGCGCCAAAACAGAAGAGCTTGGAGATGGTCAAGTGGCTTTCGTTGTAGAACGATAAAAATAAAGAAAGGGCGCTCTGAAAAGGGCGCCTTTTTTAATGGCGTTTTTATGATAAGGTGGATTTTATTTGTTGCTTTGGTTATCGGATGGCCATTGTATACATGGTTTACAGAATATAATAGCGGTAAGGCATGGTCTGATGCCTTTTTAGGATTTTTAATCTTTGTTTTTTTGGTTGTGCCCTTGGGGGATTCATCTGGTGAACCTATTGGGGGAGGATAAAAATAGGGCCAAGTATTGTTAAATACTTTTCTGGGTATAATAAAAACCGCCTCACTTTGAGGGCGGTTATTGTTTAAATAAACGCAGCAGATTATCCATTGTATAATTACGTAATCACTGTCGCAATTTCACGGCCGGTAAAACGTTTGATGTCGCTGATTTGGTAAAAAGTCGTAATTAAATCGGCTAATGTTTCTTGGACATCATCATTTAAATGCACTGTATCAGTAATGGTTTTGTTGTAATACACACGCATTGTGGCCCCGCTGCTGCCGGTACCGGATAAACGAACGATAATGCGTGAGCCTCCCGCAAAATTAATTTCAACAACCGGCAATTCTTCGGCCACGTTTGTGATGGGGTCTGTATAGGTAAATAAACCGGACCGTTCAACGATTAAATCACCAAATTGTTGTCCGGTGAGTGTTTTTGTTTGTTCGGTTAAATGATGCATAACGGCATTGGCATCATCGGATTCTAATCCTTCATAGTTATGGGTAGAACAATAAACACGGCCGTATTTTTGCCAATGTTCCTGAGTGATTTGTTCCACTGTTTTGCCTGTTTTTGCCAAAATACTCAGCCACGCCAAAACGGCCCAAATACCGTCTTTTTCATTGAGATGTAAAGAACCGGCTCCAAAACTTTCCTCTCCGCATAAGGCAATCTTTTGGTTGTCCAATAAAGACCCAAAATATTTCCAACCGGTTGGTGTGCTGTAAAGCGGTAAATCTTTGGCTTTGGCTACGGCATCTAAGGCCGTTGAGGTTGGCATAGAACGAGCAACACCATACAAACGACCTTTATAATAAGGAATTTCTTCCAAATAATCAGCAAGGATGGCTAAGCTATCCGATGGATTGACAAAGAAATTATGGCCTAAAATCATATAGCGGTCGCCATCTCCATCAGAAGCAGCCGCAAAATCCGGACCGTTTTCGCTGTAGGCAATATCCACCAAGTGTTTGGCATATACTAAGTTTGGTTCGGGGTGAAGCCCACCAAAATCGGGCAGGGGCGTTGCGTGAATGATACTGCCTTCTTTGGCACCCAACATTTTTTCAAAAATGCGTTTGGCATAGGGGCCTGTTACGGCATTCATGGCATCAAAGACAAATTTGACACTTTTTTGGAAATAACTTTTTAACAAATCAAAATCAAAAATTTGTTGCATATATTCGGCATAATCATCCACAGAATCTACAATTTCAATTGTCATGGTTCCAATGGTTTGCGTGCCGATAACGGATAAATCTATATCGGGTGTATCTACCATCCAATACCGGTCTATTACTTTTGTACGTTCGGCAATTTTTTGCATTAATGATTCAGGAGCGCTTCCCCCAGCGGCATTGTTAAACTTGATACCAAAATCGCCATCTGGTCCCCCTGGGTTATGGCTGGCAGATAAAATCAGGCCACCAAAGGCTTCGTATTTATTAATTAAATGAGAGGCTGCCGGCGTGGATAAAATACCGTTTTGTCCCACAATAACACGTCCAAATTGATTAGCAATTGCCATTTTGATAATCGTTTGGATGGCTTTATCATTATAATAACGACCATCTCCGCCGATGATGAGTGTTTTACCTTCAAAACCTTCTAAACAATCAAAAATAGATTGAACAAAGTTTTCGATATATCCATTTTGACGGAACACGGAAACTTTTTTACGCAATCCTGATGTACCCGTTTTTTGATCATTAAAAGGTTTTGTTTTTACGGCTTTAATATCCATGTGTTTCTCCTTATGTGTTAATGTGTCCAATATAACGGCAAAAGGGATAAAAATCAAGCCATCAATGAAAGATTTGATAACCAATTGTTTTTGAATAAAAGTACACGATGTAAAGTATTTTTTTATATTGACATATTCGTGTAATCAAGATATCATAATACCTGATGAGGGTATATAGATGAAAGGAAATAAAATGAAAATTCCAGAAAATACGTTGGCGTATATGGAAAATATGCCACGCCTTAATCGTGTATCCGGTCAAATAAACGGCATCAAAAAAATGATTGATGAGGGGCGAAATTGCTCCGATCTTTTGGTGCAGTTGCGCGCTGTTAGTTCCGCTATTAAAGCCATCGAGTCTAATTTATTGTTTGCCTATATTAATCAAGCGATTTTGCAAACAGGCAAAAATGAAAAGGAACGCCAAATGGCCGTTGACGATATGAAAGCATTGTTTGATCGGTTCAGAGGTTAATCTTAACGGCTTTTGCGTGAAACCAAAAGCCGACTTTTTATTCTGGATTGTATTCATCTGAAAAAATATAAAATGATATTTTGAATTCATTTAGGGCTTGACTTTTATTTACAAAAATGATACAGTGCCTCTACCACTTCGTTGGAGCGTTGGCAGAGTGGTAATGCAGCGGATTGCTAATCCGTCATCCTTAACGGGATGCAGAGGTTCGAGTCCTCTACGCTCCGCCATAGAGTACAGAGAGCCTTTTGGGGCTCTTTTTTCTTTATTTTTCAGCACTTTAAGCCAGTTCGATTGTTACGCAGGAAAAATGAGCTTGTCTCGATCAATAATCGAACCGTAAATGATATAAATACTTGATTTTATTACATTTCGCATTTTTGACGCTGTTTGGAAGGGGTTATTGACACTCGAATTTTTCTGAGTGTTTTGATACATGTTTTAGATAGGGGGATCGGGGGTGGCGGCTGGGTGGTATCTGAAGCACTTTTTGGACTTTGGGTTGGATCAGATGACTTTGAACATAAAAGGGTTAAAAATGCCTAAAAACGCGTCTTTAGGAAACTTTAAACAACGTTAACGACAGCATTTTCACTAGAAAGTGTCGCTAGTGTCAGATTTAGATTTTAGTACTTTTTTGACAGTAATCAAGCACGGTCTTGTCTGTGCCCATCTCAAAAATCTGACAACCTGCATTCCTCTTTGTGATAATGCTCCTTTCTAAATAACGAAAACCTTTGGCTTTACCATAAGCTTCTATTGCTTCATCTATACTACTTTTATCGGCTTTTCTGTAATTACTTTTAAATGTGGAATAACACGTTTTAAAAACGCCACCGCCGACAGATTGTAATAAACGTTTTGATTTTGGATCCATTTTATGTCCTTTCACTTGGCATTCAAACTAAAATTACCCTTTACATTTTAAAGCAAAAAATGTAGGTTATGTCAAGGAGAAAAAGATATGACCTTTGATTTTATAAAATTTGAAAATTGGTTAAAAAAGCGTCGTCTGACAGCAAAGACAATAAGTATTTATAAAAGTCAATTAAATAGCTTAAAAAGGGATATGCCTCAAATCTTTGACATAGATTCAAAAGATGGTTTTTTATCATTACACAGCTTGTATACAGAATACTTAAACGGAAGCTATTTATTAGATCGTGTAACAATCGGTTCGGCAATCAATTATTTCAGGGAGGTTGTACCTTTTATCAATCCAACAAGATGGGAGAAAGATACGACCACTGTTGATATCAGTATTTATTACTTTGACAAAAAAGATTATTTTATTCAGTCGATTGCCTTAAAAGATTTAGCTGATTGGTTATCGTTGTTTTCACAGATTTTATCAAAGGAATCACTATTTAAAATATCAAATGAATATTCGTTTGATTCTTTTATCTTTTATACGGAAATTGAAAAATTTAAACGGATTATCGGGAAGGATAATATTGATGATGTAGCTGTACGTATCAAATATAAAGACAGTCAGTTTATAAAGCATAAAGCAGTTATTGGACAATATTTGCACTATGCAGGTATGCAGATGGGAATGTCTGTCTCTGCTATAAATCAGCATCCAATGACGAAAAAAATAAAGTCAAAGAATCCAAAAAAAATTGAAAATCAACCAGCAAGTGAACGGTATACAGAACTGAAACCTTTAACTGGGAAAGGGGCAAAACAGATTCAACTTGGACTAACACAAGCGCCTTCACAAGATTATGCTCTCTTGATGACAGATATTTCCACCATTTTAAATATAAGCTTGGCTTCTGCATATGATATTATTGATTATATTAATCATAATGATTATTATACAAAATTTGCTGGAATAGGGAGACATTATACAGTATTGAGGAGCTATTATTCAATAGCAGATACGAATGCTTTTTTAATTAAAAGACACTCACATGGAAAAGAAGGCGAAAAAGGAAGCTTTTTTTCTAAGGTAAATTATAACCATAAAGGATATAAATATTGGTGTGGACGAAAAGAATGTCTGGAAATCTTGGGGATACAGAAGACAAGCTTTTATAAAATCAATGGTTATATAAAGACGCATCTTTGTTACACCAATCATCAGGCGGAGAGGTTATATTATAAGCCAGAAGTAAAGCACCTTAAGAGGGTGCTTGACAATGTAAAATCAATAAATAAAAATAGTTTTTTAAAACGATTTATTATTGAAATTACTGCATTATAGTCATTTTTTTGGGGACAATTTAGAAATAAAACTGCAATATCTTGTTTCGTATGATAGACTGCCAGTTGCTCGTCGCAATTCGGCGGTGGGTTTATTAACAAAAAAACAAAAGGACTTTGAAATGACAAATCTAAATAAAAAAATGGTCGCTTCAGCCACCAGTGAAGCAAAAGGTGTATTAACATCAACCAAAATCAATAAAACGTTCGACGAAGAGGATGATAGAAGTCTTCGAGAAGGACTGGCATTGTGCGTTGCCAGAAAGGCCATTAAAGCCGCTCAAGAAAGCAGTCAGACAGAAACGTATGAAGCCATGTTGAAAGCAGTCAAAAAGAAGATTTTTGAGACGGAGAAAGATGCAACTATGTTAAAGGAACTTTGTTGTTGGTTTTCCGTGGATCCGTATGGAATTCCGGCATACGTACTCACTCGCTGTTGGAAGGATGGGAAGATTAAATATCCAGTTCGTATCATGTGTGGGAAGGAATATTCCGTAGTTTTAAAGAACGGATATTTAAGACCACGTAAAATTACGAAGTCGATGTTGAAGAAAACCATTCGAATTGAAGATGACATGATTAAGATGCAGGACAACAATTCGACAGAAGACATGAAAGGAGACATCTAATGACTGATACATTAAATATAGCTAACGATAACATGATCGTTCAATCAGCTGTGGGATCGGATATCATGGAAGCCAAGGAGACAACACAGGTTGTTGTCTCCGAAGATCCGGTGTCTGTCTTATTGGTGCCAATGGTACCTGCGAACGATAATCATCCGACTTTACCGTCGGATGAGATCGCTCTGCCTGTTGTGGGGATGGGTGACACACTTACACAAGAGGAACTTCTGACTTTAGCAGTTCAAAGTCAAAATCCACAAAATCTTTTAGCATCCATCAGCAATGGGTCTGTCAATCTTAGTACTGCGCTCAATCAGTTGGGTATTCCTTCTGATCCAGACGAACTGTCAAAGTACATCATGAAAGAAGGTGCTGTTGTCGGCAGCTTTATTCGGTTGGATTGCAAGAAGAATCAAGATAAGTTGGGTGATGCATATAAAAAGCTGGTTCAAGGTGGACAATACTTTGCGATCAAGTTGTTGTTGGCAAAATTTTTCATCGGACAGCAATTATTAGGTGCAACAGCTCAACATGGGAAACGTGATAAAACACAGAAGCAGGCTATTGCTGACTTATATGGCTTGGGCTCACGTCAAGTAAGAGACTATCAGAAACTTGTGTGGGAAAAGATGTTAGAAGTGATGACAAAGGCACTTGAAACTGATGAAATTCCAACAGTTAAGGATTGTTTGGGGACAACTCGGCACAAGATGAAGGATGATTGGACACGCACTAAAGGTTCATGGGATCCGATCATTGCGACTAAATATAAAACGTTGGAACTTGATGAGCCATTAAACTTTGGGGATATCTGTGCATGCATTGGTTCAGGGACATCAAAATTGAAGGATATTAACGTTCATTGTAAAGTTGCTTTAGAGGTTGATCCACAGCGGATGAATTGGCATAAGTTGGTTCATCCAGACTGTGAGTCTATCACAGGTGATGTCATGGATGTTGAGGTACAAAAGGCATTTATTAAGGCATTTAAGGAAAATAATTGTCGTGTCTTGAGTTTCTCTTGTCCATGTCAAACATCAACGCCTTTGAATTATTCTAAAAACAAGGGCAATGATATTCGGTCTAAGATTATCAAATCTGTCTTGGATATTGTGGACGAATTGAAACCTGACTTCATCTTATCTGAAAATGTGCCCGAGTGGCTGACGAACTCTCCTGAGTGCTGTCAAGACTTCTTGCAGGGAAAGACAATCTGGCAATACTTTGAAGAACGTGAAAAGGACACGTATAACTTAAATGTTGGTGTTTTTAATGCAGCTGACTATAATACTGCTGAAAGCTCTATTCGTGGGATTGTTTTAGGTGTTCGCAAAGAAATTGCGCCAATTTGGGAATTTCCAAAGCCACAAGAAATTCGGACAACGTTCATGGATGTTTGTGGTGACTTAAACCCCCTGAAATCGGGTGAAGTTGATCCAAAGGTTCCACTTCATTACGAACGTGGGGAATTAGAAGCCCATGAAATTGCTTTTATTGAACGAACACCGACAGGATGTTCTGCTTGGGATAATTCAAAGCAGTATCAGCCAACAACAAAGGCAAATCTGATAAGTGGAGCTTCATTCAGCAGAGGATTTGCGCGAAATGAATGGGGAAAACCGGTGGGACGTATCACATCATTAAGTGGTTCGATTTGTGACGTCAACTCATTACATCCAGGCAGACCTCTCTCTGAAGAAGGTAAATATTCTGATCCACGTGTTTTGTCTATACGTGAAGTGATGCGTTGCATTGGTTTAGATGATAGTTTTCCAATTCCTGTTGAAGTACAAGAAAACGGAATGTTGTCTAAGACTGATGAAGCGTTCGTTCGTGAGTGTCTGGGTGAACATTTTTGTCCAAATCACGTCAATGCGCTTTATTCAACTTTGCCTGTGTCGAGCTCGAAGCCACAGTCTGATAATTTAGATGATGAGTTACAGAAAAGCTCATAAGGCACATGTACATGGCACTTCTTCAATGAGGTGCCATGTATCAATCTAAAGAAACTGACGCTGACGTCACGTTCTAAGAAAAGAAAAAAAGTAGAAATAGAAATTTATTTTAGTAGAAACTCATAAAAAAAACGTTCTATAAATTGAGTGTCAAGCTCCGAATTTCGCTGCGTCAGATAGGCTGTGTGGCTTTCCCCTGCTTAGATGTATGTGAAAAGCGTAAGAGTATAGAGAGTCTTCTTTCTATCTATTAGTACCTTATTACCCTTATAAATAAAGTACTTAATAAGCTCCCTTAGGAACTCCCTGTACAGTACAAAACAAAGTTTCCATTAGACCTTAACAGACCAAATGAAAGAAAGAAAAATGTACAAAATACAGAACAAGAGTCCTTTAACAAGAAGTATTAATCTGACAGACGATCAACAGCACTTAATTCAGCGCCTCTATTACAATGGATTTAAGCCAAATATGTTTGTGTCTCTGAACCCACACATCATCAATTTATCTCCTGTAAAGCTCCTGTATCATTTCAAAGAAGCGCTGAAAACATATTACTCCCAGAAAAGTGTCTTTGGTCGTCATTTTAACAGAAAGAAAGATGAACAGTACCCTTTGATTGTTTTTTTAGAAAATGGAAAAATACGTGACATAGAAAAACATCCCCATTTACATTTTCTTGCTGAAGTTCCAAAAGACAAAACAGATAATTTTATTGAAAAAATAATGTCAAAAATGCGTTTTTACTACCCAAGTACAACTGTTGATGTCAAAAATATCACTGATAGACCTTTTGATATGGCGTCTTGTTGGTACTATTCAGACAAAGAACAAGCTGAATTTGAGCGTAATCCTTCTTTAATCCCCAATAAGATCTTTACGCACAAAGATTTTCAGAAAAGTATTAAGCACTATGATGAATCCACAAGAGATGAATGTATAAGAGAGTGGTACTATTCCCTGAATAACTAGTACCCTCTGTTCTTTAATAAAAATTATTTTTTAGCGTGTGAAAACTAGTTCCTATCCACCTAAAGTGCAGTGAAGGTTTTTTATCCCAAGATGATACTAATTTAGCCTAAAACTATTCTTTAAAACACACAAAAAGATACCTAGAATCATCCTAGAATACTCACTGTCATTAAGCCTAACAAGAGCTACATCAAAAGAAAAAATGTATCCTAGATTGATTAAAATAAATTGATTTAAAAGCAGTAAAAATCCCTGCATTTCCATTAAAAAAGAAAGTGACATCAACGTCACCTTCTTTTATTAGTATTCATTAGCTGTCATAACTGTCAATACTCTTGTTGTTATTGTTTCATCTGAAGCATCCTCTGAACCATATCTTAAGCTTTTGTCATAATAATCTATTTTCCATATAATTTTATCCCCCTTATATTCAAAGCTACCAAAGTCATGCTCTTGATATGGATCATTTTCTTTTTTAAAATCATGAAAATTTAAGACGTTTTCCAATATTTCAGTCACCTCATGTTCTGCTTTTGAGCTTATTCCAAGCGTGAGCATAACTCTTCCCCCTTTGAAAGAGCTCCTAAAAGCATCATTTAGCTGTCTGATCTTTGCTGTTTTATCCATACCTTTACTCCACATCAAACCAATTCATACAAGTGCACAACAGATGATTATAATCCCCTTTTGTTGCTTCCTGAGTAAAAGCATCTATTTCAGCTTGTGATAAATGATTTTTAGTCATAGCGCGTCTGCATCTTCCAATAATAGCAAAAGCATTCCCATCTTCACCCACAAGCTTTACCTTAATGTTTGGATATTTTATATTATTCATGATACCCCCTTAGTTAGCCAATAATGCTTTAAAAATTGATTTCTTTTCTAATGGAGCTTGTTCTTTCACAAATCTGTTAAACGCTTTAAGCGCGTTAATGACAGATTCATGTGATAAACGTCCAAGTTCCCACTTGATACCTGTTGAGCTGTAATCCAAGATAAGTGATTCAACCTTATCAGCTAAGTCTTTGATGTTCAGCTGTTCAGCACGGCAGACACGTTTAACCCGAAAATCATAGTCATAAACTGTGCTTCTGCGTCCACTTTTTGTGAATTCACTATACCCTTTTTCAATTAAATAATTTTTAAATTCATTTGTGTTAACCATTTGATTTTCCTTTCATTTTTTTGTTTAACATCCCTATTATACCCCGTAAAAAACCAAATTGGAGCCGGGGGCCAGCCCAAAAAAATGCAAAAAAGTTAAAAAAAATGCACTTTTTAGCCAAAAATCAGCCAAAAGTGCATAAAAATCATAAAAAATTGATGTTTTAAGTGTTATTTTTCATAAATTATGCGCAAAGTTGCTACTGGATACTGTGCGCGATACACCGTCTGAATTGCTTTTTGTGCATCCCCCCAAGTCCAATACGGTGTTGGTAATTTATATTTATTCATAAGAACGTAATACATCTTTAATCCTTTCTGTTTGAATTAAAGGATATTTTACCCCAGTTTTATCCCTTTGCGAGCTACCAAATGTGCAGTGATAAGAAACACCCAACTATTAAGTCAGGTGTTTCTGTATGATCAACAATTTCTTTTATATAAAATTATTTCATCAGCACACAATCACCAAAGATAAAAGCTTCATTCATATAAGAGCTGTCTGAAAACAAAGCTCCCATAACAGATTTTTCTGTGAGCAAGCACTGTAGGTTAATTTGTTGTCCTTTTTGTAATGAAAGTAAATCTTTCTTATCCTCCATTTTTGCGCTAGCTATTGGTGTTGCTCTACCTGATCCATTCACAGGATTCAGTTTAGCACATGGAATAGCAACAGATTCACCTCCAAAGACAACTTTTTGAGCACAAATAGACTCCACTCTATCAACTTTTGCAGAAAATCTTAAAGTCCTGTTAATGTATTTTTGATTAAAAGCGTATTCATTTTCTTTCATCTCTTTAAGCATTGTCATTAAATTTGCATTAATTATTTCATCTCCCCACTTGTCAAATTCTTTTTTCGCGACGCTTTCACCATTTTTATAGGTAATCTCCATCTTCTTTTTTCCAGATTTATAATAATATTTCCCTAATCCATTCGCTTTATCATCCATAAAAGGTATTTCATATTCCAATTTTCCTGATTCATAATATCCCTTCTTTGTACCTTTTGCTTTACCATCCACATAAGGTACTTCACTCTGCAGTTTCCCAGATTCATAATAATCCTTTTCTAAACCATTTACCTCACCATCTTTAAAGCGTACTTCATATTTTAGTTTGCCTGATTTATAATATCCTTTCTTCATCCCTTGTGCTTTATCATCTATATACGGTAATTCATATTCTAATTCTCCTGAATTGTAATAGTGTTTTCCTAGACCTTGCAGTTTATCATCTACATAAGGAATTTCATCCCGCAACGTTCCAGATTCGTAATAAATTTTTTTTATCCCTTTTATTTTACCTTCTTCATAAGGGATTTCATCTTGCAATTTTCCTGACTCATAATAATTTTTAACTACCCCTTGTGCTTTGTCATTTTCAAAAGGTACCTCATATTTTAAATTTCCAGATTCATAATATCCCTTTCTCGCACCCTGTGCCTTATGATCTATAAGAGGTGTTTCTTCCTGTAATTTTCCAGATTCGTAATAAACTTTTCTTACACCTTGCTCTTTATTCTCCACATAAGAGGATTCTTGTTTTAATTTTCCAGATTCGTAATAAATTTTTTCTAAACCTTGTTTCTTACCCTCTACAACAGGTGTTTCCCATTGCAACTTTCCTGATTCATAATAACCTTTTACCAATCCATTACCTTTACCATTTGTGACAGGTCTTTCTTTTTGTAATTTCCCAGAGTCATAAAAAAATTGAATTACCCCTGTGATTGGCTGATTATTTTTATCTGTACAAAAAGGAACTTGATCTACATCTTCCTTACAAAAAGCATCCTCCCCTTCTGTATATTTTTTCTCACAAGCTGTGAGTATGAAGAGAGATAATGCTCCCAATAACAAGTATTTTTTATTCATTTTTTCCCCTTTCATTCTGGGATAATTCAATTTGTATACCCTTCACTATTTCCTATTTTTCCGTTTTGTCAATAGCATAACACCTTTTTTCACACACTTATATACCAACTTTACTAAATAAATTAAGACTTTCCATGGTGTTACGGCTACCCAATGTAAAGCATCCTGCATCGCTTGAAGGTTTTTTCCATCTTTTTCATCTGCATCTAATGTTGATTTATATAAATAATAAAAAGCAAGAATAAAACCACAAAGAGCCGTTATTGCAGCTATGATAAAAAAGAATGCTGAAAGTAATCCAAAGAGGCCAGCAAAAAATCCTCTATAAAATTCATTAGAGATACCAACAGCAGCCCAGCCATAAAGGCATAAACCAATAGGACGCATCCATCCTAGAAAAATTTCAAATGTGAATTTGTTTTTATAGGTTACTTTATGGTAGATGTTAGATAATGTTTTTTCTGTCATTTTTTATGCTCCTTTCTTATATAAAAATGTGATCGTCGTACAAAATCACTAAGGGTAAGTTTATCATAAACCAACGATTATGACTAAGTCTAAAAAATGCCATTCTTCAAAAGTATTGGATAGATGCTGAAATGACTATTTTTTCTATTGATTTTATTGATGTTTAAGCCATCAAAAATAAAAAATTCACAAGAACAGAAAAATTAGTTGATTTAATCGTTCTATTAAATGAACAAACTTTTACCCCAAAAAAGAAAGGAAAAATATGAAAGTTTATGGTTATATTCGTGTCAGCTCAAGCAAGCAGACAGTGGCACATCAGCACTTTGAAATTCAAAAATTTGCTACTTTAAATCAGCTTAATGTCGATCAGTGGATTGAAGAAACCATCAGTAGTCGTAAGGCGCTCAATAAAAGAAAGCTCGGACACCTACTCAAAAACATTCATTCAGGCGACATTTTAATTACCACAGAAATATCGCGTCTTGGTCGCTCACTGTTGGAAGTCATGCACATTTTGGAAACCTGCCTCAATAAAAACTGTCAAGTGTGGACAATTAAAGAAAACTATCGTCTTGGCAATGACATCCAGTCCAAAGTGATGGCATTTGCTTTTGGAATTAGTGCTGAAATTGAACGTCAGCTCATTTCTGAACGCACAAAAGCAGCTCTTGAAAGCGTCAAAAACAGTGGTAAGAAGCTCGGTCGTCCATTTTCTGCACAATCCAAAAAGTTGAAGCTGACAAAAAATAGGCGCAAAATTCAAAAACTTTTAGATGCAGGTGTCAGCCAAAACAAAATATCCCAAATCATGGGTGTTCAAAACGCCACCCTTAGACGCTTTCTTAAGAGGATGGAAACAAAAAATGAATAATTTTTCTAAGATAATACTTTATTTTTGCAATTAAAATCAGTCTGCGATATCTAATGTTTTCTTGTTGCATTTCACCGTTTGAAATATGAAAATCCTCTGTTAACACCTTTTCATATTCCTTCATAATTTCATCAAGATGTGTCATGCTACCACCCCGATGATCTGCTTCTTGTGTTTTTGAGCATATTGAATGACAGAATAAGCACCACCAATTTTGTACTTGATATAACTGACAATATAATCAGAATTATCAACAACCCAATGATTCCTTTTGACGATACAAGCTCGTTTTGGAGCTACTTCCACTTCCTCAGGCATTAAAAAATCTGTGAATTTGCATTTTAAATACTGCAGTTCGTTAGGATAACAAAGTACAACCACTACTTGTATGTGTGGATAAAGCTTTTTCAGATCACAAGCTATTTCACTTGATAAAACGTCAAATTCACCATGATTACCAACGTAAAAAGTATCAACACCTTTTTCAATTAAATCAATGATGACTTGCCTTAATCGTTGGACAATTTCCTCTCGTTGTCCATACAAATGACTGTGTCCAAAAAACGAGCATACACTCATTACTTATCCATTCAGCCCATAGTTTTAACCCACCATATTTCAGGTGGGTGGATGTACTAACTACGATCGGTAAGATAAGTAGCCCAGCTATTGGGCCAGAGCCTTATTCACTGGCATCCACCCGAAGGCAGATGCCCATATAACAACCGTTTCACTCCGAAGCTAATTTACATACTTCACGTGAACGAATGCCCTTACCAATCTAGGCTTAGTATACCCACGTCACGATTGGGCAATCGCGACAAATAATAATATAGCCGAATTTGTTTTTAAAAGCAAGAAGTTTGTTGCAACACGTATTTCGACGGTTAAAAATTAGTAGATTAATCCCGTCTGAACACAACATTTAAAATACAAAATTCATTTTAAGAATAAATTATTCTTCTTCATCTTCTTCTAACAAAAGATTGCTTTCAAAGTCACCAAAAGTTCCTAATTTTTTGAAGTTTATATCATAAGTACCATCTGAAAATTTGGTAATTTCAACAGAATCGATTCCTACTTCTTCTAATTTTTGATACGTTAAAAGTTCGCCTTCTTTTAATCCTAGTACTGTTCTTAACAACCACTCACCTAAGGCAGAATTTGGATTTGACATCAATGCCTTTCCGTCATCCTGACAGATTTTAGCAACTAGGAAAGAGCCACTCGGTAACCTCAGTGTAAAAGATGTATCCCTTTCAGGAAAAAAGTTCGGAAATTTTCTACGAATGAAACAGGGAATTTGAATATAGACCTCATCATAGTTACGAGCTCTACCTCTTGCATTCCATTGATTTAATCCACTTCTTTCTGGTACAAATTTCCCCTTTTTTCTATTAAATGAATATAATGGCAAATATATCCTTGAAATTTCAGGACAAACTTGCGTGCCATCAAGAGGAATCTTTCCATTAAGAAGCTGAACACCTTTATCCTCTGAAACTTTAGGAAACATGTCAGCAAGAGCATCTTCAAGTATTTTATATGGATCATCAAATATTTGAACAGGAATCTCGTAAATAGGATTCGAAATGAATCTTTTATAAAGAGTACTTTTTGAAAAATTGAACGAATATTCGTAATTACCATCTGAAAACAAGACCGTATTATCACCTGTTTCGTGTAGCTCTTTTATATTTTCGATTGCAATAGGCAACATTTGATCTTCGTGAATAATAAATTTGCCTTTTTCCCTTAAGACACAGTGATAAAACATTTTAGACAAATCTATTTCAGCAATGCCACCCGTTGTTTTCAACCGTTCATTTCGTAATTTTGAAATTAAAAGAATTTTATCTTTTAAAGAAGATTCTTTGTCAATTAAGTTCTTATTTTTATTAAATTCTGCGATCTTCTCAATAGATCCAGCACTCTTATTAATAAATGTTTTTAAACCAAGGCCTATATTCATTTTTTTAGCATCTAGGGAAATGTCAGAACGTGCTAAGTTTATTGCATTAAATGCTTTACAAAAAATGTTCTCGGCCATGCGATAGTACAAGTAAGGAATATCATTATCAGATGATAATCTCGAAAGAGCCCCCATAATCTTTAAAAGATTTTCGTATTGTGCCTTTTCTTCTTTTGGTTGTACTTCAAAGAACATCTTATTCTTCTTTCTTGTCTGTGTCATTGTTGTCCAGAGCTTTTTTAATGTTTTTTGCAATTGCATAAATTACTGGCACAGAAACACTATTTCCTATTTGCTTGTACAAAGCTGATTTTGGAAGATCATCTGGCAAAACGAATTTATCAGGAAAACCTTGAAAACGTGCACATTCTCTAGGTGTCAATTTGCGAATATCTTTCTTATCCAGTATCAAAGGAACATTATGTCCACCTGTTCCCATGTTTGCAGTTAGCGTTGGACAAAGAAAACTTTTATTTTCTCTCACGTAATGCCGTCTCCATTGATAGATTTTATTGTGATCAACAATCTCGTTCTTTAGTTGTTGATACATCGGCGTATTTGTATAATAAAATGACTTATCAGCTTCATCTTCTAAGAAATTTGTGACAGGCTTAACATTGTTTGTTTTTTGAGGAAATTCAAAGCTGTCATAATCCTTTTTATTCCGAAAACATACGATGTATATTCTTTCTCGATTTTGTGGTACGTCAGAATAATGAGAAGTGTTCATAACCTGTGATTTAATGTAATAGCCAGCTTCTTTTAGTTTGTTTTGGATAACCTTAAACGTATTACCATGATCGTGAGAAGAAAGATTTTTTACGTTTTCCAAAAAAACAACCCTAGGCTTAAGAATCTTGATATACCTCAATATATCAAAAAACAAATTTCCTCGATCATCCTTAAAACCTTTTCTATATCCAGCAATTGAAAAAGCCTGACAAGGAAATCCTCCAGTTAGGATATCAACCTTGCTTAAAGTTGACGGATTCACTTTTGTCATGTCTTCATTGATGAGTAAATGCTTGAAATTCTTTCTGTAAGTATGGCACGCTTTTTCATCAATCTCGTTAGCCCAAGACAATGAAAACCCAGCTTTTTGAAAGCCTAAGCCTATGCCACCGATTCCCGCAAATAGTTCACCAACAGTATACATTGTTAATCCTTTCCTTGAATAAGGCCATATTAGGCTATTTTTTCAAAAAAAGAAACAAAAAAATGAGTTTTTTAAAAAAATTTAACGCCAATCTGTACTTTTGCCAAAATCTTTTTCGCACGTATTGCAGTGATACGCTGGAGCATGCTTATCCATGCAACAGCCACCTAAGACAACTTTATTATTCTTTAGTTCTTCTTCAAGTTCTGCACTAAGAAAAGGTGTGCCCCACAAATATTCAGCAATGTTTTCACTGTCACAGTATGGACATTTTAAATTATGTGAGTGCTTCAATACCATTTTGTCAACTAACTTTCAGAAGGGGTTAACACGCCACATCGGCTACAAATCCGAGGGATACAGCCCCTATGATCTTTTTTTTGATCACAAGCACATTGTGCCATAATTGCTTAAGAATGTCAATATCCTTAAATAAAAGTCAAGACAATATAATAAGAAAATGACATCAATGACACGTTCTTTAAGTAGAAATAGAAAAATATCTCAGTAGAAAAAAGCTCCATTGAACGTTCTTAAAATACGTGAAATTAAAAAAAAGGAGTTTTAATATGAGTAATCTAAAAGAACAATTAACAAATCTTTATCCAGATGTCACCTTGTCTGAATCTGAAATCCAAAATTCAACCGATAATTTGGTTAATTTTTTCAAACTGTGCTTAAAAATTATTAAGCAATCTGAATCACCGCAAGAAGTGCAGGGAAATCAACAAAAATATGTGCAAAATGTGAAATTCATGGAAGAATAAAGGAGAGGTAAAAAAATGAGTGCAAAATCACGTTATCAACCACCTGAAGAATGTAAACAAGCTGTCATATTTGCTCGTGTGTCTAGCGAACGACAGGAACGAGGTGAATCTATACAGGCACAATTAGAAACAGTCCATGAGTATTGTAAAAAGAAGAATTTTACAATCTTACAGCCTGAATTTGTTATTACGGAAAGTTCTTCAAGAGGTGACAGAAAACAGTATCATGAAATGCTTTCCTTTGTGGAAAAACAAAAACATAAAACTGCAATCGTTGTGAACTGTGTGGATCGGTTGCAAAGAAGCTATAAAGATACACCCAAACTTGATGAATTAAGACGTGCAGGCAAAATTGAAGTCCATTTTTTAAAAGAAAACTTGATTCTTCATAAAGATTCAAGCGGTATGGAAA
>JAFTHM010000104.1 GCA_017457425.1 Alphaproteobacteria bacterium
TACAAAATGCCGAAACCGTCGTTAAAAACTTATTTGAAGGCAGTGCCAAAATTGAACAGGCTATCAGCGCTTACGAAACCAGCGCTCAACAACAAAACGCCAGATTATTCGGCAATTTAGAAAATGTATTATCTGTTTTTAAAACCCAAGGCGCTATTTTAGATCAAGAGGTTGAAAAAACAGCCAATCGTCTTCGTGTTGTTGAAAGCACATTTAATGAAAACGCGAAAACACTCTATGCCTCTGCTGATGAAGCCGTGTTTAGATTAAACGAAGTCGCAGGTCAATTTGATGCAAGAACCAGAAAAGTCCAAGAAACGCTTAATGTTATCAAATCAGATATGTTAGATGTTTCAGATTCTTTAGTCTTACAAGCCAAACAATTAGATTCCCATACTGGCGGAAAAATGAAGAAAAAAGCGACAGATGACTTTTTGCGAGAAGGCAAAATTATCTTAGATCGCTTACAGTCTTTCTCGGTAGATATGGCCAAAATCTTTACACCAAAAGCTGAAGAAACCCTGTGGCAACGCTATAACAATGGCGATAAAACCGCTTTTATGCGTCATATTACAAAAGAGCTAAGTTCTTCTCAAGTCAAAAAAATCAAAGAGTTAATTAAAGTTGATGCAGAATTTAAGTTGGCTGTATCTCGTTATATGGCCGAATTTGAAGGGATGACAAAAGCTGCAAAAGCCGAAGGTGAAAACAATTTAATGATGAGCATCTTAATCGGTTCCGATGTCGGACGGTTATATATGGTGCTGGCAGATATTTTAAGAAAGGGTAAATAATATGAGAATTAAACTGACAAAAATTGGCAATTCCATTGGTGTACGCCTCCCCAAAGCCATTTTAACCGATTGTGGTTTTACATCAGAAGCCGATATGGAAGTTCGGCACAAAATGGTTATTTTATCCCCCGTCAAAGAACCGAGAGCCGGTTGGATTGATGAAATGGGTATAGAATTAGAACAAAAACCGTTAATGCATGGAGGGCAGTGGCAATGGTAAAACGTTTTGATGTATACATGTGCGACCAAAATGGTGTTCAAAAACCATGTTTAATTATCTCACCAGATGAAATGAATGAGGTATTACCTTATGTTATGATAGCACCAATCACGACAGCTTCCTATCAATTCCCCACACGGGTTATTATTGGATTAAAGGGAAAAAGGGGGCAAATAGCCTTAGATATGATTACTACAATAGATAAAACAGAATTAATTCGTAAAATCGGTATTTTACCCGTTGCCAGTCATCCTGAAATTCTGGGAATTTTGGGTAAAATATTCAGTTAGTCCATAAAAAAATAAAGCTCTCAGAAATATGAGAGCTTTATTTTTATCGGTTATTTTCTTTTTCGGTTGAGACATTTTGCCTATGTGAGCAAACTTTAACAATTTGATTTTCCTCACCAACGGAGTCTGTGTTTGAACATATTTCAGCCAAATCCCTATCAAAATCTTCTTCTGTATAAGTACTGGTTATACGACCTCCACTGACAATAAAATTCACATTATCATATGCTTCACGACGCATTTTTTCTATTTTTTCAGCTGTTTTCATATTTTATTTCCTTACATTTTGATTATTTATAACGGGCATTCCACCAATATGTGAGGCCACCTTTTAAGGCGTTTGTCGTTGCCCAACAAACAAATTCCCAACCATTTGTTAATGTTCAATGTTTTTATCGACACCGGTCATACGTTGAATATTTATATCCCCGATACCATTTGTTGAAATGGTTGTTCCCCCATCATTTACATTATCCAGTAAACCGCTCTCTTTAGTCATTAACAATTCTCCAATTGCTATATAATTTGCCTTATAAACAATATCTTATCCTCTTGACAATAAACGATTTTTAACTGATTTAATCAAATCTTTTGCGGCAGATTTAATAATCATACAAGTATCTTGAGCATAAGGCGTTTGTGGGGTATTTTCTTTTTTCTCCTCTATAAAATCCTCTTGAAAGATAATCGGACAAACACCGAATTTTCTTTCAGGAACTTTCGTTGCCTCCGGCATTGGACCAGCTACAGCATGACATAAAGACCATGTGTTATCACTATATCTCACCATCAAAAACGGACTAACCTCTTTATTATA
>JAFTHM010000105.1 GCA_017457425.1 Alphaproteobacteria bacterium
AACCGATACGTTCGGTGCACTTCCCAAAAAGAAATTAGAAATCATCATCGGAGGAGAAAATTTTTGCAAAGATGATAAAGATTGTGCGGGCGATTCGTTTTGCAACATGACGAGTCATATTTGTATCACTTGCCCTAAACCGTTTGAGTGGGTAGGTGGAACTCAGTGTGTTTGTCCTTCTGGCACCGTTCCTAACGCCGATAATACGGATTGTGTGGAATGTATGAGTGATGAAAATTGTCAAGCGTTAAAAGGTAATTTGCATTGGGTCTGTGATACAGATACGAACACGTGCGAATGTATGAGCGGATTACATGAAGTCGGTGGTGTATGTGTGTGCGATAATCCGAAAAAAACGCCCAATGACGATGGCAACTGTATTTGTCAGTTATCTCAAGCCAATTGCCCAACGTCAGACTTTACCGATAGGAACGATTGCAAATGTTGTCCGTCCGAAACGCCGAAATGGGATGGTTCACAATGTATTTCTTGTGCGGCGGCAAATCCGAAAACACCGATATGGACCGGAGATACTTGTAGACCATATAACACTTGCAAAGAAGCTAGATTAACATCCGGATATAATCTCATAAATACAAATAATGCCTGTGGAGGTGTTAAAGATTTTTCCGGTGGATTTAATATGTGGTGTACACGGGATAATTCAGGACCTGTAACAGCTCATGTTAGCGGATATATTTTAGCTCCATCAGATGGTACATATACATTTTGGTTTCGTGAGGAAGATAAAAAATATGGGACCATTCGTAATGCCGAAATTATTATTGATGGGCAATTAGTCCACCACACAGTAGATAATAATGTTGTAACGGGAAGTACTGTTCCATGTGGCGACAATGCGATATGTATAAGTGTGTATTTAAACAGGGCTACATGCTTATACAGTATTTGAGACTATTTATAAACGAATTGGTGGTGGATTTGCTTCTTATAGTGGCGCACTATTATGTAAATAGTGTATAAAGATGTAAAAGATAATAACTTTACAACCCCTTTATCACTTTTTTCATCAGCGTGGGAAAGGGATAATTTTTTAACTCTGTCGGCATAACAAATTCACCATCGGAACGAATGCCAGATTCGGCCACGCCTTTTACAATATGTAACGTCAAATGAAAATGGGTGAAGACATGTGTAATTGTTTTGCCTGTGTCTTGCCACGCCCCCTCAAAAGACGGTTCATTATCGTAATGCCACGGAAATTCGTATAAACCGGATAGTAATCCTTTGCCCGCCCGTTTTTGAATGTAATAGGCTCCTTTGTCATTTTTTATTAAATAAAGCGTTCCGGTGCGTTTTTGTTTTTCGGGCTTTTTAATAACGGGAATTTGTTCGGCAATTCCTTGTTGATTAGCAATACACTCTTTGGCCCATGGACACAATAAACATTTGGGGGATGTTGGTGTACAAATGGTGGCCCCTAAATCCATAATGGCTGAGGCATAATCGGCTCCGTGTTTTTGAGGTGTTAATTTTGAAGCTCGTTCATAAATATCATCTCGGTTAATTTCATCTGTAATGCCATATAATCTGGCAATAACCCGAATAACATTGCCATCTACAACCGTTTCGGGCATATTAAAGGCAAAAGCACAAATGCTGGAGGCCGTATAAGGTCCAATTCCAGGGAGTTTTAATAGTTCTGCTCGGTTTTTAGGAAAGTGTCCGCCGTATTTTTCCATCAAGACTTTGGCGCATTCATGGATTTTTTTGGCTCGTGTGTAATATCCCAATCCTTGCCACATTAACAATACTTCAGTGATGTCGGCATTGGCTAAAGTTGCTAAGGTCGGAAAACGCCTCATCCACCGGTCAAAATAATCCAATACGGTTTTGACGGTCGTTTGTTGCAACATAATTTCCGAAATCCAAACGGCGTAAGCATCGGGATGAGCGCCACCTTTGACACGCCACGGTAAATCCCGTCCGTTTTTGTTATACCAATTAAGTAAGTATCTTGCCAATTGTTCCATCAGTTTGCCGTCGGCATTTGAGGAGCCGGTTGAATAGTGTCAGAGGTTTGTTCCGCCGGTATGGGTTGTTGAGGAGGCATATCTTCAAGCAACTGAGGTTGATCGGCAATTTTTTGCGGTTCCGAGGGCATATCTGTTGAGGCAATTTCCTCTGTCTCAGCTTGAGCTTGAATAGTTGGTTGTGTTTCTGGAGGTGTTGTCATTTCCTCCTCTTGTGGTTCATTAGGAAATTCCACTGGGGCAATTTCTTCACGAACTGTTGTTTGAACTGTTTTGGTATAAATTTGTAAACGTCTGCCCCCTGGGTGAACGTTCAAAAAGACCTCTTGCCCCGGTTTGACTTTTTCTTGCATAATCAAGAACGATAAACGATTTTCCACTTGTTCTTGGATAAGGCGTTTTAATGCACGTACACCGAATTTTGATGTAAAGATTTCATCCACAAACCAATCTTTGGCACTGTCATCTACAACAATGCTGTATCCTAAATTTTTAGCACGTTTTAACAATTTGTTTAAATGAATATCCACAATTAATCTTAAGTGTTCTTCATTTAATTGGTGGAACGAAACCACATCATCCAAACGGTTAATAAATTCAGGACGGAAATATTGGGTTAAAGCATCTACCCGTTGATAAGCCGGTAAATTGGCCCCAACGTTTGAGGTCAAAATGATAATCGTATTTCTGAAATCAACGGTAATGCCTTTACCATCCGTTAAACGCCCTTCATCCAACAATTGCAACATCAAGTTCATGATATCGGGATGGGCCTTTTCAATTTCGTCAAATAACACCACTTGGAATGGTTTTAACCGAACGGATTCAGTTAAATAGCCGCCTTGTTCATAGCCAGGTTGACCAGGAGCTGGCCCAACCATACGAGCCACAGCCGACCGTTCCATATATTCGGACATATCCAATCTCAGCAAGGCCGTTTCATCATTAAACATAAAGTCGGCTAAAGACTTGGCCAGTTCCGTTTTACCGACACCGGTTGTACCGATGAATAAGAACGAACCGATTGGTCGGTTCGGGTCTTGTAAGCCCGAACGAGCCCGCCGAATCGCATTGGCCACGACCACAACGGCATTGTCTTGTCCAATAACTCGTTCTTTCAGGTATTTTTCGGCATTTGCCAAACGTTGTTTGTCTTCGGCATCTACTTTTTCAACCGGAATACCGGTCCATTCGGCAATCGTGCGGTTGCAATATTCCGGTTCAACGATATTTTTAGATGGATCAATTAATCCTTTCGCCATATCCATCATTAATAAACTGGCCGAATCATCTAATAAGTCCAAAGCCTTTGACGGAAAAGCCCGTTGCTTAACATATCGGTGGGATAATTGACACGCAATTTTAACTGTTTCAGGTGGAATAATAACACCATAGTGATCTTCAAACGTGTGTTTAATATTGCCGGCAATTTGAATGCTTTCTTCTACGGTTGGTTCTTCCAAAAACAGCGTTTGCATATGACTCATCACCGAGTGGTCTTTTTCCATATAGGCCACAAAGTTTGACGTATCCGATTCCACGATACAATTGAGTTTTCCACTCATTAAGGACAGTTTTAAAAACTTGGCCGGTTCTTTATTTTCCGGATTGGTGTCCATATTAACCAAAAAGCTGATATCCTTTAAATATAATAAATAAGCATCCGGATTATCTACGACAATTTGTAGGGTGCGTTTAACTGTTTCGGCATAATCTTCTTCGGTTTTTGATGCCAACATAATGGCGGCAACGTCTAATCCGACGACTGTTTTGATTTGTAAGAATTCGGGGGCCCCTTCTGATGCCATAAAGGTTGTAAGACCATAAACAAGAGCCGATTTGCCAACACCGGGGATACCCACCACTAATGGATTATTTTTTGTGGTTCTGAGCAAAATATGTAATAATCGTTCTAATTCTTTTTCCCGACCAACTAACTCGCCGAGTTCACCTTTTTTGGCAAGGTCCGTATAATTTATCAGATATTTTGACACATCTGTTTCAGCCATACTTATTCTCCGTTATAGGGGGCAAAAGTGAATTGTTGACGATACAGTAAATTTTCTTGGTCATCTTCGGCGGCAAAATAATCCGTATCTTGAATTTCTTTGTCTTCTAACACGATATATGCATTATAAGCCGACCCCGTCATAACCGCTTGCATATAGGCTTTATTTGGATCGCCCCAAATGATGAGTTCGGAATCATCCGGCAAACCGTAATTTTCAAACATCATACGCCAAAACATATCTTTGCGACGCAGTTGTTTAGCCAGATTGCGTTGTGTCATGGTTAATGAATTATCGCCTTCGCTTTCATAGTAAATTTTGA
>JAFTHM010000106.1 GCA_017457425.1 Alphaproteobacteria bacterium
AATTTTTAAAAACCAGACCGGAAGAAAAAAAGGCCAGAGAACAAGCTAAAAAACAAAAGAAAACAACGAAAAAACAACAAAAGAAAAAGTAATCCTCTATGCGTCCCAGTAGCTTAAATTTGTTATTTTGTCAAATTGAATCGCTAAAGGGCGTAGGGAGTAAAATTGCCAAACGATATCAAACTCTGTGCGGGACCTATGTGGTAGATTTATTACATCATTTGCCTAGTGGTGTGAATCACAGACCGATTATTAAGGATTTTAATGTCGTTCGCACCGGTGATTTAGGGACGTTGTGTATTGAAATTGACGAACATATTGTGCCGGCTAATCGTCGTCAACCCTATCGTGTTATAGGCCACTGCGGAACCCAAAATGTAGAGCTCGTTTTTTTTAATTATCATAAAGATTATTTAGTATCATCTCTGCCAGTTGGTGAAACACGCTGGATTTCCGGTAAGTTGGAAAAATCATTTGGCCTGATTAAACTATTACATCCGGATTATATGGCTCGCTCAATTGATATAATTCCCGAATATGAAACGGTATATCCCTTGACAGCCGGATTAACATCCAAAATGATTTCAAAAACAATCGGGAGCGTCTTGAAAATGCTACCGGATTTACCGGAATGGTTAGATGCTGAATTTGTTAAAAAACAAGGATGGCCCTCATGGAAACAAGCCATGATTGAGGCCCACCACCCCAAATCATCAGAGGATTTATCACCATTTTCTCCGGCGCGGGCCAGATTGGCCTATGATGAATTATTAGCTAATCAATTGGCGTTATTATTAGTACGCACCAAAATGAAACGTAAAAAGGGTTTTTCGGTACAAGGTAATGGCGAGTTGTCTCACAAATTATTGGATATGTTGCCATTTGAATTAACCGGCGCTCAAAAGCGTGTCATACAAGAAATCAAAATAGATGCCGGTGAGCCTTATAAAATGCTCCGTCTGGTACAAGGCGATGTCGGATCTGGTAAAACAATTGTGGCACTCTTAGCCATGTTAAATGCGATAGAGTGTGGACATCAAGCTGTTTTTATGGCTCCAACCGATATTTTGGCGAGGCAACATTTTGCGACCTTATCTAAGTATTGCGACCCATTGGGTGTACGGGTAGAAATTTTAAGCGGTCGGGAAAAAGGCAAAAAACGCACACAAATTTTAACCGATTTACAAGCAGGACATATCCAAATTTTGGTGGGCACTCATGCCGTTTTTGTAGAAGATGTTCAGTATCAAACATTGGGATTGGTTGTGATTGATGAACAACACAAATTCGGGGTTGGTCAACGATTAGCTTTAACCCAAAAACAACCCGGTGTGGATTTGTTGGTTATGACGGCAACGCCTATTCCTCGGACATTAGCACTGACCAATTACGGGGATATGGATATGTCTAAACTGGATGAAAAACCAGCCGGGCGTAAACCGATTGAAACACGGGTATTACCCACAAAAAAAATGGATGAGTTAATTCAAAAAATTCATCATTTATCAGTGGCAGAAAACAGACAAATTTATTGGGTTTGTCCGTTGGTGGAAGAATCCGAAAAATCCGATTTAACGGCCGCCATAGAACGATACGACGTTTTACGGCAAACATTTGGGGATAAAGTCGGGTTGGTGCACGGCAAAATGAAATCGGCTGAAAAAGATGAAGTTATGGACCGTTTTGCCTCGGGCGAGTTATCCGTCTTAGTCTCTACGACCGTTATTGAAGTCGGTGTAGATGTACCCAATGCCACCGTTATGGTTATAGAACACGCCGAACGGTTTGGGTTATCTCAATTGCATCAATTACGGGGACGTATTGGCCGAGGCAGTGCCGATTCCACCTGTTTATTGGTCTATGGAACACAACTGAGTGAAACGGCCAAAAAGAGATTACAGGTGATGCGAGAGTCTGCTGACGGCTTTGTCATTGCCGAAGAAGATTTAAAACTGCGTGGCGCCGGTGAAGTATTGGGAACTCTGCAAAGCGGATTTATGCAATTTCAAATGGCGGATTTGGCCGAACATTCAGACATCTTGTGGACGGCGACAAAAGATGCTAAAATGATTTTAAATACCGATTCGGCATTAAATACCGACCGTGGAACAGCATTAAAAACAGTCTTGTATTTATTTAAAAAAGATATGGAAATTAACACATTGAAATCGGGGTGATAGTATGTCAATAACATTTACGGTACAACCGCCTGAAGTAACTAAGGCATTACGCAAAGAATTTGACAGACGCGATATGAATCATAAATTCGTTAAATGGTTATATCGCAAAGGATATTTGGAACCATTTGCGGATAAAATTAATTTGGAACGGGCCAAGCGTGGTAAAATTCCAAAAGGATTTGACGTACATCATATTATTCCGTTGTCTGGTGGTGGCTCAAATCACGTATCCAATTTTTGTTTAATAGAACAATCACTGCATAAATTTATCAATAAAAAATGCTTTGAACCGGCTCTGCGAGGTGTCAAAATCGGTGAAACCGTCACGGTGGAAGTACCGGATTTCGGCCGTATCGCAACGCGTGAGATGTACAACGGCTTTATTGATCAAAAATTAAAACATGCCAAAGACCGCCAGAAATTTTATCAATATTTGCGTCGTTGGGCAAAAGAAGGATAAAAAGAGAGCCAAACCTCTCTTTTTTTTGTATCTTAAAACGCCCCAAACAAGGGGCGTTTTTAATCATTTATCGTATTGGATTATTCCTTCACCCCTAAATAATACCACTCGGCACCGATTTCGGCATTGGCATTAGGCAATAAAATATATCCGTCATAAGGGGCATACAAAACCTCACCATCATCATATTCGGCAATTTTTTGCCCTTGGATAACTTCATCTAAATGCTTATACGTTCGGCATAAATGTCCGGATTTGTTTTTAACGATATAGTCCGTTAAACGAATAGAGGTTTTAGGGGGCATTTTTGCTATCGTTCCGTCAATCATACCTAAATGGATTAACGTATTGATAATGGCTGCGTACGCTACATCCGTTGCGTCCTCTTCCTTATGATACCCACATTCCAATGTAATACCCGTTTTTTGATAGTCATGAGCACATCGTTCGGTTGAATAATCGGAAATTTGTGTTTTGCCGGCATAAATTTCGGGCCATCCCAATAAAACATACTGAACATTTATGGCCTCAATCAAGGCCTTATTTTCCGATGTCGGATAATCACAAAAGGCAAACGGCACATCCCCTTTTGAGTGGGTGGAGTGCAAATCCAACAGTACATCACATTGTTCAATCAACGGAACAATTTCATTGGCCAAATGTTGTTCGTACGAACTTGGATTTTCATGAATTCGTATGACTCGGTTTAAATTTTCATCAATTTGACGAATATCTTTTTGACACGCTTGCATATTACAAATCGGCACAAAGGTCAAGCGCCCACTTTTTAAATGAATTTGATACGTTTGAATCGCATCAATTATTTTAAAGATGGCATTAGGGCCGGCGACTTCATTTCCATGTATTGCCCCCAGCACCAACAAATGAGGCCCCGAAACACCGCTATCAAATGTTATTTTTTCAATCATGACAATCATCCTTAGGTAAATAACTTAAATCCGTTTTCAACACATTGCACGCCACCTTATGCCCCATATGAACGCATTGTTCTAAGGGCTGATTTTGATGATAGGCGAATAAAAAACCGGCGGCGAATCCATCCCCTGCCCCATTGGTGTTAATAAAATCATCTAAGGGCATTAACGGATAAAATGTGTCCATGTCTTTGGAAAAAATATTAACACCTTTTTCACCGCATGTTTTAACACACAAAGTTTGTGATAAATCTTTTGACGATATATTCAGCTCATCAAATTCAAATTCATTACCAAATATAATATCTATAGACGGCAATAACTGTAAAATCAAATCACGACTGTGTTTCACACAATGCACATCCGATAAAGTAAAATAATTTTTAACACCTTTGTCTTTGGCTCGCCTAATAACATCAGCCACCAAATCAGCCCGACGCTTTAACATATATCCTTCCGTTAAAACAGCGTGCGTATTTTGCAAAATATCATCTTGAATATCAGTTGTCATTAATAACAATGAGGCACACGCTCTGGCACACTGAGTTCTATCTTTATCATCATGCACCATTACAACACTGCATCCCGTTGGTTCTTTATCGGTTTGATATAAATGTGATACAACGCCATAATCAAGCAAGCTGCGTTTAAAAAATGCGCCGTCTTCGTCTTGCCCAACCATACCGACGAAACCGGTTTTAGCCCCCAATAACGCCATAGACCGAACGGTATTCGCCGCCGAACCACCCGCATAGTCGGCCAAAGCTGTTTTGGTTCGCAAATAAGCGTGTTCTTCGGGCGTGGCCTCAAAAAATAATCCCTTAACGGGCAAAATTTTTTGCATCACTTCGTCTGTTTCATCAAAGGCGATTACCTTATCAACAATGGCATCTCCAACGGCTAAAATATCTAACATGCGCATCCTTTCTTTATACTAATCATTATGCATAAGATTTTATTAAATGTCCAATGAAATTTTTTAATTGAATTATGTATCAAAAAGGATATAATCAAGTCATCATAATTATTAGGAGAAAAAAATGGGCATTATCGGAATCGTCTTTATTTTAGGACTGTGTTTTTTATTATCCAATAACAAAAAGAATATCAATTACCGTACCGTTTGTGTCGGATTGATTTTACAGTTTTTAATCGCCTTTTTTGTCTTAAAAACATCTGTTGGACAAAGTATTTTTAAATCTTTGGGAAACGGCATTCAAAAAATACTCAATTTTGCCGTTGAAGGCGGTAATTTTGTCTTTGGATTTTTAACCGACAGACCCGAAAAATTAACCGAAGTGTTAGGAGCCGGTGCCGATTTTGTGTTTGCCCTCACCTTAATCCCCGTTTTAATTTTCGTGATGGTTTTGGTGAATATGTTATATTATTTTGGCATTATGCAACGGGTGATTTTATTCTTTGGCAAAGGCATGTATAAACTTATGAATATTACCGGTGCCGAAGCCGTATCAAATATTGCCAGCGCCTTTATCGGACAAGTTGAAGCTCAAATGTTGATTAAGCCACATCTGAAAAAAATGAGTTTGTCGCAATTATTGGCCTCTATGACTGGGTCTTTGGCCTGTATTTCCGGCAGTATTATGGCCGTTTATATCGGCATGGGCGTTCCGGCAGAATATTTGTTGGCAGCCAGTTTTATGGCGGCCCCCGGTGCTTTGGTGGTGTCAAAAATCGTTTTTCCGGAAGATAAAAAGATGGGAAGACAAGAAGATTTTGCTCTGACAGATGAAAAAGTCGGCGTTAATTTAATTGATGCGATTGCAAATGGGGCCGGTACAGGATTAAAAGTGGCGTTAAACATTATTGCCATGTTAATCGGATTAATAGCCCTGATTGCTTTATTTGATTATTTATTGGGTATTTTCGGTGCATTCTTGGTCAACTCGTTAGACGTTCCCGCCAAAATCGGCGTATTAAATATTGCTGACTTATCTTTAAGTGGTATTTTAGGCATCATCTTTTCGGGATTTGCTTTCTTGTTAGGCGTACCGATTAATGAAATCATTACCGTCGGATCATTAATGGGTGAAAAGTTGGTCTTTAATGAATTCATTGCCTATATGCACATGACGGGATTAGAAACACCTCTATCCGCCAAAGCATTTATTATTGCGTCATTTGCCTTATGCGGATTTGCGAACTTTGGCTCTATTGCCATGCAAATCGGAGGTATCGGCGAATTAGAACCTTCCCGAAAACAAGATTTGGCTAAATTAGGATATAAAGCTTTGGTATGCGGGACATTAACATCCTATATTTCGGCAGCTATCGCCGGTTTACTATTGTAGAAAGGAGCAAGCATGAAACAAAATACTGTCGTAGAAATGAATAATAATGATGTGTGTTTTCAAACACCGGACAAACAACGTTTTCGTTTGAGAGCGGCCGGTATCATTATTGAAGACGGATGTATTTTATTTGCCACAAATGCGATAGAAAAATACTATTATTCCATCGGCGGTGCCATTAACTTAGGTGAAACGGCAGAAGAAGCCGTTGTTCGTGAAATTTACGAAGAAACCGGTGTTCAGTATGAAATTGACAGATTAGCCTTTGTTCAAGAAAACTTCTTTAAACGTGATGACGGTATGTTTAAAGGATTAAGTTGTCATGAAATCACATTTTATTTTTTGATGAAACCCAGAGGCACTCAACAACTAGACAGCCACAGCATCACTGCGGGTGTTGAAGAAAAAATGTGTTGGTTGCCGATTGATAATTTGGCCGAATATGACATCTATCCCAAATTTTTCATTCATAAATTAAAGGATTTAAAACCTTATCCGGAACATATTGTTGTCAAACAGTTTTCTGAATAAAACAAACATTTTATAAAAAACACGTCATTTACAAAATATTAACTTATTACCGCCTATACTATCTTTTGAAAAAAGGGCATGGGGTCCTTTTAAAAGTCAGGAGTACAATAATGGAATTTCCCGTTTTTGTTTTTATACTGGTTATTTTCACTATTTTATTGATTAAATGGTGTTTAACCATCGTTCCACAAGGGTATGAATATACCGTGGAAAACTTAGGGCGTTTTACCAAAATTTTAAAACCGGGATTGCACTTTTTATTGCCGATTATTGAACGAATCGGTCAAAAAGTAAATATGATGGAACAAGTTTTGGATATTCCGTCCCAGGATGTTATTACTAAAGATAATGCTATGGTACGTGTAGATGGCGTGGTTTTCTTTGAAATTCAAGACCCATATGCGGCCTCTTATCAAATTCACAATCTGTATAGCGGTATTTTAAATTTAATTATGACAAACGTCAGAACCGTTATCGGTAGTATGGAAATTGATGAATTATTATCTCAACGTGATGTTATTAACCAACGATTGCTCAGCGTTGTTGATGAAGCCACTATTCCTTGGGGGACTAAAATTACCCGTGTAGAAATTAAAGATATTTCTCCACCAGCCGACTTAATTAATGCCATGGCCAGACAAATGAAAGCCGAACGTGAAAAACGGGCTAATATTTTGGATGCCGAAGGGTTAAAACAAGCCGCTGTATTGAAGGCAGAAGGTGAAAAACAAGCTGCTGTATTGGCTGCCGAAGGTGAAAAAGAAGTTGCCTATCGTCAAGCTGAAGCCAGAGAACGTGCTGCAGAAGCAGAAGCAAAAGCCACACAAATGGTGTCTGATGCCATTGCCAAAGGGCAACCACAAGCGTTGAATTACTTCTTAGGACAATCCTATGTGGAAGCTTTAAAGGGCATTGTTAATTCACCAAATCAAAAATTGTTAATGTTGCCGTTTGAAACACAACAAATTGCCAGCTCAATTGCCGGAATTTCCGAATTGACCAAAGCCGTTTTCAGTGATAACGCAACAAAAACAGTGAAAAAATAAGATTATCGGGGATATCATTCGGTATCCCCCTTTGATACAAAGGAAAAAATATGCAAACATTTTTTAGTACATGGGGTGTGTGGTCTTGGATGAGCTTAGGCGTCATTTTAATGATTTTAGAATTGCTTGTCCCCGGCACTTTTTTAATTTGGTTTGGATTGGGTGCTATTTTAACCGGCTTAACCGTTTTGATGGTCAGCGGTTTAACCTTATCAACTCAAGTATTGGTTTTTGTGATTATGTCTTTAATTTGTGTCGCTTTCGGCATTTTTGTTTATGCAAAAGTATTCGGCAAAAACAAAGAAGAAGAACTCAATCAAAAAACCGGTGCCAATCGTTATATCGGCAGTCGCTTTACAGTTATTGAACCAATCAAAAACGGTCGAGGTAAAATCGCCGTCGGAGACAGTGTATGGATTGCCATTTCCGATAAAGAATTCAAAGAAGGTGATGAAATCACCGTTACGGGTGTTAAAGGCACTCAATTAATTGTAGAATAATTATTTTATCCCTCTTTCTGGTGAAAGAGGGATACGTGTATCTTATTCATTTCTAATTCGTTCATTTATCGTATTTTTCAAACGATTTTGTTCAGATATTTTTTGATTGTGTTGTCTTTTTTCCTTTTGTTTTTTCAAAAATACCTTTTGGCGTTCTTCAAATTCATGATTGCCTTGTCGGATTTCGTCTTTAAAATAAACACTGACTCCCATCATAAGTGCAACCCAACCCCATAAAAATACATTCGCATATATATGGTCTTTTAAAGTATCTTTAGGTGGCAAATCTTCGGGCATTTATTGTTCCTTTGTTTATGAGGGTCGTTTTAATACAATATCAGTACCTTGTCAACAAATAACAAAATAAATTTCATTATTTTCAAAAATATGGTATAATAAATAAAGTAAAAAAAATATACATGAGGTTTCCTATGTCTAAAATATCAGAAAAATTAAATACATTTTCTCGCGCTACACAGCCACTTGTTCCGAAAGAATTAACTTCTAAAAGTCAACCTCATGAAAAACAGAGCTTAACCGAAAAAGAAGTCTTTAATATTAACCAATGGACAACAGATGCCACCGGTATTATGCATTACGATATTGAACATTTGCAAGAAAATCAGATTAATCAAACTCTTCAAATGTTAAAAAAATACAACCTTCATCCACTACAAATGGGTAAATCTATTGCCGTTTTAGATGCAGTGCATTTATTAAAACAATGCGAAAAAGCTCATCCGGAGTACCCGCCAATACCCATGACAGAAAACAAACTGCATAATCAAGGAATCCCCTTGTTTTCTAAAAATTTACCTATCTTAAAAATGGGAGAAAATTTAGAAGTGGATTTAAAAGAAATTTTAACCCCAAGCCGTATGGAAAAATTAGAACAAGGTGTCGTTATTTTACTTGGGCGAAGTGTCGCAACACAAAAAAATCTGCCATCGGAATTAAACGGATGCGCTTTACACGGATTAAATTTAAATGGAGCGGATACAAGTGTATCCAGAGTTCACGGATACTTATTTTGTCACAAACATTGTTTATATTATAAAGATTGTTCCAGCTATGGCACAACCGTCAAACAACATAAAAAAAGAGAAACAAAATTGAATTATTTTAAAATACACCATGATTCTCGTTCAGCTTAATAACTTACAAAAAAAACGCCATATAGCGTTTTTTTATATTTCCTCCAAAGAGATAAGGCCTTTTTTAATCTCGAGGGCGTTCCAAAACCGTTTTTAAAGCACAATTTTTCAAATATGACGGCGTCTTATTATCCGTTGTTTTTTGTGGTTTCTGCACATTGTCTGTCGCATACGTTAATGCCGCAAGAGCCACGGCCAAACTACCAAAAGCCCATACCAATTTAGGATTACCCCGAGTTTCATTTTTTGTATTATTCATTGTACACCTCCTGTTTATTAATATTATTCTAACACATTATTAATTTTTGTCAAGAAACTTGATATAAGTTATTGTAATACAAAAAAAATCCCCGCCATATAGCGAGGATTTTGCATATTCCATCCAAATTAACGTTTGGAGAATTGGAAGCGTTTACGAGCTTTTGGACGACCCGGTTTTTTACGTTCAACAACACGAGAATCACGAGTTAAGAAACCAGCTTTTTTGAGTGTTGTGTGCAATTCCGGTTCAAACATATCCAAACAACGGCTGATACCGTGACGTAAAGCATAAGCTTGACCAGCCAAACCACCACCGCAAACATTACATTGAACGTCAAATTGACCTTCACGATCTGTTAAAGCGAACGGTTGATTGATAATCATACGCAATGCCGGACGTGGGAAGTAATCTTCCAAAGTACGACCGTTTACAACGATATTACCTTTACCCATTTTAATGATAACACGGGCAATGGCATTTTTCTTTTTACCGACGGATTGGCTGCGACCCAATTTGTCTTTTTTCGGTTGACGAGGAGCCGGAGCTTCGGCTGTTGCCACTTCAGTTTGAGCAGTCATTTCTGCCTTTACATCAGCTAAACCTTTTTTTACTTTAGTTTCTGTCATTATGCACCTCTTTTATTTTTTGGGTTCATGGCACCAATATCCAAAGTAATCGGAGATTGAGCTTGGTGAGTGTGTTCAGGACCGGCAAATACGCGTAATTTGGTCATTTGTTGACGACCCAATTTACCACGAGAAACCATGCGTTGAACGGCTTTGATTAAAACACGTTCCGGATGATCTTCTAATTGTTTTGCAACGGAAACACCTTTGATACCGCCAACATAACCTGTATGATGGTAGTACATTTTTTGTTCCATTTTGCGACCTGTTAATTTTACTTTATCGGCATTTACAACCACTACGTAATCACCGCAATCTTGAGAAGGTGTGTAGCAAGGTTTGTTTTTACCACGAATGATGTTAGCCAATTGACTGGCCAAACGACCTAAAACCAAACCTTCAGCGTCAACCAAATACCATTTGATATCGCTGTTAGCCGGATTAATTGTCTTTGTTGTTTTCATTGTCATAGTTTTAATCCTTAGGTTATTTTTTTCTAAACAACGCTTTTATACATTAATTTATTGTTATTGTCAAGCACTTTTTATATGATTTTATTAAAAAATTTTGCAAGGTATAATAATACCACAGTTAAAATCCTTAGAAAACCACAGCATATAAAGACTTTTTTGATATTTTATTCTTTAATACGCAATTTCAATAAGTGCATCATGGCAACAAAGGTCGGTATCAACAATAATCCGCATACAATAAACGATACTTGGATTCCAAATGTATCAATCAATGGCTTCATCAGCATCATTAATGTACCCGATCCCAACATAGCCACCATAGATTTAACAGATACAATGGTTGACCGCTCATCGGACTTAATACGATGATGCACAAAATTTGACGTAATAATTTCTACCGCAATTTGCGACGAATTGGCAATACCGATTAAAGCCAGCAAGACATAGACTATCATTTTGTTGGGAACGGACATAATAACGATAGCACACAACGTAACGATACACAATGTATCAAACAAAACACGAGCCGTTTTTCTGAGTTTAATTTTATCAAGTAAGACACCAGATAA
>JAFTHM010000107.1 GCA_017457425.1 Alphaproteobacteria bacterium
AAATTATTGGTAAGGTGAATAAGGCTAAAGAAGAATATGCTTTAGCCGAAAAAGACCATAAGGAATTGGCAAAAAAGCTGAAAAATTTTGAAGCAACTAAAAAGAAAGAATTTGATAAAGCGGCTAAAGAAATTGAAGAGTTTAAAACACATCAGATGACTTTAATTAAAGAGGAAGCGCATAAATTACGTCAAAAAATGCAAGAAGATTTAAATCGTCAAGTAGACTCTTTACATACCCAAATCCGAGAAACGTTAGCCGATAATTTCGTGGTTCTATCTAAAAAAATGATGCATGAATTATCATCCGAATCCGCCTTTTGTGGCAGTTTAGCCTTGTTTCAAAAACGATTAACCACTTTATCAAAAATGGATATTAATAAGATAAAAAAATCATATGAAAAACAAAATATTGTTTCAATTTCTTCATCTGAAACTTTATCTAAAAAAATGCAAGAAGAATTGGCCAAATTTTTATCTAAAACATTCGACTGGCCTTTACCGTTAAAAATGCGTTTTGAAACGGATAAAAATCTTATCTTGGGATTTGAAATGACAATCGGCGACCAAAGTGTAGAATGGAATTTGAAATCATATTTAGACGAATATCAGACAAAATTAAATACCTCATTGTCTCAAATGATTGTAAAGGAATAAGCTATGTTAAAAAAAGAGCTGACACAAGTGGATAAGATTATTGAAGATATTACCGATACGACCGAACTGACATTAAAAATTTCAGAGGTCAGTGAGATTTATTCTATTACCTCAGGAACCGCCGAAGTTTTAGGGTTAAAAGATGTTCAGATGAACGAATTATTATCCTTTAAAAACGGTGTTATGGGTATGGTTCACACGCTGCACGAAGATCGGGTCGGGGTTGTCTTTTTAAGCAATCCGGATGGGTTAAAAGCCGGTGATAAGGCTAAGCGGACTCATCGTGTGTTAGACGTACCAGTCGGCGAAAATTTATTGGGTAGAGTTATTAACCCACTGGGTGAACCATTAGATGATAAAGGTCCAATTACAACAAAGAAAACCAGACCAATTGAGGTAGAGGCCGCTCCGATTATGCATCGTGCCGGTGTTGATACTCCCTTACAAACAGGGATTAAAGCCATTGATTCATTCACCCCGATTGGACGGGGACAACGAGAACTGATTTTAGGGGATCGTCAAACCGGTAAAACGGCGATTGCAATTGATACCATTATTAATCAAAAAAACACAGACGTCATTTGTATTTACTGCGCCATCGGGCAACGCAATGCGGGTACGGCTCGTGTCATTGCTGATTTAGAAAAACACGGCGTTTTAGATAAAACAATTGTTGTTGTAGCTTCGGGTGAAGATGAAGCCGGTATGCAATACATTGCCCCGTATGCTGCTACGTCTATTGGGGAATATTTCATGGAAAAAGGCCAAGATGTTTTAATCATATATGATGATTTAACGGCCCATGCCAGAGCCTATCGTCAAATGTCATTACTCTTGAGAATTCCACCGGGACGTGAAGCATTTCCGGGCGACATTTTCTATATTCACTCTCGTTTGTTGGAACGTTCCACACACTTACGGAAAGAATATGGTGGCGGTTCTTTAACATCCTTGCCTATCGTTTCAACGGAAGCCGGCAATATTTCTGCCTATATCCCGACGAATATTATTTCCATTACGGATGGTCAAATTTACTTATCTACCTCTTTATTCCAAAAAGGTATATTGCCCGCCATTGATACGGGACGTTCTGTTTCTCGTGTTGGTGGTGATGCCCAATTACCGGCCTATCGGTCTTTGGTGGGACCATTAAAATTGTTCTATTCGCAATTTGAAGAATTGGAATCTTTTGCCAAATTCGGCACCCAATTGGATAAAGAAACCGAAAAACAATTAAAACGAGGCAGAGCTATTCGTGCCGTTATGGGACAAATGCAATATCGGTTAATGCCGGCCGAAACACAAATTGCCGTCTTTATGGCAACAAATGCCGGCTTATTGGATAATGTATCCGAAGATAAAATTTTATCCGCTCAAGAGGTAATAGATATAACCTTGCACCGACATTTTGAAACTGTGGTTGATGCCATTGTCAATAAGCGTGAAAAAATTGATACAAAAACTCAAGAAAAAATGCTCAGAGCCTTTAAAACTGCCTTAGAACAAGAAGGAATTATTGTAGAACAATGACTTTAGAAGCTCTTAACAAACGCATAAAAACAACCACAGATCTGAGAGATATTGTCAGCACAATGAAGATTTTATCTTCCGTCAGTATCGGCCCCTATGAAAAAGCGTTAGAATCGTTAACCGAATATGGTAAAACAGTGCGTGATGCTTTTTGGGGATTTATGTTGGGTTCTGATTTAACCTTACCGAACGTAAGAAAAGAAAAAGATACACATTATTTAGCCATTTTAATTGGAACAGATAACGGATTGGTCGGCAAATTTAATCGGGATGTTTTAACATTTTCCCAAAATTATTTTAAAGAAATGCAAATTGATTTATCGCATGTCAGTTATTTATGTATCGGCAAACGATTAGGCGCTATGACCGAAGGTGTCGTCGGTTCCAAATTACATGGCACATATGCCATATCTAACTCATTAAAAGAAATCGCCAGTATTGCTGTCGCCGTATTAATCAAAATCAATGAAATCATCTCAAAAACAGCAACAACCAAAGTACTTGTCTTTCATAATCAAAAAGTAAGTGGCACAGCTCAAGCGCCTAAAGTATCTCAATTAATGCCCCTGCCCTATGATGAACTGATGCAATTAAAAAAAGATAAGTGGGATGGTAAAGCATTACCCATTTTACCGGAAGATACCCAAGGGTTGCTTGTGGGATTAATGCACGAATATTTAACCGTTA
>JAFTHM010000108.1 GCA_017457425.1 Alphaproteobacteria bacterium
GCATTTATCCCACCACTTATTATGGAAATACAGTGGTCATGAATCCACGTTCTCTGACCCATTGTGCGATTGTAAAAAATGTAAAGCCCGTATTCGTGCCGACCATATTCAAGACGGCAAATGTCCTGAATGCGGCAGTACGGATTTAACTGAACCTCGTCCGTTTATGTTGATGATGAAAACAAATATCGGACCGGTTGATGATGGTTCTTCATTTGCTTATTTGCGTCCGGAAACGGCTCAAGGGTCTTATTTAAACTTTAAAAACGTTGTGGATTCAACGGCCAGAAAATTACCATTTGGTATTTGTCAACATGGCAAATCTTTCCGCAACGAAATTACCCCCAGAAACTTCCTGTTCCGTCAACGTGAATTTGAACAAGCCGAAATGCAATATTTCGTTAAACCGGGGACAGATATTGAATGGTGGAACAAATGGAAAGAAATCCGCCGTCAGTGGTGGTTGGACCAAGGTATTCCCGAAAACAAATTGCGTTTTAAAGATCACGAACAATTGGCCCACTATGCCAAATGTGCAACGGATATTGAATATGAATTTCCGTGGGGCTTTGATGAAGTGGAAGGTATTCATGATCGTCAAGATTTTGACCTGGGCTCTCATACCAAAAACCAAGGCAAATTTGATATTCAAGCTAATGTCATGAAAAACACCGACTCCACAACCGAACTGAGTTATTTGGATGTCATGGACGGCAATAAAACTTATATTCCGTATGTTGTGGAAACGGCGATGGGATTGGATCGGGCTTTTGTTGTGTTAATGATGGATGCCTTTACACAAGAACAATTGCCGAACGGAACAGAACGCATTGTGTTAAAGCTCAAAAAACATCTGGCTCCGGTAAAAGTGGCCGTTATTCCATTAAAACGCAATAATCCGGATATTATGAAAATGGCTCATGATATTAAGGATAACCTTCTTAAAACCGGTATCGGCCGTGTGATGTTGGAAGATTCCGGCAATGTCGGTAAAGCCTATCGCCGTCATGATGAAATCGGCACACCAATTTGCATTACAGTTGATTTTGAATCCATTGAACAATCACCGGCTACCGTTACGTTGCGTGATCGTGATACAATGGCTCAAGAGCGTATTGAAGTCGCAAAATTGGCCGACTATTTGAAAGATTTTTTTCGTTAAGTGAAGTACGGGCTCAGGTTGAATGGGCCCATTTTATAGGTGCAAAAAAATGAGTATAAAACCAAGTTCAAAAATCATTGAGTGGAACAAACAAAGCAATTGGATTGCCGATTTTGATTCAAAGGGGCAAAGTTTAAGCCGTATGAATGTGGATCATTTAAGCGAATCGCAAATTGATTATATTCGTTATGAATTAGATAAAAACCATATTCCAAATACCGTTTGTTCGGGTGCGACAACTCATAGTACCTCTATTCGGGTTACAGGCCAAGAAAACGTTCAAAAATTAATGAGTATTTTGGAAAAACCGGTTTCTTTATATGGCCCCAGACGCAGATAAATCATTTAACATTAAAAAAGTTCTTGCATTCATATAAAATATATGATAGAATGCACGCACAAATAAACCATTAGATAGTCCGAAAGGAGTGTGAGTACCATAGTTACTATCGTTGTTCATGACAATAATATCGAACAAGCTTTGCGTGTTTTGAAAAAGAAAATGCAAAGAGAAGGCAGCTTCCGTGAAATGAAATTGCGCAGATATTATGAAAAACCGTCTGAAAAAAAAGCCAGAAAAGCAACAGAATGCATTCGTCGTTCTCGTAAAATGGCCAGAAAACGCTACCATAGCGAAGGATACTAAGGTTTTTAAAAATCAATAAAAATACCGCCCGATTTTACGGCGGTTTTTTTGTAAAAAAAGAAAGAGAAATATTTTAAAAGTCCCCTTTATCCTCATACAAAAAATCCCTCGCTTAACGAGGGATTTTTCATCAGGAAGGTAAGTGTTAACGTTGAATTTCCTCTAAACGCATACGTTCAAAAAATTGGAAAGGAACCTGTTGTCGCCAAGAAGCATGAATAACTGGCCAAGCACGCTGCATTCTAGGATACTCACTTAAATTATTATGAATATTAATACCCCCTCCTCCCCACGGAATACATTTATTTTGAGCCAAATCCATCAACATATATTTCCACATTGGAATCAAAAATCTTTGAGATTGCAAACTACTGTTATCAATTAAACCGGCAACACGTTCCAAAATTTCCGGCAAAATATTGCCTTTAATAAATTGCCATTCTTTTTGATTGGTTTTAAATTGATATTCCTCACGAATAATGGATAACGCTTGATAATAACCATATAATTTCTTTGGCGAAAAATCAATATTTGTTTTAGATTCTTCATTTTTACGATAATAATACAATTTTTGAGGAATAATAGCTGTTCTGGGATTTTTAGACATTAATATAAATGAAAAAATAAAATCTTCATAAAAATTACCCTGTTTAAATTTCACCCCTTTTAACAAATCACGGTGCAACAATTTTAAACAGACGCTGTTACACACGGGCGTTTTTGAATTAATATAAGAATGATATTTCAAAGGATAAATAGTTGAAATCGCCTTTATTTTTCTTGGATTGTATTTTTTAAAATTATCCGTTGGCAAAACCTCGCCTTTGTCTTCACGCATAATATTAAATGCGACTAAAGGAGCCTTATGTTTTTGTGCCATATAGTGTGTAATTTCCAATAACTGAGGGTGAATATAATCATCGGCATCCATAAAATAAATATATTCACCTTTAGCCATTTCCATACCTGTATTACGGGCAACAGAAGAACCTTTGTTCTTTTGATTTAAAACTCTGACATTTGGATATTGAAAGGCATAGTGATATAAAATATGGGCTGAATTATCTTTAGAACCATCATTGACACAAATAACTTCAAAATCTTTAAATGTTTGTTTCACAACACTATCCAAACATTGAGACAAATATTTTTCTGCATTATAAACCGGAATAATAACTGATACCTTTGGCATATTTTCCCCACAAAAAAAATACACTACTTCACTATACAAGGGAGTATACAAAATTATTTTTATTCTGTCAAGTATTTTTTATCAAATAAGTCAAAAAAAATCCCCCCATATTTTAAGGGGAGATTTTTATGCTAGCACCGATTTACCCTCGTACGATTTTGGCGAATCGGTCCAAAACGGCATTTGTGATTTTTACCTCAGGGCCATCATAAAATGATTTCGCAATATCCGTATATTCATTAATGATAATCGGGGCATCTAAATTCGGATTGGCATAAAATTCAGCCATGCCCGCCATTAAAATGCATTTCAATGTGATTTCCAACCGATCGTACTGTACCGTTTCGCTTAAAGCCCCTTTAATCGCCTCATCCAAATCGGTCCCACGTTCTTTGACCGCTTGTACGATTTTCGTAAATAATTTTGCATCAGCAGCCGACAGCTCAACATAATTTTCACGACCGGCAATATCTTCAATCAGTTGCCCGCCGATTTCACCCATTAAGCAACGGGACATAATTTTATCCCAAGCCTCATTTGTTATGGCATGTGTATAAAGAGCTTGAACTGCCAACAATCTGGCATTTGTGTATTTTAAAGTTGTATTTTTTTGTTCCATGTTTTAAGCCTTTGTAAGTTTAGCGACAAATTCTTCAAAATCTGCCGTCGTTGCAAAATTTTTATAAACGGAAGCATAGCGGATATACGCCACTTTGTCAAGTTCTAACAACGAATCCATCACCAATTCCCCAATATCCGATGATTTAATTTCCGATTCTCCGCCGGCCTCTAACTGACGGATAATGCTGTTGACAATTTTTTCAATTTGAACCGAATCAATATCCCGTTTACGTACGGCCAATTGAATAGAGCGAACCAATTTATCCCGTTCAAACGGCACACGCATATCATTACGTTTTAACACCGTAAAGTTTCTGAGTTGCACATATTCAAATGTCGTAAATCGGGATCCGCATTCGGGACAACTACGACGCCGGCGAATATTAGACCCGTCATCGGACGGACGTGAGTCCTTAACTTGACTTTCCATACAACCACAAAAAGGGCAACGCATAATTTAAAATCCTTTCTGATAAATCGGGAAAGCACGGCACATAGCGGATACTTTTTCTGCCACCGCTGTTTCAACGGCTGAATTATCATCCGGATGAGCCTCTAATCCCTCTAACACATCGGCAATCATATGAGCAATCGCTTCAAATTCGGCCTCTCCAAATCCACGGGTTGTACCGGCAGGTGTCCCAATTCTGAGGCCCGATGTAATCATTGGTTTTTGCGGATCATTCGGTACCGAGTTTTTATTGCATACGATATGCGCTCTTGCCAACGCATCACAAGCCATAGCCCCAGTAATTTTCCAACCACGCAAATCAAGTAATAACAAATGGCTGTCTGTCCCACCGGACACCAAATTAATGCCCCGAGAACGCAACACCGTCTCTAACACTTTGGCATGACGCACGACTTTTTCGGCATATTCTTTAAATGACGGTTGTAATACTTCACCAAAAGCTACTGCTTTGGCCGCAATAATATGCATCAGCGGCCCCCCTTGAAGCCCTGGGAAAATAGCGGAATTAATTTTTTTAGCCAACGTTTCATTATTGGTTAAAATCATACCCCCCCGAGGACCACGCAGTGTTTTATGCGTTGTAGTTGTTACAACATCTGCATAATCAAGCGGATTAGGATAAGCGCCACCAGCAACAAGACCCGCAAAGTGAGCCATATCCACCATTAAATA
>JAFTHM010000109.1 GCA_017457425.1 Alphaproteobacteria bacterium
TCTTTCGGTTTCACAGGTTCGGGCTTTGCTTGAGGTTTTGGGGTTGTTTTTTTGACGGTTGTTTTTTGTTTTGCCGTCTTTTGGGGTGGGGCCTTAGCCTCTTGTTTTTTCGGTGTTTGTTTTTTTAGCTTTTGCGGTAAATTGGTTAATTCGCCGATTTGTACTTTTTTTAAATCAATCATGATAACCGGTACATTTGTTTTTTCATACTCCTTAAGTGTAAAAGACCAATCCCACAGCAAAAACGCTATGATAACAGTGTGTAAGACGGCGGAAAAAACATACGACCTGAATTGCACTGATTACTCCACATTATGCATAATTTTGGCATCTGTTTTGAGGCCCACTTGCGTAAAGCCGGCTGTTCTGAGTAAGGCCATAACCTCAATGACACGACCGTAAGATGATTTTGTATCACCACTGATGACTATGCCGATTTGCGGATTTTCAGCCACAATCGCACTTACTTTTTTTACCAAAGATTTCATTTGGATTTCGTTTGTGCCAACATAGATTTTATCGTTGGACGCAATACTGATATCCAATGTTTTTTGGTCGCCTTCAATATTTTTCCCATCCCCTTTGGGTAAGGTGAGAGGAATACCGCTGGTCAGCATTGGCGCTGTAATCATAAAAATAGCAAGTAATGACATCATGACGTCAATCAAAGGCGTTAAGTTGATGTCGCTTTTAATACGTTCACGTCTGCGAGAACTACGAGCCATTGTTATTTCTCCATTTGTTCAACTTGACGAGAAACAATGGCACCGAGTTCATCGGAAAATGTTTCCATTTTTTTGACAATACGGTCAATATCGTTGCTGAGTTTATTATGGGCAATCAACGCCGGAATGGCAGCAATTAACCCAACAGCAGTGGTAAATAAGGCCTCTGCTACCCCTGGGGCAACGGCGGCAATATTGGTGCTTTGAGTGGCTCCGATGGCGTTAAAGCTGTCCATAATACCCCATACGGTACCGAATAATCCCAACAATGGCGCAACAGAACCGGTAGAGGCCAAAAATACCATTTTTGTTTCCATTTTATCGGCATGTTTATCAATGGTAATTTGCATGACTTTTTCAATGCGTTCTTCCAAATTGATAGAACCGGCAGTTTTTTTCTTATCCGTTAAACTGCGTTTGAGTTCCGTCATCGCTGCTACAAAAATGGCGGACAACGGATCAATTGGATTTTTGACATACGTATTATATAATGTTTCCAAAGACCCACCGGACCAAAATTTTTCTTCAAAAGCTTTCATGCTGGTACGAATTTTGAGCAATAATTTGATTTTATCAAAAATGATAGCCCAACACCAAAAGGAGGCAAATAACAATCCCAAAATCAATAATTTCATGAACAGGTCTGATTCGGCAAACATGCTGTACATAGATAGTGTAGAACGGGCGGTTTCAGTATGCATTTTATTCTCCTTGATATAACATAAATTTTTCTTTTAAATCGGCCGGAATGCGAATCGGTGCCATGGTTTTGGGGCTGACAAACACAACTTGTAAAACAATCTCAACCAAATCTGTTTCTCCCCGTTTAATGGTTTGATTCATAATCATACTGGCCCCTTTAATGTCGCCGATAGACGTATGAACCGTTAATAAATCATCCAAACGGGCAGGGGATTTATAGGTCAGCTCTGCTTTTTTAATCACAAAGGCCACATCTCGTTCCAACAAATCATTAACCGGCAAGCCGACATCTCGCAAAAATTCGGACCTTGCCCGTTCGGCATAATCCAAATAATTGGAATGGTACACAATGCCTCCGGCATCGGTGTCTTGGTAATAAATGCGTAAATCCATTTTGTGTATCATGTTATAAATCCTCTTAATCAATATCAATTTCTCGTCCGCCCCATTCAACAATGGTAAAGCCGGTGCGTTTTGGGGTCGGTGGTAAAATTTGTTCTGTCACTTGAATGGGGGCATCTAAATCATCAAATTCCATTAACACACGAATCAGAGTGTCGGGTTTCGGTTCAATAATTAAAGGCATTCTGGCATTTTGTTCTTCTAAAGATTGGAACCGAATAAAGTTATAGGCATTATTTTCCAATTGAGGTAACCAATAAATAATCATTTCGTTGGCTTCCCGTTCAGACAAACCCAAATGAGCCAGTTTTTCCTCTAAAAATGGAATGGTATCACTGCCGTTAACAACGAATCCTTCTAAGGGCGGTTGAGATGCTTTAAATTCACCTTCCCAGTACAGAGCATACAAACTGCGACCCGTTTTGATATCAGTTAAATCACCGTTCGGCTGTGCCACCACTTGCCACCCATCGTTGTATTTTGGGTATGTATGCGTAAAGTTTTGTGGATTGCCGACTTGAACAGATACTTCAGTTGTTTCTGTTGGATATAGGTAGATGATGGGCTTATAGTCATTATAGTCAGGCAAAGGATCAGGATACAGGTCGATGATGGGCTTACAGTCAGCCAAAGGATATAGTGTTCTTCCATAAGGTGGAAAATCTTTAAATGATGGGTTATAGGTGTATGCCACATATCCCCCCAAAAAAACAGATAGAATGAAAAATGTATAAACAATTTTCCACTTAATTTTACTGAATAATGCACCAATTAACAATAAGAAGTAAAGGCTGGTTATAACCATAAAAGAGATAGTTAATGGTGTTATAGGTAATTTTATCCAGGTATTATCTGCTTTTAACCAAGTATCAGCAAAATAAAAAATAATCCATAAAACACATATGCTATAAATGCATTTTAGTGTAGTAAAAACATATTTAAAAATATTTGAATTTGTATTTTTCATTTGGAAATCCTTATTTTTAGTACTTAATTATGGTAGATAGCATTCAACTTGTTCGTTTTTTCCACGTTGGGTAGCATCAATAAAAACAGATACGGTTAATACTGCAGATAAAACAAATAATAAAATTCCAAAAAATAATTGTTGCTTTTTCTTCATCCTATAAATCCTCCAATAAGTCGGGTTGCAAGGCATTTTGAGGAGCTTTTAATCCCAAATGTTTAAAACCTAAGGCCGACAGCATCCGCCCACGAGGCGTACGCATCACTAA
>JAFTHM010000110.1 GCA_017457425.1 Alphaproteobacteria bacterium
ATTTTCATCAATCATAGAGAACGTATCGCCATTCGCTTTCCCTTTTTTGGTTGAACCGTTACGCTTAAAGGTTACGGTCTTTCTACCAACAATTAATCCAGCAATCCCTTGATTACCGATGGCAACAGCTTCTTTCCCTTCCAATTGAGGACCGGTAAAGATGATTTCTTTTCCGCCTTTTTCCGGCGATGGTGGTGTATTTTCCCCTTCTTTGTGTTGAGGAGCCTGTTCTGCTACAGGTGGCAAAACGATACCCAAGTTGGCCAGTTGTTGGTCTAATTGAGCTAATTGTTCCAACAAGATTTGACGTTTTTGTTGTAAATCTTCCGGCGTGGATTGAGTTTCTATTTGTGCCGGTAAATCAGTTGGCATTGGCGTGTCGGAACCAATTGTTTTGTCAGTTTTATCTCCTTGTTTTGACATATCAAACGTAAACACGTTATCAGTTGAATTTGGGATTGTAAACCCGCTGTCAGCCATTGAGGACGTTTGTACGGTATCACCAAAGCTAAAATGTACCCCCTCTGGCGTTTGAGGTGTCGTATTTTCTACTGCCGGTGTTTCAGGAGCTGGCGTTATGCCCGCCGGAGTTCCAACCTCTGGTGTTTCAGGAGCTGGCGTTATGTCCGCCGGAGTTCCTACCTCTGGTGTTTCAGGAGCTGGCGCTATGCCCGCCGGAGTTCCTACCTCTGGCGTTTCAGGGGCTAGCGTTGTACCTGCCGGAGTTCCTACCTCTGGTGTTTGAGGTGTCGTATTTTCTACCGCCGCTATTTTAGGCGTATGTTTTTCCTCAGAATCTTCATTCTTTTCATAAGGTGTAAACGGAACGAAAGGTTTGGCTTCGTCTTTTATTACTTCTTCTTGATTCATTTCATCAACAGGTGTTTCTTCTATTGCTCCATCAAGGCCAATTTCACCAAAAGGATTAATGTCTTCTGCTGGGGGTAAACCCTCACTCAGATCAGGAATATTCATTTCTCCTAACTCTACTGGTTGTGGTTCAACATTGACATCAATTATGGGGTCTGGAATCTCAATTTCCGGCATACTGATTTGTGATAAATCAATAGGTTGTTCATCTGATTGATAGTCAATTGTCGGACCATCTTGAGCAACTGCCTCAACGGTAAAACCGGCATCCATCCCAGGTTTATAAGACCATTTGCCACTTTCTTGGAAATGGGCAATATCTTGGTTAAAGTGGCCTTTCGGACTGATAGAGAGTTCCACCTTTCCTAACATTTCAGCCGTTTGGTCTGCTGAAATAGGAGGTGTATTACCAGCTAGTAAATCAGCTTGTAATTTAGCCGGTGTATATATTTGTCCATTATCTAATTGAACACCATAGGCTTTATTAATTTCTATGTGGGTGCCGTTAATATCTAACTCTGAACTATCGGCAACTAATTTGTTGAATTGAGTCAGTTTATACATCAAAATATCGGCATTGGACAGGCCATTTGCCCCTGTTAATTCAGGATGAGTTCCTTCTAATGCACGAAGTTGAGTTAATGCCCCCTCCAGTTGTTCCGGAGTATAATCCGGTGTCATTGGACGACCGGAAGCATCATAAAGACCCTCGCCATTCAAACGAGCTTGAGCCAGTTCATGAGCTGAGGCTTCATAGGTATGATGAACTGGAGCATCTTCCAAAACCGCCGCTTGTACTTGAATATCATAATTAACTGTTTGCTTTGTCCCAATACCATAGGTCCTTGCTGGATCATTAGATGTTTCAGACATCGGAACGGCTTCTTCATATGTTTCAGCCTCTTGTGCTACTTCCGCAGTGGGTTGGAGATTGACTTCTGTGGTAGACACTTCATGACCGCTGGCATAGGTGGTACCTTCCATATGTACATAAGTGGTTCCTGTATCCGGATCAACTTCCACAGTCGGTTCATTCGCAGCGATAGCGGACGGATCTTGTATATTTTCAACAGGAAACAATGGATTATAGGAGAGATAGTCTTCATATTCTGCCGCCAATGCCTCATTTTCTGGTTTTGCCAAGAAGGCATTAATCGCTTCATCATATGCTAAATTCGGTAGGCCGTTATCTAAAAAGTATGGGGGCAGAGGTGTTCCTTGTTCTCTTGCCGCTTGTTCAATTTTATCAATAACAGTTAACTCTTCGGCAAAATCATCATTCAACAAGGCTTCTTGTTGTTCCGGTGTGATGTTGGAGGCTCCGACAATTGGTTGTTCTACAGCCGGAGTCGCTTGATTGGCGAGCGTGTCTTGAATCATATCTTCTGTCATGGTAATGGAGCCAGCCGAATTTAAATCAATCGGTTCGCTGACCATTTCTTGACCTTGTAAGGTAATCGGACCATCATTCGTGATATCAAATGCCGGTGTTTCCGGAGTTAAATCCCCTAGTGTTATCGGCTGTTCAATAATGGCCTCTGTTGTTGCCGGAGTTTGTGCCGCTTCTTCCAATGTTATGGTTTCATGAACCGGAGTTTGTTCTTCGGTTGGTTGTTGCACTGCTTCTTCAACCGTCGGTGTTGTCGGTGTGCCGGTTTCTCCGCTATCGGTTGTTTCTGTGCCTGTATCCGTATCCGTACCGGTCGGAGCCGTATCTGTACCGGTTGGAGTCGGATTAACGGGAGTTTGTTCCGCTGCCGTTTGAACGGTTTCAGCTGTGGTTTGAGCTGTTTCAGCCGTTGTCTCGGTCGTTGCTGCTACGGCTTGTTCATGTCCTGCAGAATCCATTGCAACACCATGTATCAAACCGCCTGTCAGCATAGCACCGGCAATACCGGCCACAGATTCGGGAACGGACCGCAAAATAGATGTTTTGACATCATACCCTTCTTGACGGTTGCGTTTGAAAATACCTTTAAAGCCAACTGCGGCAGCAGCAGCACCAATCCCTAAGGCAACTGCCGGTAATCCCATGGCAATGGCTCCCAAAGAGGCACCGGTTAATAAAGCCCGAACCGTATTCTTTTTAAAGAAGTTCTTTAAGGATGACGGTTCTTTTCCCTCTTTTTTGGCTTGTTCAACGTCGCGTTTGCGTTGTATCCACATATGGCCTGCGGTATAGGCGGCCATAACACCGGCAACAACCGGAACTGTTGGTAAGGTTAAGGCCATTGCTCCCAATCCGGCGCCACTGGCCAAAGCACCAGCCATAGAACCCAATCCAAATTTTTTCAAACAAGTTTTTAACAAGTTTGTTTTTTGAGGTTGTTTACCAAAACGTTCCGCAGATAACGGATCAACAGTTTTCAGTGGTTCATACAATTGTTGAACAACACCGGATTTATTATTCAGTTTTGTTCCCAAACGATTTAACCGAGCCACTTGTTCATTGACGTTTGTTGCCGTAAACCCAGCCATTGTTCCTTGAGGTATCATAAATGTTTGACCATTTTTTAATCCTTCAAGACGTTCGGGTGCCGTTGTCGGATCTTCACCGGTACGTTTTAAATCAGCAGCCATTAAGGCCACAGTATTAACTTGCAATAATTCATTGGCTCGCTTGGCAACATTTTCAGAGTCCACGGGGCCCGTTGCCAAAGTTTGTTCAGTTAAGATATCAGATTTTACAATGTTTAATAATTTTGCCAATTCACTGTCGGCACGTACTTCACCGTTTTCGTTTAATTGAGGTACTTCTTTTTTGTCATTATCAAAGAAACGCAAATTAGTGTAATATGTATTCAACTCAACGCCTTTTAAAGCCTCTTTAACGGCCTCTAAACGATTTGTTAAATAGGTTTCATCTGCTGGCGTAATGTCTTCTAAATGGTTGTTTTTATCATATAATGCAATTTCTTTTTCTAATCGTTCACGGGCAATAGAGGCATTTTTATCTTCCGGTCCGTATAAATCCAATACTTTTTTCATATCGTCATATGTATCGGCGATATTATCTTGATTGATGACGATTTCACCGGCAACATAATCGGCAACAAATTTATCCATGCGTTTACCGATGGCTTCTTTTTGGCGTTCTGTTTCGGGTGTCGGTTCTGCTTTACTTAATTCAGCATACATTTCGGCCATTCTTGCTGGTGGAATATAGGATAACTCTTCTTCTGTTTGAGCCGGTTCTGCTGTACGGTCATCGTTTAAATCCGCCAACAACTCAGGTTCAAGTGTGCGATTAACAATTGTTCCGTTAATCACTTCTTCGGTCGGTTGTGCAGCGGGTGTTTCAACAGTATTATCGGCCTTTTTATTTTCTTCGGCTGTTTTTTGAATCGTTTCTAAATTGTCAGCAAATAATTTTAAAACATCTTGAGGGTTTTTAGCCATCTGTGGATAGGTATCTAAAATAGTTCGTGTTGCTTTTGCTGCTTCCATCATTTGGAATATGGCATCGGCTTGATCCGGATTGGTCGGTTCTAACCCAATAACCCGTCCGTCTTTTATTATATCTTTTGTTTCTAATAAAGGAGCCGCTTGTTTTTTGATGACTTCAATTTGATCCGGTAAAACCCAAGGACGCGCCTCTAAATTACCGGCGACAACGATGAAGTTTTTCTCTAAATCGGCTGCCGTTTGAAGAGCATATTTTATGGCTTTTTGTTCATTGGTTGCCGGCATTTTTGTTTCATTACTTTGCGGGGTTATTTGTTGTACAATTGGTTCTGCTTCCGCCGGTTCAGAAATTGTATTCGTTAAATCCGGCATATCAATTGTTTCAGGTTCTTCTTGTGTTTTTTCTTGCTCTTGAGTTTGAGGCAAGACAACGGATTTAACTTCTTCGCCGATTTCGGCAAAAATCTCCTTAACTTTTTCTGTATCGTCAATTTTTTGGTTTGTGGCTCTAAACATTTTAGGTTCGTTCATTGCCCCCATGGAAATAATGGCATTTGGAATATAAAATCTTTTATCTTTCATTTTTTCGTCGGTTAATGCTCTTAACGCTTGCTCACCGGCGGCTAATTCTTCAGAAGTTGCCCCTTCTTTAGGTCTGAAATACATTCCGTCACGTTCTGTGCGAGCAACGTCATAGGCGATGGCCACTTGTTTGATTTGTTCGGCTCGTTTGGCTTGCCATTCTTCATAAGCTTTATTTAATTCTTGTTCATCCGGACATTCAGGGCAGCGATCACTGTCCGGTCTCCTTGATTTTGGAGTAATTTTACAAAAAAGAAATCCCTCTCTTCGGGCAAGATAATACCGAGGGAGGGATTTTTTGTGGATAAAAAACAGATGAAGAAAACGGTTTTGCCCATTGCAGGGATGACCATGGCGGCCGGTGCTGCACTGCTGATGGTATCAAGCCCTCAGAAAAAGCGGCAGAAGATGC
>JAFTHM010000111.1 GCA_017457425.1 Alphaproteobacteria bacterium
ACACCGAAACAAGATACTTATAAAATTACGGTATCGGGCGAAACGTTTGATGTTAAATTGAATGGTAATACGGCTACGGTAAATGGCGTGGATTATGCCATATCTATGGATAATAATACGGCACAACAACCGGCTCAGCCGACTGTTCAAACAAGTGGTACGGCACAAATCATTACGGCCGGTACCCCCGGTGTGATTACGCAAGTACTTGTTAAACAAGGCGATACTGTCCGTGTTGGCCAAACGCTGTGTGTGATTGAAGTCATGAAAATGGAAACTGAAGTGAAATCCGCTGTTGCCGGAACAATCACAAATGTTTTTGCAACGAAGGGGGAACAGGTTGTCGCAGGGCAAAAACTGTTTGAGGTCAAATGAGTAAATCCAAAGAATTATTAAAGTGGACATTATATGTATTAGGGCTGTGTGCATTCGGCTTTATACTGGCTTATTTTATGCCGTCAATTGGGGCAGTTATGAAACAAACAGCAATTTATCAGATGGTTATTCAACCAACACCCGATGGATTGATATTGCCCCTTGGGTTGGGCCAAATGATGATGATAGGCATTTGTTTGGTTTTATTGTATTTGGGTATTGTTAAAAAGTTTGAACCACTTTTGTTAATACCGATAGCCTTTGGTGGTATGCTTTCTAATATCCCTGGAACAGGGTTAACAGAACCGGGGGGATTGCTGTATGTTTTGTATCATATGGGCATTGAAAACGGTTTATTCCCCTTGCTGATTTTTATGGGGGTAGGGGCTATGATAGACTTTGGCCCGATGCTTGCCAATCCGAAAACAGCTCTGTTGGGCGGAGCCGCTCAATTTGCTATTTTTGGAACATTTTTAGGAGCTATCGCATTAAGCAAATATATTCCGTTTTTGGATTTATCTTTACCGCAAGCCGCTTCTATTGCCATTATCGGAGGGGCCGATGGTCCAACCTCTATTTTCTTGGCCTCAAAGTTGGCCCCTGAATTGTTGGGGGCAATAGCGGTGGCCGCTTATTCTTATATGGCTTTGGTACCCGTTATTCAACCGCCGATTATGCGCGCTTGCACAACCAAACAAGACCGTTTAATTGAAATGACGCAATTACGCACTGTTTCCAAAACGGAAAAAATTATGTTGCCGATTGTGGTGGTTTTACTGACAGCATTATTCGTGCCGATGGCGTTACCATTAGTGGGTATGTTGATGTTTGGTAATTTGCTCAAAGAATCCGGTGTGGCGGATAGATTGGCAGATACGGCAGCCAACAGCTTAATTAATATTGTAACCATGGTGTTGGGATTATCGGTCGGATCAAAGATGTCAGCAGAATTATTTTTAACATCAACGACCTTAGCTGTGTTATTCTTAGGTGTACTTGCCTTTAGTGTCGGAACGGCCAGTGGTGTGTTGATGGCAAAATTTTTGAATTTATTGCCGGGGGCAAAAATCAATCCACTTATTGGGTCGGCCGGAGTATCGGCTATTCCGATGGCGGCTCGTGTATCCCATAAGTTGGGACAGGAGGAAAATCCGAACAATCATTTGTTAATGCATGCGATGGGTGCAAACGTGTCGGGTTCTTTAGGATCGGCTATTGCTGCCGGTATTTTACTTGCTTTATGTGGTTAGGAGAAAAATATGATAGAAAATTTAGAAGAACTTATTGATAGATTAGATAACTTGAATGCCATGGAACGGCATCAAGAGGTTTTAGCAGAGGTTAATACTTTATTGGCTGAAGACTCTGATGAAGCGGCTATATGGGTTGTGAAGGGAAATGCCGAATATGGATTAGGTAATTTTATTCAGGCCGCCGATGATTTTGCTAGAGCCATTGGATTAAATCCGGATGATGTCGGAGCTCGTTCTAATTACGCTTTAGTTTTGTATACATTGGAACGTTATGTTGATGGATTAAATGCTTGTGATAGTGCATTGTATATTGATGACGAATGTGCACCAGCCTATATGAATGCTGCTCATTGTTTGGAGGCTTTGGGGCATGGGGATTTAGCTTTAGAGTATTTGCAAAAGGCGATTGATAAAAATGAACATGATGGGGATATTATTGCCCGTGTTGCCGATACGATGTCTGATTATGGATATTATGAACCGGCTAAAAATGCTTTGATGCAAGCGGCCCGATTGAATGTGCCGGCCGATATTCATGAACGCATAGCCGCATTTTTTGCCGATGCCAGAGCCAGAGGAATTGAACGGACCCGTATTCATACAGATGTCAATCAATGGCGTAGTGAATTTGAACAACATCCGGATGTGTTTAATTTGGCGGCGCCTTTATTAAATGATTAGCCCGTTTATGAGGCAAAAAAAGGTTGGCGGTATGGGCTGACCTTTTTTATTTTTAAATGAAATCAAATACCTGTTTGAAGTGGGACATTTAGGGACGATTTTTTTATAAAAAAACACACGAAAATATAAAAAAACACTTTATTTTTTGTAAAAAAAAATGTAATCTGTCAAGGAATGATTTTTTTAACTTATATAGATAAAGGAGTATATTATGGCAGGTAGCATTAATAAAGTCATTTTAGTTGGTAATTTGGGTCGTGATCCGGAAATTCGTCACACAAATGCCGGTCAAAAAATCGTGCATTTGACGGTGGCTACATCCGATACATGGAAAGATAAAGCCGGTGAACGTCAAGAACGCACAGAATGGCACCGTGTTGTTGTGTTCAACACAAATTTAGCTGACTTTGCCGAACGTTTCTTACGTAAGGGGTCTAAAGTGTATATTGAAGGTGCTTTGCAAACCCGTAAATATACAGATGCTTCCGGTCAAGAAAAATTCACAACGGAAATCGTTTTGGGTGCCTATCGTGGTGAACTCGTTATCTTGGATAACAAAAATGCGGGTGGCAGCATGGGTGAAACGGTTGCCGCTAGTGGTGCGATGGATTCTGCCGCTAATTCCGGTTGGGATTCTGCTCCAAGTGCCGGTGATGGTTTTGATGACGAAATTCCGTTTTAGTTTTTGATTTTTAATCCGCTTAGATAATTTGATGTAGTTTAGGTGAACAATGAATATGATGAATGATACAGCCTTAACCAGTGGGGTTGTGGATACGGTTCCGGTATTAATTGAAGACGAAATGCGCAAATCCTATTTGGATTATGCGATGAGCGTGATTGTATCTCGTGCGCTTCCGGATGTGCGTGATGGTTTAAAACCGGTGCACCGCCGTATTTTGTTTTCAATGTATGAAAACGGATATGATTATAATAAACCTTTCCGTAAATCTGCCCGTATTGTTGGGGATGTGATGGGTAAATATCACCCGCATGGTGATAGTTCCATTTACGAAGCTATGGTGCGTATGGCTCAACCGTTCTCAATGCGTGTCCCTCTTATCAGTCCGCAAGGAAACTTCGGGTCTATGGACGGCGATAAAGCGGCCGCTATGCGTTATACTGAGGCAAGATTGGCTCAAACGGCCCATTGGTTAATTGAAGATATTGATCGTGATACGGTTGATTTTCATCCGAACTATGATGAAACGTGTCAAGAACCGGCTGTTTTGCCAGCCAGATTCCCGAACTTGCTGGTGAATGGGTCTGGTGGTATCGCCGTTGGTATGGCGACGAATATTCCGCCGCATAACTTAAACGAAGTTGTGCGTGCTTGTATCGCTACGATTGACAATCCGGATATTACATTGGATGAACTGATTGATATCGTTCCGGCGCCTGATTTTCCGACTGGCGGATTGATTTTAGGGCGTGGTGGAGCCAGAAGCGGTTATCAAACGGGTCGTGGTTCTGTGATTATGCGGGCTCGTTGCACCATTGAAGAAGTGCACAAAGATAAAATGGCAATCATCGTTCATGAAATTCCGTATCAGGTGAACAAAGCCGCCATGATTGTGCGTATTGCCGACTTGGTTAAGGAAAAAGTCATTGAAGGTATTTCCGATTTGCGTGACGAATCCGATCGTCAAGGTGTACGTGTTGTGATTGAACTCAAACGGGATGCTCATCCGGAAGTGATTTTGAATCAACTGTATAAATATACACCGCTTCAAACCAGTTTTGGGATGAATATGTTGGCGTTGAACAACGGTCGTCCGGAACTGATGAATTTGAAACAAATCATTGATGCGTTTATTGCGTTCCGTGAAGAGGTTGTGCGTCGCCGGACGGTGTATGAACTCAATAAAGCTCGTGACCGTGCTCATGTTTTGGTCGGTTTGGCGATTTCCGTGGCCAACTTAGACCAAGTCATTGAAATGATTAAAACGGCACCAGATCCGCAAACGGCTAAGACCAGATTGATGGAAACCAGATGGCAAGCCAAAGATGTGGAAGATTTGATTTTACTCATTGATGAACCGGATCGCAAAGTTGAAAACGGCATTTATATGCTGTCCGAAACGCAAGCTAAGGCTATTTTGGATTTGAAA
>JAFTHM010000112.1 GCA_017457425.1 Alphaproteobacteria bacterium
TAACGCACGCCGACCTTAGCTTTACCCAGTAAGAAGGTGATTCCTTTATCACCGCAAGCGGCGGCAATAAAGACATTTTCATCTGTAATTGGCAATCCGGCCTCAGTCAACATTGTTTCATAATGAGAGCGAGATTTCTTTTCATTTTTATCATTAATGGATAAAACTGTTTTAGTTGTGGGTTTTAATCCCAATTGCTGTGAAGCGATTTGAACGACTTTTTTATCGGGTGCCACCGGTGTTTTACCAAAATAGCCCAAAACCATTTTACCATAGCCATCGGCAATTTTGTTCCATGGACCGCTCATCACATTATTAAAGGCTTGTTGGAAATAAAATTGAGAAACCGGCGTAACGGAAGTTCCAAAACCACCCTTACGAACAACTTCTTCCATGGCTTTAATAATTTCGCCGTATTTATCCATCAAGCCATTATCTCTGAGCATTTGCGTATTCGCCGTCAACGCCCCACCCGGCATTGGAGACCAAGGAATTTGCGGTTCTACGTGCAACGCTTCAGGTGGCATAAAGTAATCAGATAAGGCCTCTTTTAAATGATCTTCCACACGCATAATAGCATCAATATCACAATCTAATTCATAATCAGACCCACGCAAAGCATGCCACATCGTTGCTACATCCGGCTGACACGTTCCACCAGATACCGGTGCCAAAGATAAATCCACGATATCGGCACCCCCTTGAACGGCAGCCATATAACAAGCCAGCCCTGCCCCAGCCGTTTCATGAGAGTGGAACTGAATGGGCACTTTTTCCCCCACTAATTTTCTGGCCCGCCGTATCGTTTCATACACCACTGCCGGAACGGTTGTACCGGAGGCATCCTTAAAGCACAAAGAATCAAACGGAATTTTGGCCTTTAAAAACTTTTTCAACGTTTCTTCATAAAAATCGGGTGTGTGAGCTCCCGTCGCCCCCGGAGGCAACGACATCATAGACACACATAATTGATGTTTTAAACCTGCTTTTTTGATACATTTTGCACTAAAAATCAAATTGTTCGGGTCATTTAAGGCATCAAAATTACGAATCGTACTCATACCGTGTTTTTTAAACATTTTGGCATGCAAATCAATCATATCCGAACTTTGAGAATCAAGTGCCACCACATTCACACCACGGGCAAGTGTTTGCAAATTAACTTTTGGTCCCGCAATTTCACGGAACTTATCCATCACATCAAAGGCGTTTTCATTATTATAGAAAAAAGCCGCTTGGAATGAAGCACCGCCACCGGCTTCAATATTTGTCATCCCGGCTTTGACGGCCTCAGCCACCACCGGCAGATAATCTTTTGATAAAACTCTGGCCCCGAAAACGGATTGAAATCCATCCCGAAATGCCGTACACATATACGAAACCTTCTTTTTCCCTTTTTTAACCATATCCCCTACTCCTTACTTTTAATCAATGCAATAGCCGCTGCAATTTTGGATAAATCTTGCTTATCCGATGCCGTACAAATCCGCAAAATATTTAAAATACAAATCATTACCAGCAAAAAAAAGAACACCGTTCCCATGCCGATAAGCGTAATTTCAAAAGCTTCTCCTAACATTGCTCACTCCTCTTTTAAATGATTTTAAAAATCTTTTTATTATTTTGCAAGTGTTTTATGAAAATAATGGTATTTTCGTCTGGCTCAAAATAAATCCAACAAAAAAAGATTACATTTTTATTAAGTAAAAACAATATGTTAAATAAAAAATCTTGCATTTTTTTCAAAAATAATTTATAATATTTCTATATATCACATAGGAGACATCACATGAAAAAAACATTACAACATTTAGCTATTATCGCTTCTACCTTTGTCAGCGTTGCGTGCAATGCCACAAATTCCCCCGTTCATCAGCCAAATATTCCGGCATCCCCTGCAATTGCTCAAAATCCCAAAATGCCCCAAGCATCAGATAATTCACGTGGAACGCCGGCATTTAAAAGGACATCTGAATATGAATTACTCAGAAACAGATTACTAAATGTATGGATGCCGATGGGGGAATTAACAGAAGGGTTCTTTCCTTATATTTACAGATGTTCTGCCGGTCAACCGACCGTCGGTATCGGAACGAATATGATTGGATGCAACATATCATTAAGTGAAATGCCTTTATACACCACAAGTGGTTCAAGACTCAGTGTATCACAAGTCAGAAATTGGATGAATCAAACGGCTGGCCGTTCCATGGGAGAATGTAAACGATTGGCAAAATCTTTAGGATATCGTGGCATTTCACATGCCGATGCCGAACGATTGGCAAGTAAAGAGGCCGCTGTAAAGGTAGATTTAGTTCATGACGCCATGTTGGAAAAACATGGAATGGAACTGTTTGATCAACCGCTGCCCATTCAAGTACTGATTTTGGATTTAGCATATCAACGTGGCCATAATGGTGTTTTTCGCAATGCCGCTTTATGGAAATGTTTAAAAGATAAAGACTATGCCAATGCACACAGATATGTGGTTTGTTGCACGAACAAAAATCGTAATGCAATAAAAAAAGCTTTAGTCAATTTAGCACATGGTTGTAAACAAGGGACTGATACATCAACGCCATTAGCAACATTAGGCCGTTTCAATATTAAATTTCATCCATCAGAATTGAATCGTCATATTTTCTTAGCCAGTAATGTTGATTACAAACCTAAAAAAGCCTCCTTACATTCGGATAAATCGTTAAAAAATACACGTCGCCATACTGCACCTAAACGCAGACGAGGCAGACACGGATAGTAGAGCACGCAAAAACAAACCTCTTATAAAAAGATAAGAGGTTTTTATTTTTATTTCAATATGTTATTTTAAACCAATTGCCTTTTTTCATATTTTGAGGTATAATATAAGAAGAAGATATGTTTTTGGAGGTAATCTTATGAGTTTAAAACATCAAATTTTGCAATTAAGCGCTCTCAGTATGGCGGCGACCTCTTTATTTGGCATGCCAAAAAATCAAGAATTTAATGATATTAGAGGTACAGATAGTCTTGTCATGCCGGTCAATTTACCAAAAAATCCGTACACGCCCTCCTCCGAAAAAACACAGACAGAGCCTGCTACCGAAAAAATTATCAACTCCACAGCTTTTATAAAAAAAGAAGTCTCGCAACCGACTGCTTCTGTTCCGGCAGAAAATATACAAAAAGAGCCGGCCCCTACACGTGATCCAAATAAAAAAATGAATGCAGAAGAGCTAGAAAAATTTATGCAAACAGATGAATACAAAAATTGGCGAGATAAATTAGGAGAAAGATGGCTGATTGGTATGAGTGGCAGTGTATCCGAAGGGTTTTGTCCTTGGGGATATATGTGTTCAAAAGGTGTTTTAACCATCGGACATGGTATTGCCGCCACCAACGGAATGGATTTTTCAAAATTTCCTTTGTACTTTGAAGACGGCACCAAAATGACCGAAAACCAAGTAAAACAATATTTCAGACAGGTTAAACAAAAAGAACCGAAAACCTCAAATGCCAAACAAGTTGCTCATTCCGTTACCATTGACGGAAAACCGGCCAAGGTTGCCGGCATGAGATACAAAGACAGCTTAAGTATCGCCTTAACTGAAGTACGTTCTGTTATAGATACAATCTATCAGAGATCTTATAAAGAAAAAGGTATTGACTTTATGAATGAACCTTATGCCGTTCAAATGTTGGTTACCGATATCGGTTATCAAGTCGGTCCCGATAATTTTGTCAGTAAGTGGAAAAACTTTTTAAAAGCAGTTAAAAACAAACAATACTCAAAATTAACCGGTCAAGTCAGCACAAAAGAACGAGCCGACGGTAAACGTAATAACAGACGACACAAATCCAAAGTATTGTTGGCTAAATTATCTGAGGCTCAAGCCAAAAATGACCGTATCCAAAGTTCCAATATCGTGAATGAATTGTATGCAGTCGGAGCCAATATTTATAACTTGAAGTACCGTGCTGTTCACAATGGTAACCGTCCAAATTTAAAACTGAAAAAACGTGATGTTGGTGGTTTTCCAAAAGAAGTACAACAAATGTTCAACGTTGATAAAGACGGGAAACCGATTGTTAACAAAGTCCCCAAAAAACAAAAATCAAAAGCTCGTTCCGGAAATAAAAACAGAAAAAACAATACCGCTTTACAAAAACGTCGCAGAGGGGGCGGACGTTAATACGTCAATCCGATGTTATAAAGACCGGTAGATATATCGGTCTTTTTTTTTAGAAAAATCACTTGATATTCAAAAAATTTTTATTATAATAGTCTTTATGATATATAATTTACATTCTACATGGAATTTGTGGCCTCCCCAAGGGGGCATTTAGTTATACTTAAAATTCACTCTTTTATTCACACAAATTCACAAAAAAAGGATATCACAATGAAAACAATCTTAACAGGGGTTAAACCCACAGGAACCGTTCATTTTGGAAACTATGTTGGTGCCATTCGACCGGCTATTCAATTGGGACACGATATCAATGCCAAAGGCGGACGTCATATTATGTTTGTGGCCGATTATCATGCTATTAATGCGATTAAAGATGCCCCCCTGCTCAAACAATTGACCAAGGAAATTGCCAGCACCTATTTGGCTTGCGGATTGGATCCGAAACACTCTTTATTCTATAAGCAATCCGATGTACCGGAATTGTTTGAATTAACCACTATTTTAATGGCTTATACGCCTAAAGGGTTGATGAACAAATCTCATGCGTATAAAGCTCAGGTAGATAAAAATATGGCCAAGGGGGAACCCAATGATGCCGGTATCAATATGGGGCTGTACACCTACCCTGTTTTAATGGCGGCCGATATTTTGGCGTATGATACCGATATCGTACCGGTTGGCAAAGACCAAATTCAACATGTGGAAATTGCGGCCGATATTGCCGGGTCTATCAATGCCCATTACAAAAAAGAGGTCTTAAAAATCCCAGAATACGTTGTACAAGTAAATTCTCAAGTATTGCCAGGGACTGACGGGCAAAAAATGAGCAAAAGTTATAATAACGTTATTCCATTGTTTGCCGATGATAATGTGCTCAAAAAAGCCGTTATGGGTATTAAAACAGATTGCCAAGGATTGAATGACAAGAAAAATCCGGAAGACATCTTATTGTATCACATTATTAAGGGTGTTGCCAAAGATGATGTTGTGCAAACAGTCAAGGACGGCTTAGAGCAAGGCGGCATGGGCTATGGCGATATTAAGAAAATGTTGCTGAATGCCTTGCACGAAGAAATTGATGAAAAACGTGAAAAATATAATTACTATATGACACACTTTGATGAGGTGGAGGATATGTTGCAAGATGGTGCCAAACGTGCCAGAGACATTGCCGCCCCTGTCCTAAACCGTGTCAAAGATGTGATTTTCAATCGCTAAAATTTTGGATAGAATTAGAAAACAGCCCCTCAAATGAGGGGCTGAATTCATAATGGATTCTCCGGTGGGGTCGGAGGATGACGGTTTATGTTTTTTTCTGTCATACTGGTGCCCCTCACCAGTATCCAGCAGTAATGAGGCATTATTATTGTTAAAATCTTGCATAGCCATTTAGACTTCCTTTCAATTTACAAATTAAACGAAAACCACCTTTGTAAAAAAGTGGTTGGAAGTTATTTTTGTCCCGTATTTCAGGATAGACTTCAAGAGGTTGCTATACCCCGAGGCAGAACAACTACCTTAGTTTGAGTTATATCATCCGAAATTATCTTTTGAAACAAAAATCCCCTCATTTTAAATAAGGGGACAAATTTTTATCGGTGTCTTTGTTTATCTATTTTCATACCGTATACCAAAATACGTTTAGGTTCCCATTTTTCTAAGGGATTATCATATTCGGCCTTTTGTTTTTGATAGTGCTCTAAATCAGTGGCAATTTTTTTGA
>JAFTHM010000113.1 GCA_017457425.1 Alphaproteobacteria bacterium
ATGATTTTGCCAGTTCATAAAGGGCTTTATTTAATTTTTTAGCCAGATACAGTTCTTTTGGCATCATATTTTCGCCTTGACATGCATAGCCAACAAAAACGCCTTGATCACCCCAACCGTTTTGCATAACACCTTGATTAATTTCAGCCGATTGAACGCCGATTAAGTTAATCACGTTAATTTTGTTAATATTAATCGCATGATCGCCCCAAATTTCAGCATACCGTTCGTCATATCCGATATCTCTTAGGGCACCTTTAATAAAGGAGTCTAAATGTTGAGTATTTACATTGCCCATGACTTCACCGCCCAGAACAACGGTATTATCTTTGACCATCACTTCGACCCCGTATTTGACTGTCGGATCTTGTTCAATAAAACGATCCAACAAAAAACTTGTAATGTAATCGGCAATTTTATCGGGGTGTCCTAACGAGACAAATTCGGCTGTTCTAATCATGTTTTTCCTCTCTTATTAAATCGTTGACAACGCTGTGTAGCGTTCTGATTTCTGATGTTGTTAAATTATTGCGTGTAAAAATATTACGCAAATTTCTTTGCATCCGTTCTTTTTTATCAAAAAATCTGAAATATCCCCGTTTTTCCAGTTCGTTTTCCAGATGTTTTAAAAAGAAATCCAATTCGGCTTTTGTGGCCGGTATATTTGTGCTTTGGGCAGAATTTTTTTTCTCACCTGTTGATTTAAACCACTCATAGCCAATCAATAAAACGGCTTGAGACAAATTCAGCGAGCAGTGCAGGGGATTAAGCGGAATTTCAATAATGCCGTCAGACATAACTAATTCGTGATTTTCCAGTCCCGTTCGTTCGGCTCCAAATAATATGCCGCATTTTTGTCCTTGAGCCGTTTTATCTTGCATTAATTTGATGGCGGGTTCAGGTGTATATACCACTTTATTCATGCCTCGTTCTCGGGCAGTGGTTGCCAGTACAAAATTCAAATCGGCAATGGCTTCATCTAATGAATTAAAAATGATTGCCTTTTGCAAAATATCTGATGCACCCGAACTGGCCGATATAGCCTTATCCGATAAGTGATTTTCTCTGGGGGATACGATTCGCAGATCATATAATCCGCAATTCATCATCGCCCTTGCCACCATACCGACATTTTCAGCCATTTGAGGACGAACCAAAATAATCGCCGGCATTTGAGGAGATAATTGAGAGGGCGTTGTAATTTTTTTCATTGTTATTTAAAGGCATCCGTATTAATGGAAAATGATTTACGACCTAACTTTTGAGTGTTTTTAATTTTTTGTACACTCACATTTTTATTTTGTTGAGAGGTATTTGAGGATGGTTGAGATGAAACAGCCTCTTTAGACACAGTTAAATTTTTTCCACTGATTGTATCTTTCATAATTTGCCGGTATTGCGGATGGGTTAATCTGATTAAATCTCGGCGATGATTACTGAAAGCTACAAGCATCCACATATCGGCCGGCGTTTGTTCAATTTGTTTGCCTTGTTCCGCTAGTGATTTCGGATAAGCCTTTTTAAAGGCATTTCGTAAAGCTTCGGTTCTATATAAATATGTACGACTTGAAATTGTTCCTGCTTTTTTTTGCTCATCCAAAGCCGTCATTTGGCGGTCATAGGCGGCTTTGTCTTCCTCATACATTTGTCGATATACTTTTTTTGTATAAATTGGTGAATTGATGATTTCATTATTTGATAGTTGTCTGGATATATCCACAAAATTGATGCGTTCTGCCATAACATACGGACTGGCCATTAACAGTAAAAATATAATGGTAAAACGCATTGTCATTTTTATCTTCTTTCATCAATTAAACGTAAGGAATTCCCGATTAAGTTTTCAATAGAAAATCCGGTTCTGCTTTCAAAAATTTCGGCAAATCCGACTGAGGCCGTTGCAACGGGGTTAGAGGAGTTTTGTAAGTGTTTCATTGAGGCCCAAATTTCTTTTTTTAACCAAGCGGGCGCTGTATTTACCATCTTATCTAATCCTTCCGGAATTTGATAACCCATATTTCGTAAGTGTTGAGACATTAATAAAATATTTGTAATATTAACATCCGGTGCGGTTTCTTTTTGCCCCTTTGGCTGGGCCCAAGTTGTTTTATCACCAATATAAGCCGGTTGTTCAATGTTCCAAGAATTTTCACCCGTTTTTTGGTTGTTGCTTAAAACCGAATTTGTTTCAGGTCTGGCAATATTTTTGTTAGCCCAAGGATTGGCCGCCAATTGAGCCATAGCAATACTTGGAACAACCATTAAGGCGCATAAGGAAATGATGGTATGTTTCATGTTTTTTATCCTTTCTTATAAAGAGCTTTTTGTTTTAAAAAATAACGAATACCAAACGGAATGGAAATTAAATAACAAATTCCGATAATACTGAGCGAAATCCAGGAAAAAGCAAGCAAAGAGGCTAACATAAATAATAACCCAATTCTAAGTGGCGTCATTAAATGTTCCGGAATACTTAAGTGTTTGAGGCATAAAGTCGGAATACGGCTAGCCATCATAGACCCGCTGAACAATAAAAAGAAACCGACGAACCAAGGACTGCGGAAAATATCCGCTTGTTCGTTGCTAGCAAGCCACAAAACCAAAGGTAAAATAGCCAAACCCGCACCTGCCGGAGCCGGAACACCCATAAAAAAGTGTTTCCAATATGGCGGTTGCGGTTTGCTTTGCGATTCTTCTAACATCGCATTAAATCTGGCTAAACGCATAGCAGCACACATCGCTAAAAATAGGGCAAATCCCCAGTAAACCCCAACAGCTTCAGACCGAAAAGCATTGCCGACCAACGCTTCATGACGAGCGGCTTGATCCATTGTCCATTGGTACATTAAAAAACCCGGAGCAACACCAAAGCTGACGAAATCTGATAGAGAATCTAATTGAGCTCCTAATTTTGATTCGGCTCCTAACAATCGGGCAACGCCACCATCCAAGAAGTCAAACAGAGCGGATAAAGCTATAAACAAAACGGCTAATTTCCATTGTCCCCAAAATGCCATATTTAAAGAGGATACCCCAAAACCCAGCGCTGTCATCGTAATGGCATTGGGAAAGACCTGACGAATTTTGATTTCTGATTTTTTCATGGTATATTCTTGTTTCTTTGTCATTATTTTTTCTTAACGATAGTGGACATATCGGCCAAAACCGTTTCTCCGGCAACTGAAATTTGACCTAAGGCAACATTTGGTTTAACACCTTTTGGTAAAAAGACATCTAAACGGCTGCCAAAACGGATTAATCCGAAAACTTCGCCGGCTTTAAGTTTATCTCCGACCTTTAACGGACAATAAATGCGACGTGCTACAAGACCAGCGACTTGAATAAAACCGATTCGTGTGCCATTGTGCATACGAACACAAATTTCTTGACGTTCATTTTCTTCATTGTCTTTATCGGCAACAGACAACAATTTTCCTGGACGATAGTTGAGGGCATGAACGGTCCCACTGACCGGTGTTCTGTTAACATGAACGTTGAAAACACTCATAAAAATACTGATACGTGTCAGTGGTTCACGTCCAATATCCAATTCTTCCGGTGGTACCATTTCTTTAATATTAGTAACAATCCCGTCTGCCGGTGCGTAAATGACATGCGGATTATGAGGGGTTACTCGTTCCGGATTGCGGAAAAAATAAAAGGCAAATACCACAATCGGCATACCGATAAACCAAATCCATGGGAATAACAGACCGAAAATAGTAAAGACAGCTAAAATAACGCCAACGATTTTAATGCCTTCCGGATGGATTGGCGGGAATAGGTATCTTTTCCAAGATAAATCAATATGACTTTCACGAATTTTTGGTTGTTCTTTGTTCATGTTTTTCTCCTTTTTTTTGTATGCTAATACATTTTATTATATTTTAAAAGTGTTTTTTTATATTTTTTGCAAAAAATATGTTTTTTTTAATTTTATGTTGACAAACTCATTTTTTTTCTATATGTTTTCCACATTAAGCCCATATGGCGAAATTGGTAGACGCGTCAGTTTCAGGTGCTGGTCCTGTCAAAGGGGTGGAGGTTCGAGTCCTCTTCTGGGCACCACACTAAAAAAAAGCCCCGAAATGGGCTTTTTTTAGTGTGGTGGATAGACCTTGAAGCGAATAAGTGCGGCAGCACGCAGTGAGCGTTCAAGTGTCTTTGACCGAAGCGCAGTTGTTGAGCGGACGTCAGACAAGCGAAACTTACGTAGCAAGATACCACACAGCCCCGAAATGGGCTTTTTTTAGTGTGGTGGATAGACCTTGAAGCGAATAAGTGCGGCAGCAC
>JAFTHM010000114.1 GCA_017457425.1 Alphaproteobacteria bacterium
GAATCGGACAACAACACCATGGAATTTTATTTTGACACCGGCGCTGTTGAATCGGACGGTTGTAAAACGGATGCCGATTGTGGTACGAATAAATATTGCGATAAAGATACGGGCATTTGTTTCAACGGATCGGCTCCGGAAGGAACATATGGCGCCTGTGATACAAGTGATTCTTGCTGTTCCGATGGAAATCCATACTATAAACACGGAGATGATTGTACCATTAATACCCCAAATGACGGTATGTGCTATTACGGCACATGTGTCGCGAAAGGATGTACATATGATAAAAATAAATGCGAAGGATTTGGCGTATATTGTGCCAGTCCAAATGACAGTTGTACCGAAGCCTTCCCAAGTGATCAAACCGGTACATGCGTAGAGGCGGACTTTTCAAAACTTAATGTTGGAGACAAAACATATTACGTATCGCACCATTATATGAGTTGGTGGGATGCAGATGCTGCCTGCAAGGCGTTAGGACGTGATGGATTGGTTGGCGTCTCAGATCTTATCAACGGCTGGAACGGCGGGTATGATCCTAACAGCCACAACTTTACGGCCCTTGGGCAAGCCTTGCAAAGCCATTATGAGACCGAGTATATTTGGACAAATAACTTAGATGGTGTCAATTCTTGCAGCGCATACATCGTGTACCTGCGCAGTGGTCTCGTCAACGTCAACAGTCGCGACAACTACCGCGGCTACTACGCTGTCTGTAAGTAGTTTTTCGGCTTTTTAATAGGGGGGACTTTTGTCTTTCGCTGTGTCTGTTATGATTCGGCGAAAGATTTTTTTTGTAACGACATAAAACTTTCCCTTTTTATTCCACTTTTTCAATTGTAATTTTTTTTGAAATTGTGTATAAAGCGGTTATGAGTACTCTGTTTCAACAGTTAACCGAGGCCCCTTTGGCTGATAAAATGCGTCCGTCCTCATTGGACGAGGTGGTGGGACAGTCGCATTTACTGGGCGAAAAAGCACCACTGGCGCGTATGATTGCATCGGGTAAGATTTCATCGTTTATTTTATGGGGCCCTCCAGGGTGTGGTAAAACAACAATTGCCAGATTGTTGGCTGATGCCACGAATTTGCATTTTGAGCAAGTGTCCGCCGTTTTTTCCGGTGTCTCCGATTTGCGTAAAGTATTTGCCGAAGCGCAAAGCCGTCGTCGTATGGGGCGTGGCACTTTATTATTTGTTGATGAAATTCACCGTTTTAATCGGGCGCAACAAGATGGCTTTTTGCCTTATGTTGAAGATGGCACTGTGATTTTAGTCGGGGCGACAACCGAAAATCCATCTTTTGAAATCAATTCGGCTTTGCTTTCTCGCGCAAAAGTATTTGTGTTAAAGCGTCTAGAAAACGATTCGTTGGATACGATTATGGAACGAGCGGAATCCTTGATGGACAGAGCTTTGCCAATAGATGATTTGGGGCGTGAATTTTTAAAGAATCTGGCCGACGGGGATGGACGGTATTTTATCAATTTAATTGAGGCCGTTTATAATAGTGCTGAACCCAATGAAATTTTGGATGTTGAGGCACTTGAAAATTTATTGCAAAAACGCATGCCCAATTATGATAAATCGGGCGAGGGGCATTATAATTTAATTTCGGCATTGCATAAGTCTTTGCGAGGCTCTGACCCTGATGCAGGACTTTATTGGTTGGCCAGAATGGTACAGGCCGGCGAGGATATGAAATACATTTTACGCCGTTTGACTCGATTTGCAACCGAAGATGTCGGTATGGCTGATCCGGGGGCTTTGGTACAAGCGATATCGGCTTGGAATTCTTATGAACGATTGGGGTCACCCGAAGGAGATTTAGCGGTGGCGGGTTTGGTTGTGTATTTGGCAACGGCTCCAAAGTCCAACAGTATTGAAACGGCTTGGATAAATGTGTCGAAAGTGGCTCGGGAAACGGCATCCTATAATCCGCCAAAGCATATTTTAAATGCGCCGACACGGTTAATGAAAGAGTTGGGATATAATGCCGGTTATCAGTATGACCATGACACAAAGGAAGGTTTTTCCGGTCAGAATTATTTCCCAGAAAGTATGGGGCGCAGGACTTTTTATACACCCGTAGAGCGTGGATTTGAACGAGAAATTAAAAAACGTATTGATTATTGGAATGAATTAAGGAAGAAAAAAAATGCCCGTAAAAATGATAACAGTTGATGAAAAAGACGATAATATCCGTGTAGACAGATGGTTCGCCCGTCATTATCCGGAGCTTAAAAACGGTCAGTTGCAACGCTTAATCCGTGGGAAAAATATTCGTGTGAATGGCGCAAAAACCTCTGCCGATACCAGATTGCATACAGGTGATAGTTTGCGTGTACCGCCTAGGGAGGTATCCGAAAAATCTAATTTGCCTCGCCGGCTGTCTAAAGCCGATATAGAATTTATGCAATCGCTTGTCATTCATAAAGATGATGATGTCATTGTTCTGAATAAACCGTCCGGTATCGCTGTGCAAGGGGGCAGTGGGCAGGCCCGCCATATTGACGGTATGTTGGATGCTTTGCGATTTGAAAAAGAGGAAAAACCACGCCTTGTGCATCGGTTGGATAAAGATACATCCGGCATTTTGTTGTTAGGACGCAGTGCGAATGCGGCTGCAAAACTTGCCGAGGCGTTTGCCTCACGTGAAGCAAAAAAAGTCTATTGGGCTTTGGTTTACGGCAAGCCAAAATTGTTGTCGGGTAAAATTGATGCACCACTCGCCAAAATGTCCGGAGAAAAGGGCGGAGAACAAATGCGTGTGGACTTTGAAAATGGCCAAAAAGCTCAGACTTTGTACCATGTCATCGATTCGTTGGCTAAAAAGGTCAGTTGGCTTGAAATGATGCCTTTATCGGGGCGGACACATCAATTGAGGGTGCATTGTTTGACACTCAATACGCCTATTGTCGGTGATGGTAAATATATGGATAAAACACGGGAAAATATGGGGTTGCAGGATGAACATAAACTGCATTTACATGCCCGAGCCATAAAAATTCCACATCCACGCAAAGGAACACTTGAAATTTTTGCAAAAATACCGCAACATATAAAAAACAGTTTTGAATTTTTGGGGTTTGATGAAAAAACGGCCGAAAATCCATTTGATTATTTTATGAGAGGGGATAAATAGTATGAGTATTTTAAAACGCATCTTTAAAGTAGTTATGATTCTGTTGCTAATTTTATTTGTTGCGATTAGCATTTTCTTTTTGACATTTGATTTAAATTCGTACAAGGGTATTATTACATCTAAGGCCTCTGAGGCTTTAGGGCGTCCTGTAACAATTAATAGCATGTCTATGAAATTGTCTTTGATTCCGACAATTGAAATTAAAGGTATTAAAATTGTTAATAATGAGGCGTTTAAAGACGAAGCTCCTTTGCTTGAAATTGATTCTGTAGATGCAACGTTGGCCTTATTGCCGTTATTAAAAAGTAAGGTAGAAATTAAAGCCTTTAATATGAGTACGGCCAAAGTTAACTTATTCGATAAAAATGGTCAAAATAATTATACGTTAGGGGAGGCCGATAAAGGACAGACCACTCAACCTGTTCAATCGGTTTCGACAGAACAGAAAGATGTTTTCAAAACCGTTGCTGATGTCTTAAATCGTTTAAGTATTGATACGATTGCCGTAAAAACATTGCTCATTACTCGGATGCAAGAGAGTAAAAAACAGACATTGGCTGTGATGGATGTCGCAATTGAACAATTAAAATTGGTTAAAATGACGATTATTTATAATGGAAAAACAATGAAAGCCGAAGTCAATTTAGGAAATTTTGCCTCGTTTATGGCACGTCGTCCAAATTATTCGTTTTCTGCCGTTTTTGATGCATTTGATGCCAGATTGGATTTAAAGGGGACAATCGGAGATACGGTTAATTTTGCCAATATGTTATTTAATTTATCTTTGGAAGGGCAAAATTTAAAGAAGCTTGTTGATAATTTTGTTAAATCCGATAAAGTTCCGGAAAAAGCATTTTCCTTAAAATTAATTGCAAAGGGTGATTTGAATGGTCAGTTGCAAATTCAGCCGATTACCGCAATTTTGGGTGAAAATGAAGCGACTTTGACAGCACAGATGACGGTGTCAAATGTAAAAGAAGACGCTCAGGTTGCATTGGTGGCAGATGCTCAACTCACATCGGCTAAGTTGGCGGAAATGTATGGAATTAAACCGGTGTCCGTCGGCATTGATGTGGCCGGTAATATGAAAAATATGACGTTAAATCAATTGACGCTTTCCGGTGGAAAATCCGACGTTGTAATGAATGGATTGATTGCTTTGACCGAACCCGTTCCTATGATTAAAGCGCAAGTCGTTTCTCGTTATTTTGATATTTCTGATTTTATTTTTGCGGGGCTGCCTGTTGCAAAGACACAAACTAAAACGACAGAGCAGGTTCAAAAAACATCTCTCTTTTCGGATGATAAAATTGATTTATCTGCTTTAAAACAAGTTAATGCTCAAGTGGCTGCGACACTTCAATATATTAAGGTGCCACACATTGATAATATTGGGGTTGCTGTATCCGGTGATTTGACAAATGGGTATTTGTCTGTTCCTTCTTTAACGCTTAGAACGCCAGCCGGTACAATTAAAGGAAATGTTTCTTTAAATGCGGTTCAAATGCCAGCGAAGGTTCAAATTAATATGCAATCGGATGAATTGCAATTAGATGCAGTGAAACCGGTGGCAGAACAAGTAAGAGGGGCCGATGTTTTAACAACACTTAAATTAACGACACAAGGTGATTCGGTTAAATCTTTTGTATCCGGTTTGAATGGGCAAGTTATGTTAGAAATTACTAAAGGGGAAATTCTCAACAAGTGGTTTAATTCTTTACCGGTTGCCATGGGATTGCTTGAAAATAAATCCAGTGGGATGAATTTTGCTGTTACAGAACAAAACAGCGAATTGATTTGTGGTGCCGTTAATTTGTCTATCAAAGATGGTGTGATTACATCCGATAATCAAATTGCCATTGAAACGTCAGTTGTGGATTTTGCCGTCAGTGGGAATGTTGATTTGCCGAAAGAAGAATTATCTTTGACAATGGCTCCATCTGTATCAAATGCAAAATCAGCAGTGCAAGAGGCTTTGGCTTTAACCAAAATTGTGAAAATTTCCGGTCCGTTTACTCAGCCGGCTTTTTCGGTTGATACAAAAACGGCAGTTCAAACAGCTGTTAAGAGTGGGTTGACGGCTTTGGCTAATAAAGTTGCCGAAAAACAAGGTATTCAGTTGCCGACTTCTCAAAATACAGGAAACGTACATTTGTGCGAAAGAGTATTGGGTCGTCCATTGACCGGTCAAACGGCTGTGCGTGTGGCTCAACCGGTTCAACCAAAAGAACCTGTTGCTACCGAGCCAACACCGGCGGTAGATGCCAAAGATATGATTAAGCAACAATTACTTGATTCGTTAACTAAGACATTGAAAAAATAGGAGATGATATGCAAATCCACATTCGTGTTTTTGGACGGGTGCAAGGAGTGGGGTTTAGGGCTTGGACAGTGCGTCAAGCTCTTGACCTTCATTTAAAAGGATTTGTTCGTAATCGTCGGGATGGTAGCGTGGAGATTTTGGCAGAGGGAGAACAGGTGTCAGAGTTGTTTTTGCGTTGCCAAAGGGGGCCAACATTTGCCCGTGTAGATAGAGTTGAACCGATGGCTTATCCGGATGCTCCGATGCCGGAACAAAACGATATCTTTGTTTCTTGCCAAACGGTTTGATACAGGAGGAAAAATGAATAATCAGAGCTTATACAAATTATGTGTGTTAGGGACTATTTTCAGCTTTTTGCCATTTTTTTGTTTTGTGCCTTTTGCAGTCAGAGTGTGTGGGTGTCAAGCCAGTGGTCTTTTACAACTTGGGAAAGGATTTGACGGCGAAGTAATGAAATTTGTTCGTGGCTGATAATGGTTTCTTTAGAAACGATGTATTTATTTTGGGATAGTTTATTATAAAATCCTCTCAGTTTTTGAGAGGATTTTTTTGAAATAAACGTTAAAAAATGATTTTAGACAGCGGTTTGGTATTTTTCCGGTAACGGGAGTTTAGACATCGTCTTAAGTTTTGCGTGATATTCACGTACGATGGAACTGCCTTGTGCTTCAACAATTAAAACAGAAGAAACGTGAGCTAAATCCGAACGAATATCCGGATGAACATATCCTAACACCACGGTATTATGTTGAGAACGATATAATAAGGCGTGTTCACCACCATCATAAATGACTTGCGGTTTTTCGGCATCATCCATACGGGCGCGAATCAAAATCATAACATCGCCGGAAATATTTTTTAAAATATTATACTTTGTTTCTTCTTCAATTAAATGTTGTACCATGATATTACCTCACACATTATATATTTAATTATCCCACACTTTGGGGTAAAAATCAACGAAAAAAAATATTTTTTTTAAATAAAAACATTGACAAAAATTAAAAAATGAGATATACTAAAACAATCTGTGTGTTATTAATCTGTGAAAGGTGTAAATAAAGAAAATGCATTTGGATAATCATAAAGAGTCACAAACGTGTAATGTGATGACGGCGGATAGCTGTCAAAATATTGGGGCGGCATTAAATTATGTGGCTGAAAATCATACGTCATTATCTCCTAAGGGGGTACAACATATACAAAATTATATTACAGAGCAAGTTAATCAATGGGCTGAACAATCTAATGGAAAGTTGACTGCGCAAGATATTATGTATGGGTTGATTCGGGCCCATATTATTATGCAAGGTTCGGGGGATAATGCTCGTCCGGTTGATGTGCGGTATGCCGTTGAACATCCAATGCGCATTTCTCAAATGGCTTACGGTATTCATCCAGATGATGACAAGGTTGCACGGCGTGTGTCTTTTTTAACAGATATGTTGTTTGATGATAACGGAAAACCAGTTTATGAAACCCAACGATTATTTTTAAGTGCGTTAGCTGATAATCTTATTCAAAGTGGTCAAGCCGATACACCGGCTGGTCAATCAGTGGTAAAAGTGCTGTTAGATGGAATGACGCGTTCAGCTAAAGAGCAAGATTCTTGGAATGCAGTATCCTTAGGTATGACGCAAGAGGCTGCCTGTTATTTAAGGGGAGGTCAGACGCAGTCGCCTCGTTCGGCGGCAACACATCGTTCAAATGCACAAGGGCATACAATTCATTTAGAACGGCAGTAAACAAACGTTAATATTATTTATAAAAAAAAGACCGCTTGTAAATTCAGGCGGTCTTTTATAAGGAGGAGTGTCATGAAAAAACCACCTCTTGGTGGCTTTATAAATGGTGCCTGGGGACGGGATCGAACCGCCGACACAGGGATTTTCAGTCCCTTGCTCTACCAACTGAGCTACCCAGGCAAGGTTCTTTCTTTTGCGAAAGTAAACCCTTTATACATTATTTTTTTTCACTTGTCCAGTGTTTTTTTGAAAAAAAATAAAAATTATTCATTTTTGGCGGATTCTATAGCCTCTTGTGCCCATTCTTCGTCTGTCGGTACTTCATTTGTATGCATAACATAATCACCTTTTAACCATCGACCAAGGTCAATGTCGGCACATTTTTTGCTACAAAAAGGGTGGTATTCTAAAATCGTTTGTTTTCCGCAAATGGGACATTTTTTATTTAAAATAGGTGTTTGAGTCATTATTTATCCTTGATAATAAATTGATGGGGGGGTAAATGAATATCGGCTGTAAAAACCGTCTGATTTTTTAATTTTTCTCTTAATAAGTCAATAACTTGAGGATTGGCTATCACATGTTTAACTGTTTTGCTTTTTGTAATATTTTCGCAAATTTGATAGGCGGTGGACAGACTATTAAATTCTCCGGTACCGGTTAAAAAGACATCTATCAAAGGGGCATAGGTGCGTGTGCGTTTAATTTCAAACAATCGACCTTTTGTCCACCCACAAGGATATGATAGAGAATCTTTTTTTAATAAATCAATGAGATGTTTTTCTAAAGCGATTCGTTCTTGGGCGGATTTTGCCCCGATAAAATCAATGAGAATTAACCCGCCTAAATGACGTTTAGCAATTTCTTTAACAATTACTTCAGCCGCTTTTTTATTGAGTACCTGTGCTTTTTCTGTACAATTTCCCGAATCCACATCAATTGTCCAACATGTTTTGGTGCGTTCAATATGAATGGTGGCTGTTTGATAAAAAGGAACGGATGGACTGATGGCTTGCTCTAATGCCTCTTGTGTTTCGTCGGTCCATTCTTCGCATATATTAATTTGATATTGTTCTGCGATAATGTGGGATAGAGATATACGTTCGGGTAATGGTTCACCTATAAAAATACCATTGGCATCTTTGCCTTGACGGGCCTCTTTCGTAATTTTAATAAAAACGTGTTCGCCTTCATTATGTTTTTCTTTTGATGGCACAAATACGGACCACTTTTTATCAGTTTGAACAAAGTATCCGTTTAATGTGATGTCGTGCTTGCGAATGATACCCCCAAGGGTATCATTTAAATTTAATCTTTCGGGTCTGTAAATGAAAAAGTCAGATATAGAACCGTCGGATTGCTGAATAGCTACAATTTCTTCGCCATAATTATTTTTGCTGATTAATTTCATAAAATGCCACGTAAAACTTGAGCTACTTCAAAGATGGGTAATCCTACAACATTTGGAAAAGACCCGATTGTTTTTCGTACAACGGCGGATAACATCCCTTCAATTTGATAGCCGGCAACATTTTGCCATTGACCAGAATCCAAAATAGCCTCAATATCCACTTTATCTAATTTTTTGATAATAACAAATGTCGTAACTGTTTTGGTAATGGTTGTTCCATCCGGTTTGACGACACAAAAACCGGTAATGACTCGGTGTTTGCGTCCGGATAATAATTTTAAGTTTTCAAAAGCTTCTTCCCGAGTTGTCGCCTTGCGTATCATTCGTACGCCAACGGCAATAACCGTATCGGCCGATAAAATGTATTCACTCGGATACGTTTTTGCTACAGCTAATGCTTTTTCTTTAGCAATCCGATAAACATATCTGGCCGGTAATTCTTTTTTATGAGGGGTTTCATCAATATCGGCTGGCACAATGGCGCACGGAGGCAATCCCGCCTCTTGCAATAAACGCAATCGGGCCTTAGAGCCTGAAGCTAAAATAAACGGATGTTTTAATCCCCAAGGGGAAATGGATTGATTATTCATCGGCTTGTGTTTTTTCCTTGCGTTCGTGGCGTTCTTGAGCCTCAATACATAGGGTGGTTACCGGTCTGGCCTCTAACCGTCCAAGCCCAATGGGTTCGCCAGTTTCTTCACAATATCCATACGTGCCGTTTTCAATACGATCCAAAGCTTGGTTGATTTTTTTGATGAGTTTACGCATCCGATCTCGTGTTCTGAGTTCTAAATATTGATCAGCTTCATTACTGGCACGATCATTTAAATCCGGTTCGTTCAAATTGGTTTCTTTTAAATCCTGCAACGTATCGCTTGATTCTTTAACCAATTCCGTACGCCAGTTTAATAATTTTTGGCGAAAGTATTCCAAATGCTTATCACACATATATTCTTCTTTAGCGGATGGTTTGTAGTTCGGTTCTAATGTAATCAAGCTCATGCGGGCCTCCATATGATGTTAAAAATCTCAAGGTAGATATAGCCGATTTTCTTTTTCTTGTCAAGTATTGTTTTTTTCTCTTGTATGGCGTTGATATTTTTGCTATGCTTTGAAAAAAATGAAACAGTTTGTTAAGGAGATTTGTCTATGCGTTTTGTGGCTTTATTATTATTGAGCAGTATGTTATCTCTACCGGTTATGGCTCAAACTTCGGCCGAATGTGAGGCTAAAATAGCGCAGGCCGAAACCACTCAGGATGTGATGGTTTATGATGAATGCGGATTTAATAATGTGGAAACGGCTTGGAATACATGGGCCGGGTGGGTTTCTCAAAAGGAATATAAAAAGGCCTTATACCAATTGTGTGTGCGTTGGCCTCATCATATGTACAGTGATTTATATTGTGAAAAATCTGCCGATTTGGGTTATGCACCGGCTATTGCCGAACAAGGTCATCGTTTGATGGCTAAAGGTTTGGGTAAGCCGGCAGAAGAACATTATGCTCGGGCCTTACAAATCGGTGGCTTGTCTGATGTACAGGAAGGACAGGTAGCTGAGCGATTAGGATTTTATTATTTGGATGAAATGGGTGGGGCTTATGCACCGGCTAAAGCTGTTGAGTTTTTGGCGGAAGCCTCAAAAAAACGTTCAGCGGCCGCTAACAATATGATTGGATATTTATTTTACACCGGTGAGTATGGGCAACCACAAAAGGATACCAAGGCATTTGAATATTTTTGGCGGGCGATATTACTTGGATGTCCGGCTGCTGAGGAAAATTTGGGATTATTTCATTTAGTGCGTGGCAATCAACTCAAACGAGAAACGGCAGTAAAATATATGCGTTCATTGGCTTTTTCGTGCGCTGGTACATCATCGGAAGGGGCAGAGGTTTTGGTGAAACCTGCCGGATGTAATTGTGAAATGGCTCAAGATATTGTGGAGCGGCATAAAAATAAACCATACTATTTGATTGATATTATTGGGGACGAAGTCCGTTTGCAAGATCATAATGGTAAGGTTGTGTCTGCTCATGCAGGAAAACGCTTACCTGATGATTTTGTGGTGGCTGAGGTTCGTAAAACGGCCATTATTTTGGAAAAAGCCGAACAAAGAGTTGTTTTGAATTTGGTTCCTGATATGGATTGCATTGAGTATTGCAAAAAAATGACCTTATCGGATGGAACGGTTGAAGATGTCAAAATAAAACCCTATCGGTTGACATTTACGCCCAGTGAATGCCGTGATTTATTGTATTATGCTCCGGCCTTAGTTGATGTGAAATTGCCATTTGTCGGTAAAAAAGAGTGCGCTGGTTCGGGAGCAGCCGGTGAGGATGTTTTGCTTAAGCTGATGCGGCAAGATAATGAGGTATTGCCGATAAGTAAGCCGGTATCCATTCCAAAATATAACGTACGTCCGTTTAATCCGGGAGTAAAGGGGCAAATTGGCGTGCCAACGACATCAAATGAAAAACAAAATGGGGGACAGTCTGCTCAAACAGTTCGGGGCAAAATGTCGGAAAAAACTGTAAAAGGGAAAAGAACGCCATCTGCCCAATCAAAAACAAAACGTCAGTCGGTGCGCCCTCAAAAGAAACAAATACGCTTTACAGTCGGGGCCGGCGCTGGACAAACTGAACAATAATAAAAATTTTACTTGATTTTTGATTCAAAATAGTGTATAGTCGCACCTGTTTCCGACTACCTTGCCCAATGCTATCGGACTTGGGCTATGTTTCAGGCGGTTATCCATGGTGGATGATTTGCATAAACCGAAACGAGAAAATCCATAAGGAGAGGATATTTATGTCTTTTTATGAAAACGTATTTATTGCACGTCAAGATTTGACACCCAATAAAGTAACGGAATTGGCCGACAAATTTGCGGCTGTTATTGAACAAAATGGTGGTAAAGTGACAAAACGTGAAGACTGGGGTTTGCGTACACTTGCCTATAAAATTCAAAAAAACCGTAAAGGTTATTACACATTATTCAACATTGATGCACCGGCTGGGGCCGTTGTTGAAATGGAACGTTTAATGCGTATTGATGAAAACTTATTACGCTTTTTGACTGTTAAGGTTGATGAATTGGAAGAAGGTCCGTCTGTTATGATGGAACCGAAATCCAGAAAAGCCAAAGCAGAATATGATGTTGAAATTACGGAAGGAGAATAATCATGGCTGAAGTAAAATCTTTTTCTCGTCATCGTAAAACTTGTCCGTATTGTTCAGACAAAGGTTTTAAAATTGACTATAAAGATGTGAAACAATTGTCCCGTTTCATTACAGAACGTGGTAAAATGGTTCCGTCTCGTGTATCTGCAACATGTGCCAAACACCAACGTGAATTGTCTAAAGCAATTAAACGTGCTCGTATTTTGGCCTTATTGCCGTTTGTCAGCAACGATTAATTTTAGAGGAGTTTAACATGGAAGTAATTTTATTAGAACGTATTGAACGCCTCGGCCAAATGGGCGACGTTGTGAACGTTAAAAACGGTTATGCCAGAAACTATTTGTTGCCTCAGAAAAAAGCTTTGCGTAAAACAAAAGATAACATGGCTTACTTTGAATCCAAACGCAAAGAATATGAAGCACATAACTTAAAATTAAAATCAGAAGCCGAAGATATGGCCGAAAAAATCAAAGGTTTGTCTGTTGTTATTATTCGTCAAGCTGCTGAAACAGGTCAATTGTACGGTTCCGTAACGGTTCGTGATATTGCCGAAGCAATCCATGATGCCGGTTTCAAAGTGGAACGCCGTCAAATTGATTTGAATCAACCGTTCAAAAATATGGGTATTTTTGATGTTCGTTTGTCCTTGCACCCTGATGTAGCACAAACAATCCGCGTCAATATTGCCAGAACGGCTGACGAAGCCAAAAAATCTGAAGCTAAGTTGGCTAAACAAGAAAAAGTTGTTGAAGTTCAAGAAACTCCGGCAGAATAATTTTCTTGGGATTTATGAAAATGGACTCACCAAACGGTGGGTCTTTTTTTTGTATTTTTAGTGAGTTATAAAAAAAATACTTGACAAATAATTTTGATGGGTGTATACTTATTTTTAACAGGAGGAGGAAACCATGCAATTAAACGACGCTTTATTTTATTGTGTTAAACGCAAAAATGCATTGGCCAATATTGAAATATTGGTTAAAAAAGGAGCTAAACCATGGGCTGTAGATGATAAAGGACGTACTTTGTTGCATTATGCAGCTGAACAAGGGGATCTTAAATTAATCAATCATTTTATCCGAAAATTTAAGATTCATCCCAATGTTCAAGATTATTCCGGCCAAACGGCTATGCATATGGCTGCGACTCAATTTTATGGGAGTGTTATAACGGCTTTGGTGAATGCTGGTGGTGATGTGAATGCGACTGATAAACAGGGGGTCAGACCATTGCATATTGCAGCCGTTCATGGTCATATTCCGGTGGCCAGTAAATTAATTAAAAAAGGTGCCGATATTACCGCAAGATCATATGCGTTAAAACGTGGCTATAGCAGTTTAACGGCAAAAGAAGCGGCTATGATGGCTAATCAAACTGAGATGGTTGAAATGTTGACTGGTATAGAAGAAAAACAACAAAGAAAGCAAATGGCCTTGGAGCAGGCTCCGGCTCCGGTTTTGATTTGTTTTCATGATGATGTGCAAGTAAACGTAAATGTGAAAGAAAATCAACGTATCAAAGCGTAATATTTTTAATTCAATGGGAATATCTTTCAGAATCTACCATGAAGTGTCTTTATGGTAGATTTTTTTGTTGTATAGATTATAAAAACATTGTGTAATAATTTCTTGACACGCATTATTTCCTTTCATATAGTACATATATAGTTATGAAAGGAGTCCTCTAAATGAAATTAACAAAACTATTATTATCTGCAACCTGTTTGGTATTATTATCTGTTCCGGCATTGGCCGAAGAAGGCTCTGCAACGGCACCTCAGTTAACGGCAAATTTGCGCCGTTTGGGATTTGAATATTCCACAACGGATGTTTCTCATGCCAAAGAATATGAAAACTCTCCGGTGTCTCAATTTAATGCCGACAGTCAGTCTTTAATTAAAGGCGTTTTTGATTTCGCATTGGAATATAACCGTGATAATATGCGGTGGAATAACGGGTTATTTATGGAATACGGTAAAACCAAGTTGGAACCGGAAGATGAACCAACGGAAAGCACGGAAAATTCCGATAAAATTTTGTTGTCCTCTATCTATTCTCATAAATTGTGGAAATACGATACCTATAACATTGGGCCGACTGCCACAATAGAATATCAAACGGAATTTACCGAAAATAATGATGCGCCCAGAACAAAAGTATTGCGTGGTAAAGCCGGTCTTGCTTTGTTTGAAGGTAATATCATCAAAGATTTATATATCGTGGGTGTCAGCGAATACGATATGACATACTCTTCTGAAAAAGTAACAAAAACGGCCGGAGAAATCGGTTGGCGTATTCAATATGATTTACGAGATGGTGTTCAGTTGTCCACAGACGGATACTATCGTGATTATTTCTCATACTCAAAATATGTGGGTACGGATTTAGAGTATGATTTCAACGCTAATGCTCGTATGGACGTAACATTGATTGATAATTTGGCCTTTGGTCCGTACATTTCATACCGCACCGGTAAAGCCCGTGAAACCTCGGTCCGTGGCAGTAATTTACAAGTCGGTGTGGCTTTAACTTACAAAAATATGTATAAAATTAAGTAATTGCTTTACTTTTTGAAATAAAGAGTGTATTTTAATCATAAGGAGGTTAAAATGCACTCTTGTTCTTGTCATCATCATACACATACGCATGAAACACCAACGAATCGTACAATACGATTGTTGAGCATTTCGTTTATGATTAATATGGTTTTGACTTTGCTGGAATTGGGAGCAGGGGTCGTGGCCGGCAGTATGGCGTTAATCGGAGATGCCCTGCATAATTGTTCGGATGCTTTTTCTATTTTGATTGCCGTTATTGCCTATAAAATCGGTACGAAAAAGGCAACGTTAAAATATACCTATGGATTTCGTCGTGCCGAAACAATTGGTGGCTTTGTGAATTTGATTTTATTGTTTGTCGCCGGTATTTATTTGGTTTGTGAAGGCATCGGTAAAGTGATTTTTCCGCAAGCAATAGACGGTCCCGTTATTGTTGCGGTATCGGTTGTTGCCTTGATTATTGATGTGTTGACGGCCAAAATTTCCCACACACACGCCCATCACAATATGAATATGAAAATGTTGTTTGTGCATAATTTAGCGGATGCTTTTGGGTCCGTTGGTGTAATTGTATCGGGATTGTGCATTATGTATTTCGGCTGGACGGCAGTGGATGGTATCGTTGCCACATTAATTGGTATTTATATGATTGTTCAATCTGTGGCCAGCTTCCCTAAAATAACTCAAGTATTAATGAATTCTGCTCCGGATGATATTGATATTGCCGCTATAAAACGGCAATTGAAAAAAATTTCCGGTATTCAAAATGTACACCATATCCATGTGTGGTATTTAAATGAAAGGCAAATTGCCTTAGATTGCCATATTGTGTCGTGTCAATCCGATATATTAAAGCAAGTGAATCACGTATTAAAAAATGATTTTGGTATCCACCATACAACTATTCAAATTGAAACAAGCAAATGTCAAACCAAATGTTGTGTGTAAAGGAGGTATAATATGAAAATAACAGATTTAATGCCAGATATTTACCAATTAATGCCTTGTGGTTACGAAGTATTAAAAAATGATACCTATGATAAAATTTTATCTGATGAAGTATCATCTGTATTGCCCGCCAAAAAACCGGTGTTTTATCAAGTCAGTGGAATGCCGGGGGCTGGGAAAAGTGCCTTCTGTCAGCATTTTTTGAAAAGTCATCCGGATTATGCCTATGTCAGTTTTGATAAAATTATGGAATCTTTGCCCGAATATCAACAAGATGTCAAACAAAAGGGCTCAGCGTTGGCATTTGCTTTGTGGGAAAAACCGGCCAGAGTTGTCGGATATGAATTACTCAAGCGTTTGTTGGAACAAGGGACCAATGTATTATTGGAACATTCCGGCGTGAATTCATCTCATGTGCAGTTGTGTGAAAATGTGAAAAAATATGGTTATCAAACAAAGGTGTCCTTTTTAATGTGTGATACAGAGGTGGCCATTGAACGAGCTCAAAAACGTGAAAAAATGACGGGGCGTCATACCCCCTCTAAAATGATACAAGAGCGAGCATCGTTGATGCCACAGTATGCGGCTCAGTATAGTAAAATAGCAGATGATATTCAATTTTTGGATGCATCAGGGGATACATTTCAGCCGATAGAATTTAAGTATTAACGGTAAAAGTGAAAAAAAATGAAAATACCTCTTGACAAAATCTAAAAAAGAGCGTAAAAGGATAAAACATTTTCGGAATGTAGCTCAGCCTGGTAGAGCACTACGTTCGGGACGTAGGGGTCGTAGGTTCAAATCCTGTCATTCCGACCA
>JAFTHM010000115.1 GCA_017457425.1 Alphaproteobacteria bacterium
CCAAAGCGAGATAATTGGTTCAGGTGTCTTGCTAAATACCCATCCATATAATCGGTAATACCGGCAATTGCGAACAATACAACACTGACCCAAGCCCAAAATGGTGAAGGAATTGCCAATGTTAATACGATAACCGGAATAGCCCAAATCCGAATCATTGTCAGCAAATTCGGAATATTTACTTTTTTAACAGCCGCAGGTGCTTTTTTGACGACACTTGGGGCCTTTTTAACAGCTTCCTTTGTTTTTGTGGCAGCTGTTTTTAAAGCCTTTTTGGCTGTTTCCTTGTTGATTTTTTTGAATTTTTTTGTCTTTTTTGCCATTTTGTTATCCCTTTTGTTATAATTCTATAATATTCTTATACACCTAACCATGATAAAATGTATAGATTTTTTTTGCAATTTTTTCATTTATTCCCGGAACACGCATTAACTGAGCAATAGATGCCCCTGCAATTTCACGTACCGACCCAAAATGTGTCATTAAATCCTTTTTGCGTTTGTCTCCGATACCTTCAATTTCCGTTAAAGTTTCGTGGAACATATTTTTTGCCCGTTTTTGTCTGTGAGAACCGATAGCAAACCGATGGGCTTCATCTCTGAGGCGTTGTATCAAATGTTGTAGGTTGCCTTTTTCATCTAAGTGAATTGGATTGGTCGGTTGAGTGGATAAAAACAGTGTTTCTTTTCCGGCATTGCGTTTTTCCCCTTTGGCAACAGCCATTAAGGAAATGGTTGTTATATTAAATTGTTTGAAAATATCCATAACAGCAGACAGTTGTCCTTTCCCTCCGTCAATGAGCATGGCATCCGGTAAATCGTTTTCTTTTAATCCTCGGGTTAAACGACGGTGTAAAACTTCTTTCATCATACCGAAATCATCATTTGTTTTGGCAATACTGCCGTCAATATTAAATCGGCGATATCCTTTTTTTTGAAAACCCGATTCGTTTGCAGCTACCATAGCTCCGACGGCTGAGGCACCTTGAATATGGCTGTTATCATAAATTTCCACTTTGTTTAAAGTGGTGCGTCCCAGTAATGAGGCTAACTCCATCCACGTATCATGAGATATTTTTTCGGATTGAATTTGTTGATTATAGGTTGTTTGAGCATTTTGTAACGCTTGATCCATTAATTTTTTGCGTGTCTCTTTGAACGGGGGCATACTGATTTTAATGGTTTTACCATGTTTTTGAGATAACACTTTATCAATGCCGTTTTCTGTTCTATGCGATACTAAAATATTTTTTGCCGGTGGTAATGTATCATAAAATTGCAATAAGAAAGCCGATAAAATATCGCTTTGTGTTTTATCTTCCACATGAGGCAACATATAGAATGTATTCCCACTGGTTTTTCCACCACGATAGAAAAATAATTGTACGCAAGCCATATCATTTTGTTTGAAAACGGCAACAATATCCGTTTCGCCGATATCGGCCGATGCGTCAGTAGATTGAATTTGATTTAAAAATTGAATTTTATCCCGAACGATGGCCGCTTCCTCATATCGTTGTTCGGCTGATAATGTTTGCATTTGGCGAACTAAATCATCTTGTAAGGCGATTCGTTCGCCCCGTAAAAAAGCACGTGCCTGACGAACTCGGTCCAAATATGCTTCATGTGAAATGCATCCGCAACAAGGGGCGGAACACCGACCGATTTGATGCAATAAACAGGGGCGAGTTCTGTGATTAAAATAGGTATCGGCACAGGTTCTGAGGCCAAAAACTTTTTGAATTTCGGTGATTGTTTTATTGACGGCTAATCCGGAGGGGAAGGGGCCAAAATAATCTCCTTTCAGGTTTTTGGCACCACGATATTTTTGTAATCTGGGTGTTTCACCGGCTGTAATCAAAATAAATGGGAAAGATTTATCATCCTTTAATAAGATATTATAATAGGGGCGAAACTGTTTTATCAAATCACTTTCCAATATTAACGCCTCTGTTTCACCAGGTGTTTCAATTGTAATAACGTCATGTATTTGTTCAACCATTTGGCGAATGCGAATGCTTAAACCGTCCAATCGTGTATAATTTGTCAGACGTTTTTTTAAGTTTTTGGCCTTGCCGACGTACATAACAGTTCCATTGACGTCTATCATCCGATAAACGCCGGATCGTTCGGAAACGGTTTTTAATCGTTCTTGTAAAATGCTGACACCGATTTTTTGTGTATTTGACATGGGACTAGTGTATGCATAAAAACGATAAAAATCAAGAACTCATTCAAATAAAGTGAGATTTATTTATTATTTATTAACTTTTGATGTGATATGGTACTAAAAAAAGTGGAGAGAAATGATGCGTCTGAGACATTTTTTTATTATGTTGATAATGATTGTGTGGTCCAGTGTTTCAATGGCTGCAACGGCAACGTTAATCGCTGATACAAAAAGCGGTTTTATTTTATCTTCTCGTAATCCGAACACGAAAATTTTTCCGGCTTCTTTGACAAAAGTTATGACGCTGTATATGGCTTTTGAGGCATTAGAGGAGGGATTGTTGAAAATGGAGGATGAGTTGCCGGTTTCTGTTAAAGCCTCTCGCCAACCGAAATCCAAAATGTATTTAAAGGCCGGTACCACCATTACAGTGGAAGATGCTATTATGGCCTTGATTATTAAATCGGCTAATGATGCTGCGGTTGTATTGGCAGAAGGATTGGCTCCCAGTGAGGAAGAATTTGCCGCAATGATGACGAAAACGGCACGAGAATTGGGTATGCACAATACCACTTTTAAAAATGCGTCCGGATTACATCATAAAGACCAAATTACAACAGCTAAAGATATGGCGATTATGACGATTGCACTCATTAATCATCATCCGAAATATTATAAATTATTTAGTAAAAAGTCTTTTAAATTCAAATTTAATGGGAAAACCATCAACTCTCATAATGAAATTGTACGCAGTTATAAAGGTGGTGAAGGCTTAAAAACCGGTTTTATTTCTGCAGCCGGATATAATATTATTTCTACGGCTAAACGAGGGGATAATCGGTTGGTGAGTGTCGTGTTGGGGTATAACTCAACGAGAGCTCGGGATAAAAAAGCAGTTAGCTTGCTTAATAAAGGGTTTAAAATGATTATTAAGCAAAAATCTTTGGCCAGCAAATCGGGTAAAGAGCTGAAAAATAATCCGCTGAGTAAAAATGCGTTGGTTGCAAAACCCAATAAGCAATCCTATTTACCGATTATGGCCAAAAGTATTCAAGAAACAAAAAATATTGTCTTAGCCAGTGCACAAACGCCGACAGATGATAGAGTACTTGGCGTTGCCTATTTAGATATTGAAGATTTTACAACCACCGGTCAAGGAGATGGTGCCAAAACATGGGCGATACAAGTGGGGGCCTTTCACTCTCAAAAATTGGCTTTGCGAGTGGCTAATGAAGCGGTGGCTTCATTGCGGTTAAAGGATAAATCCGTCAAGACACCTCAAGCTGGAGAATGGTATCGGTCTCGTATTTTTGGATTTGAAAGTAAAAAAGAGGCCGATAATGCCTGTAAAAAGGCACGTTCTCAAAAAATGCAATGTATGTCTATTGCCCCGATATCTTAGGACGTCTTTTTTATTGCATTTTAAACCTAAGGGGCGTATAATAACGATTATGGTAAAAAAGATACTGACTTTTATGGCGTTGATTTGTGGGGTTAGCACATCTGTACTGGCCGGATTTGATATGATTTCAACAAAAGATGGAACGTGTCAGTTTTTTTATCCGACCGATAAAAACACGCAAGGGTGGTATATTGAACCGTCTTCCGAAGCGATGTGTCAAAACGGCGTGATTAATAAACATGGTCAAATTACGATTTATAATGCTTTTGGTAAACCGATAGAACAAATTTATGGCTTTTTTACTGGTGGATATTGGACGGGCAAAAAAGAACTGTCAGCCGATATCATTTCCGGATATGATGAAAATGCCATGACGTATAAAGTATCCTTTGAATTGCCTTCTGAGACGGGATTTGATGTACGATATTTGTCTCAAATGACATCCAAAAAACAAAAAGATGGTAGTTTTAGTCCTTTTTCGTTTTGTGAGCCGTTTCGGATACTTGTCCAAACGAGGGATTACGGATTATTCCAAGATAAAAGTTTAACGACTGAAATCATTGATGATGTCGCCAGATATGCTAAAACATTGTGTCCGGCTGAACAAAAAATTCAGTTGTTCGGGTCATCTGAAGAACGTCCCTCTCAAGATGATGTCTTTTTTTATGCCGATATTGATTTAAAGACAGCACAAATTGATGTTAAGCGTAATGAAGCCCATCTCTTTGCTAAACGACAGGAAAATATAGCAGATACAGTAGAAAATATAGCTGATTTACAGCAAACTGTAGATAGTCAAACGCAGGTAAGTCCAGTTGAACGCGTGTCTGAGAGTTTGTTATCTGATAGTGTTCCTGTCGTTCAATCACAAGTCGGTAATGAAGTAAAAGAGGAGGTAGCTATGGTTCAGCTAATGGATAAAGTACCTCACTTGCTGACACTCAGCCGATTAACGGGGCAGCCCGTTCAAGGAACGGTTATTGTGGATATTAAACGTGTCATGGGTAAAACAGCCGAGGTAATGGCGCCGTACCCTTTACAATTAACGGGAGACAATCTTATAAATGGTTGGGCCATTGTTTCGGGAGATTTTTCACACGTATCCGGTCGCAAAGGAGCCGAGTTAACCGGAAAAGTTCAGGTTTCATCGGTTCTATCTTGTTCTGAGCCAAATTGCACGGATATAAAGTAGGGGGAATAATGAAACCGTTGGTTATTGGAATGGGTATCGCTGTATTGGGATTGAGTGTTTTTTATATGGGGAGAAAGACTCATTTGGATGCTTTAATGCACCAGTATAACAACACGGTTGCCTTAAGTGAACAAGATTTATCGTATCGGTCTAAACAATTACCATTATTTGGTGGGGGTATTTTATTTTATCAAGTACGGTTTAAAGATATTCCGTTTGACCATTTAGTGGATAAAATGAGTTTGACTGTGAATGGAACGGATGTAAAGGTATCTTTACAAGGCGTGCGGTTTCGCATAGAAGATGCTTTGCGTGCCAAAATGGATTTAGAACACTCTTTTAAAACGTATGTGCCGTATGAACATGTGTTTTTACGACCTTTGGAAACATTGGCTTTGGTTGGTGTGAATGAAGTTGTTTTAACCGCTTCTTTTGGTTTACAAAAGGATGGATTATCCAGACGTGTCGTCGGGCAAGTTTATGATAAAACAGTGGGTAAAGCAGAGTTTGATTTTTATATCCCGGTGGAAATGAATAAGATATCTCCGACGGAATTATCAAAAGCAACATTATTGGACGGCGTTTTTTCATTTGAGGGAACATCCGTTGCAAATGAGTATGTATCCTATGCCACGGCGTTGGGTATAAAAGAACCCGCCAACTGGTTGACGGGTGTTTTGATTAAATAAAAACTCTTTATAAAAATAAAAATGTATTTAGTAAAAATAAACAACCACACCCGCATAACATAGCTAAAATGCAGGTGAAGTAATCAACAACTACCCCTAAAAAGGTATTTTTAATACTGTACATGCCGGCTTTTTCAATAACAACCCAATATGTTAAACGGGTGCCAAGTACAATTAATAATGCAATTAAATAAACTTGGATGCCAGTTAAAAAGGTTGCCAATGGTTTAACTTCTGTTTGCGTAGAAAATAACCATAATGCCATGACCAAGCCTAATAAAATAGAAAAGCGAAATGAAACTAAAGTTTTTAAATGTTGAAAAAAGGCCATATTTTTCTCCTATCTACGGCGTCTGCGAATGGTTGTACGTATTCTTGTTGTGTTTTGAGTTGTGGAGACAACATTTGTTGTGTTATTAATTGGGGTGGCAGGGGCCTTTAAATCCTCTTGTTGAACTGTAATCATTGCTTGGCTGGCTTTGTTGCGTTCAGATAAAGACATATCTTCTTCCAATTGTTTTTTTGCTTTTTCGGCCTCTTTCATACCGGCCGCAGCGGCTAATGTCAGATAGGCGTGTGCTTTATATACATCACGGCTAACGCCTTCGCCGTTGGCATAAATAGCACCTAAGGCATATTGTGACGGGGTGTAGCCTTTTGAAGCAGCATATGTATAAAATTTAATAGCATCATTCATATTTTGTTTGACATGAATGCCGTTTTGGAACATATGCCCTAAAATATGGTACGAACCGATATCGTCATTTTTGGCAGCGATGGTATAATAATCAAAAGCCTTTTGAGGATTTTGGACAGCCGTGTCATTTAAATAGATGTCTCCTAAATATTTAGCGACAACCGGTTTATCTGAGGTAGATACTTTGGATAACAGTTCAACCGCTTTGTTGACATCTTTTTGGACGCCATCACCGGTATAATACATAACCCCTAAGTTTAATAAAGCGTCACCATTTCCCTTGGCAGCGGCTTTTTCATAAAATTCCAAAGATTTTTTCTTGTTTTTCTTAACGCCGATACCTTCAGCATATAAATATCCTAACATTGCTTGTGCCATATCGGAGTCTTGGTCTGAGGCTTTATTAAAGTATTCAATGGCTTTTTTTTCATTTTTAATGGTGCCAAGCCCATTCAGCGTTAAATACCCCATGTAATATTGAGCTCGAATATCTTCTTCGGCCAGGGGTTTAAATTCATTGTAGGCAACAACCCAACGTTGTTCTTTAAAGGCCTTTTCTCCATCATTGAAATTGGCCAAAACAACGCCTGAATAACATGTCATTAATAAAAATAATAATACTTTCTTCATGTTGCCTCCAAATCTTGCCTATTCTTTTATTATACCATATTTTTATAAAAAGCAAAAGGTTTTTCAATTTTTTACATATTTAATGATTGCTTTTTATTATTTTTTATGTCAAGGTGTATATTATACAAAAATAGGAGTAGGGTATGCATTCTTTACAAAAAATGAGTTTTTCGGTTTTATTATGTGGTGTTTTGGTTGCCTCTTTAATTTTGTTCACCCCAACCGATACGTTCGGTGCACTTCCTAAAAAGAAATTAGAAATCATCATCGGAGGAGAAAATTTTTGCAAAGATGATAAAGATTGTGCGGGCGATTCGTTTTGCAACATGACGAGTCATATTTGTATCACTTGCCCTAAACCATTTGAGTGGGTAGGAGGAACTCAGTGTGTTTGTCCTTCTGGCACCGTTCCTAACGCCGATAATACGGATTGTGTGGAATGTATGACAGACCCCGATTGCCAAGATTTAAAAGGTAATTTGCATTGGGTCTGTGATACAGATACGAACACGTGCGCATGTATGAGTGGATTGCATGAAGTCGGTGGTGAATGTGAGTGCGATAATCCGAAAAAAACGCTCAATGAAGATGGCAACTGTAATTGTCAGTTATCTCAAGCCGATTGCCCAACGTCAGACTTTACCGATAGGAACGATTGCAAATGTTGTCCGTCCGAAACGCCGAAATGGGATGGTTTAGAGTGTAGAACATGTGCGGATGTTAACAGAACGAAACCGTATTATAATCCAAGTAGCCATACATGTGTTGAATGTTTAACGGATGAACAGTGTACAGATGGTGTTTGTATAGATAATACATGTTATCCTTGCCGAGAAGATAGTGATTGTGCCGGCAATAAAGTATGTCAGGATAAACAATGCGTTTGTGAAATGACATCTACCGATTGTCCGACATCAGATTTTACAAATGCCGAACAATGTGCTTGTTGTCCGGTCGATAAACCCAAATGGGATGGTACTACCAGCACATGTAAAGCCTGTTCAGAAATTGATGCCACAAAACCGTATTATAATTCGGATACAAAAACGTGTGAAGAATGTTTAACGGATGCACATTGTGAAAATGAACAGACATGTTCAGCTGATAAAAAATGTGTTTGTGAATTAACACAAGCCGATTGTGCTGAGACAGACTTTAATAATATTGATTGTCTGTGTTGTCCAGCAGATAAACCGGTATGGGATAAAGAAACAAAACAATGTGTTGAAGATACATGTTATGCTAGAATGATTGCCGCAGGGTTTAGTAAAAATAATTTTATGGTATCCGATCAACTGGTTACGTATGAAGGGACAATGGATGTTAAAACAGATTTGGATCTTTCACAGTGTGATTTAAAGGTTAATGGTCAATTAATAATTTCTAAAGGAACGACATTGGTCAGAAATGTTGATGTGGTTAATTTAGGAAGTGGAGATGGAATTAACCTTTCGTCAGCTACAACATTAAAATCTAGTGGACGTATTATAAGCACTATATCCGACTCCGAACATGGTATTCGTGTATCTTCAGGAGCTACAATGACGGCCCAAGGTAATATTGAGGGGATTGTAAAATGTAGCTTAGAGTCTATTCAAGCTAAGGGGATATATTCAGAAGGTAATGTGACAGCTCAAGGTGACATTATTGGCACTGTAACAGCTGGAACAGCAAGTCAGAGTGATGGTGTTGAATCAGGTGCTGGTCTTATGACAGCTCAAGGTAGTATCACAGGAACTGTTACAGTTAAAAATGGAGAGGCAAGTCAGAGTTATGGTGTTCATGTAAAAATTGGTGGGATCACAGCCGTAACAGGCAACATTATTGGCACTGTAACAGCTGGAACAGCAAGTCAGAGTTATGGTGTTGACGTATCGGATCGTGGTACCATGACAGCTCAAGGTGGTATCACAGGAACTGTAGTAACAGCTGGATTAGCAAGTCAGAGTTATGGTGTTGACGTATCGGATCATGGTACCATGACAGCTCAAGGTAGCATCACAGGAACTGTAACAGCTGGAACAGCAAGTCAGAGTTACGGTGTTGATGTAAAAATTGGTGGGATCACAGCCGTAACAGGCAACATTATTGGCACTGTAACAGTTGAAAGGGGACGGGGAAGTCAGAGTTATGGTGTTGAAGTATGGGATCGTGGTACCATGACAGCTCAAGGTAGTATCACAGGAACTGTTACAGTTAAAAATGGAGAGGCAAGTCAGAGTAAGGGTGTTCATGTAAGAATTGGTGAGATCACAGCCGTAACAGGCAACATTATTGGCACTGTAACAGCTGGAACAGCAAGTCAGAGTTATGGTGTTGGCGTAAGGGATCGTGGTGCCATGACAGCTCAAGGTAGTATCACAGGAACTGTAACAGCAAGTCAGAGTGATGGTATTGTTGTGTATAGTAGTGGTGGTACTATAACTGCAAAGAATATATACTATTGTCCAGAAGAACGTGCAACAACATATGGTGTGATAAATGGATCCATCACAAAAAGATGTCCTTAACGGCATATGGATATGGTCCAAAAAAACCGCTCTTGTCAGAGCGGTTTCTGTTTGAGTTAATTTGCTTATTTATGGCAAACAATTTCAGTGCGACGGTTTTTAGCACGACCGGCAGCGGTTTCATTCGTGGCGACAAAATTTGTGGCTCCATATCCTTTGGTTTCAATGCGTGAGGCACAAATGCCTTCGGATACCAAATAATTTTTAACGGCCATAGCACGATGTTCAGATAATGTCAAGTTGTAATTGGCAGAACCCGTGCTATCGGTATAACCTTGAACTAAAACTTTTTCGTGCGGATTTTGTTTTAAACGTTCAATTAATGGTTCTAATTCGGCTTTTGCTTCGGCAGATAAAACAGCAGAGTCAAAGGCAAAATGAGACGTTTTATTCAGTACCATTTGGTGGGTAATGTTTTCAGCCGCAATCACCGGAGGGGTGGTCCCACATGTACCGCCTGTGCAATCTTCACACAAGTGTTGACAGCCCGTTAACATAGCCGTAGATAAAAATAAATTGCAAGTTGTTTTTTCATGAAATTTCTCCTTAATTTTTATGAAACACTTAACTAATATAGGACATTGATAAAAAAAATGCAAGATTTTTATTAAAAAAGTACTTGACAAGTGAAAATTAAAACGTTATTATATGCATACCTTATCGCGGGGTAGAGCAGTCCGGTAGCTTGCCAGGCTCATAACCTGGAGGTCGTGAGGTTCAAATCCCACCCCCGCAACCAAATACAAAATAGGTCGGTTTATCCGGCCTTTTTTGTATTTAATTGCGAGGGATGGGTTTGGCCCGAGCGATGTGAGGTTCGGGCTTTAGCCAATGGCGAACAACGTGAGCCAGCCCCTTGTGGGTGAGCGTAGCGAATAAATCCCACCCCCGCAACCATTAAACACAAGTCGTCAGAAATGGCGACTTTTTCTTTATTTTACAAGCACTTATAAAAGTTCGAATGTTTAAGTGTCAAAAAAGGCCATTTTCTTGAATTTACGAACTCTTAAGACAAAAAAAGCCTTTGTTTTCAATGCTTGACTTCTGGGATATCAAAAAATCATCCCAGAGAGAGGCAGATGTATTCAGACTCAAATTTGATGTAAAAAGATGTTCTTATAACACGCTTATTGCTACTGCTATCTCGGGAGTCCTACCTGCCATCTAGATGACCTCGGGAACCCTATCGGCATATCCCAGCCATAAAATAAGTGCAACATCGTTAATGGAGTATTTTTTTGCATGAGCCTTTACGTGCGAGAGCCAATAAAAGGCTATGCTTATTCAGTAAACCATTAAATGACATCAATGTCATCTAATCGAGAACATAAAAAAAGAGGCAACCGAAGTCACCTCTTTCGTCTTGTGGTATCCGACCTTACTTGCCGACTTTCTTCTCAGTTTTATCTCCAGGAAACGTGCTGAGCAAAGCCAACATCATTTTGGGGCAGACGTGCTCGCCCAATGCGTCACGAACGTTGTCTTCATCCTTAGGTGTCAGCATACCGTTTCTCCAATGTAAGCCCTCAAAATCGTCTTTGGAGGCTTGGGGAGCCAATAACGGATTCAAGAAGTCTGCCGGAGCCCCTATCATCAAAAGCAATTCCAAAATCGAACAGACACGAGCATCCGAACAGCAACCTTTCTCGGTCAAAGGACGTCCAAAGTGAACCGAAGATAAGTCACTAATGCTGCCACTACCACTGGTAATCGTCGGACATGGTTTGGCCGGATCAAGGCGTCGATACGTTTGCTTAAATGAGGCGCCTGAGGCTGAACCACTTTTGTTTTTCGGTTGATACAAGATTGAATTCAGCCATGCAGACATCTCGGTCGGCGTGTGTCTTAAAAACTCAATTTCTTCCTTCGTTAACGGTAAACCGTAGTGCCAGCAGTTATCAGGATCGACTTCACCAGCTTCCAAGGATTTTAACATACCGATAGCTTCAAAGACGGTTGGACGGAACTTGTGTTTCTTGGGTAATTTCCAGTCGCCTAATTCGGTTTTCCAAAACAAAATAAATGCACGTTCCCGATCCTCAGCTGTCCCATAATCGGCTGCGGATAAAATACCTACACGTGTTTTATACCCCATTCTATGCAGTTCATCCACAACGTATTTACCAATCGTCTTATCGCCCAAAATATCCAAAGCTTTTTCGGGACGGCTGATTAACCATTGAGGCACGTTTTCAATGATACCGGCTTTATATCCGACAGCTTCAATGACCTTTAATGTCGGATCAAACAATATGGCACGTTCAGTTGTTCCTTTACTGTCTGCGGTGTTATATTGTGTCGCATCTTGACATGGTGGACTCGCAAAAACGAAAGTAGCTCCTGCCTTTTTACTTTCTGCCACAATTTCATCAAAGATGGTTTTATCAGAAATGCTGCCTATAATTGTTTTGCAGTTTGGATACAGCCTACGGTGGGCTTTGCTGCGCCAATCACTATATTCGTTTGCGACAGCTACTTTAATGCCGGTTGCCTTTTCTACAAGACTGGTTCCAATCCCGATATTCGCAAACAAGGAAGTTGCAACCATTGGTTTTTCCAAAGTTAAGGTTTTGTCTGTTGTTTCAAAATCGTCGTCTGTGGCACGCCAGTTCTTTAACATCTGATCTTCTGTTCTTTGGGAATCTGCATCTTGACCTTTACGCGCCATTTCAGTACTTAATGCCATGGAACGTGTCGGAATCTCACCTGCAGAAAAAGCGAACTCGACGGCTGCCCAAATACTCGACAACTCCAGTTTTTGAAAGTCACGAATTTGGCGAGCACCCAAGCGCGGATATTTTTCCTTAACAATGTCCTTCTTCGTCCTTTTCTGATCCTTAGCCCGACGAGCAGAAGTCTTTTTCATTCCCTTTTGTGTCTTGATGGACTTCAGGTCCTGACCAATGCTATATTCAACCAACAATTGGAATGAAGCCATTATTTGCAACTTCCGAAACTGCTTCGCATTTTCTTTATCCGATACGGGATGTGTCTTTAAACAGGCCGTTTTTACTTTTACCAATTCGGATACACGATCCAACAAAGTATCCAAATCCGTATCATTTGTAATCGGATCAGTCGGCAAATTGCCAAAATTATCATTAGCGCAAGCCGCAATCAATGAGGATAATTCAGGTTTGGACAAATAGTCATGTGTAAAGATATCCTCTAAGCTTTTATCTCGCAATACTTCCGGAAAGATAAATGCCGTTTCATTATTGTTTGCAGGTACGACAGCTGTAATACTTGCATTAGAAGCGACATCAGCAATATTAATTACTTTACCTTCTTTCATAATATCTGTTGCTGTTTCACAAGACGCAAATGTTTCACCATTTGCAACATTTTTTGTTTCTTCACCATTTTGGTTGGCAATTACCATTTTGTTTAAATCAGTCATTTTTATTTTTCCTTTTTTTATAACTGATATCGATATCCCATCGACAGGGCCGTAGCCTGTTGCTACGTCCTTTATCTTAAATTATAACAATCGTATTGTAAAAACAGTGTTCGGATTGTCCGTTTATTTTAAATAAGTATTTGTTATACTTATAAATTATTCATTATTTTTGTATTTTTTTTAGAGGTTTTTTGGCTGTTTTTAATCCGTATTTTAATTAAATTGGGTGCTTTTTTCAAAGCATGCAAATGTGGTTTATAGTATCTAGGCGCATTTTCAGCATAATTAATGCAGAGAGTATTATATTTAACACGATTATAGAAGGCTTGTTTACGTATTCCAAGAATTTCTAATGCTTTTTCGCGACCACACCAGAATTTATACCCCTCTCTTTTGTAGTTC
>JAFTHM010000116.1 GCA_017457425.1 Alphaproteobacteria bacterium
ACCCACCGGATTTCAATTGAACGATATTGCTGTGAACGGATTCTAATTGGCTTTCCACCTGATGCGCTTGGAATAAAGATTCTGTCCCTTTATATTGTTTGATTTTTTTGGCTTGTCCCGGCATTAAGGTTTTCATAAATTCTTTTGTGGATTTAAATACCTTATCGCCTTCAATCCAAATTTCTTCAATATCGGCTGTAAATACATCACGCAAGGATCGTTTAATAATATCGCCTTCTTGATGAATTAATTTGGGCGCTAAAGACACCAACGTTTCCTCGCGGATTTTCATCCATGTCTTAATCAAATAATCAAAATCACGTTTAATTTCTGTTTTGGTTTTACCGGCTCCAGCCGTGCGAATAATCACACTCATCCCCTCTGGAATTGGCAATTTATCCACAATGGTGCGCAAAGATTTGCGTTCTTTGGCATTTGTGATTTTACGGGAAACACCACCGCCTTTACCATTGTTTGGCATCAATACACTAAACCGTCCGGCCAAAGATAAATAAGTTGTTAAAGCCGCCCCCTTATTACCACGTTCTTCTTTAATCACTTGCACCAACATCACTTGACCTTGGCGAATAACCTCTTGGATTTTGTATTTCTTAAAGAATGACGGTCTGATAACACGAGTTTCATCAGTATCTGTTTCACTGACGATTTCTACATCTTTTGTGTCTTCTGTTTGTTCTTCCACAGCGATATCATCATGATGTTCTTCTTCAAGGCGCTCCATCATTTGTTCTTTTAAAGCTTCTCTATCAGCTGTTGGAATTTGATAATAATCCGGATGAATTTCGCTAAACGCCAAAAAGCCGTGTTTATTCCCACCGTAATCAACAAAAGCCGCTTGTAAAGACGGTTCTACCCGTACAATTTTTGCTAAATAAATATTTCCTTTAAGTTGTTTTTTGGTTGAGGTATCTACATCTAACTCTTCCACTCTCCCATTATCCAACACCACGACGCGCGTTTGTTCTGGATGCGTCGCATCAATAAGCATTTTCTTTGACATAATTTCTCCAATACATAGGTTGCGCAATCTCTCATAGATTGCCAAAACATTACACGAAACAATCCGGCAGGCACTAAAGCAACCTGAGGCAAACCAAATAACAATATCATTTCTTTTCTCATGGTATTCCTTCTACGGATTGTAAAAAATTTTTTGGGACAATAAAACGGGCATAAATCGGAAAAATCCGGTGCACGACTTTTTTATTGCATTTTTTATTATATCGGTATATGAATAAAAAGACAAGTTTTTTATTCAATAAGGGCGGAATTTTTTATCTGATGAAAAAAACATGTGCTTTTGTATGGTTAATTTTATGTTGTTTTTTATGGACAACACCTGTGTGTGCCGCCCAAATCAAAAACATTCGCTTAGCCAAATATCAACCAAATGTGGTCAGATTGGTTGTTGAAACAGATGAAAAACCAAACACAAAAATTTTTACCTTGTCCAATCCGGACCGAATTGTGGTTGACTTTAAAAATGCCTATTTTTCAAAAGCCGCCCCCTCAAAAGTACCGGCTGTGGACTTTATTAAATCCTTAAGACGTGGCGTTCCGGATAAACAAACCGCTCGCTTAGTCGTAGAAATTCCGGATAAAACCGTATCCGAAAATCATTTTAATTTAAAACCCAGCGGAAAAACCGGTTGGCGTTTCGTGATGGATATTAAAAAGGATGGAGCGAAAGAAACGAACGCCTCCTCAGATACCCTCACAAAAAAGGAAACGACACCCGCCACAAAAAAAACAATTGCTAGCGTTCCGATTAAAAAACCGGCTGTTGTATCTAAAGGCACTCCTTTGGTTTCTTCTGTAAAAACATCACAAAAAAGCACGCCTCAACCGGTTGTGAATCTTAAGAAAAAAGCAAAAAAAATCGTTGTGTTAGACCCCGGACACGGGGGCAAAGACCCTGGTGCTATTTCTCGCTCGGGGCAATACGAAAAAAACATCACGCTGTCTATGGCAAAAGAAACCAGACGATATTTAGAGGAAGCCGGATACAAAGTTGTTTTAACCCGTAGTACGGACAAAGCCATTCCCTTACGCAGACGATATCAAATAGCCCATGAAGCCGATGGGGATTTATTTATATCCATTCATGCCGATAGCGCCAAAAATCGCTCTGCCCGTGGTTTATCCGTATATACTATTTCCGAACGAGCCTCCGACAAAGAAGCCGCCGCTCTCGCTGAACGAGAAAACAAAGCCGATATTTTATTGGGTTTAGATTTAAGTGAATACAATCCGGATGTCAGCAATATCCTAATTGATTTAGCCAAAATTGATACGATGAATAAATCCGCAGTTTATGCAAAACATTTGGTCAAGGAAATGAAAAGTGAAACAACTTTAGTTCCAAACGCCCATCGGTTTGCCGGATTCGCCGTTTTAAAATCTGCAAATATTCCATCTGTTTTGTTAGAGTTAGGGTAT
>JAFTHM010000117.1 GCA_017457425.1 Alphaproteobacteria bacterium
AACCGAGGTGGCCAAGTCGGGCAGAGAAGTCCCGCCTGCTACAAGGGTTAAGCCGATGACGGCTTCGGATACGCCCCAAGAACGAGCCAAAATAATGGAATTATCTACCAATAATTTAGCCCCTAACATCATTAACGCAATGCCACCGACGGTTTTAATGAGGGCAAGCCATATCGGCATAGCGGATTCTGTACCGGATTCGGTATTTTGTTTGGCAGATTGTTGTTTTTTGTCCGTTATGTAAGAGTACACAATATACCCGATTAACAGAACCACTAAAACGGCCCCCATGATGCGTCCGATTTGACCCAAAAATAACGCCACAATTAACATAATGCAAGATAAGGCCAAAAATCCGCCATCACGTTTAAAGGCCTTTATATCTACATTAACCGGTGCAATAACGGCCGCCATGCCCAGCACCAATAAAATATTAGCGATATTAGACCCGATGACGTTTCCAAGAGCAATATCATTAGACCCTTTAATGGCGGCCAATAAACTGGTGAGTAATTCCGGTGTAGATGTTCCAAATCCCACCAATGTCAACCCGATGAGCAAGGTGGAAATTCCCATTTTTTTAGCCAATGCCACAGCGCCGGAGACCATGGTATCTCCGCCATAGGCCAATAAACATAATCCTAAAATTAATAAGACATAAATCATTTTGTATCCTTTCCTATTGTATATGGGCATTTATACACGAAAAAAAGAAAAAAATCCACCCTCTTGTTTATGACACATTTATGACAATACGAATACATAAATATGACATTTGACATAATGGGATATGGCTTTCTCTAGCCTTATATATCATAATATGCTAAGAAAAATACGTTTGTATAACTCAGAAATAGGAGATTTCTATGAAAAAAATATCAAGTGCTTTGGCCATCGCCGCCGTTTTAGGCTTCAGCGTACAAGCCAATGCCGCCGGTTATCAATTAACCGAATATTCCACAACCGGTTTAGGGCGTTCTTTCGCCGGTGCCGGTTTGGTTGGTGATGACTATTCCGCCATTGCTTATAACCCAGCTGGTATGAGCTACACAACACGTAGCGGTGCCCAACTGGGTTTTTCAACCGTTGGGATTCGTTCCACGGCAAAAGGAACCGCCGGTACAACATCCGGTAAAGAAAGCCCATACATTGTGCGTGTTTTGCCACATGGTTTTGCTCAATACAGATTAAATGACAGAACTGTTTTAGGTTTAGGTATTTACACACCGTTTGGTTTGGCAACTGACTATAAAAATGGTTGGTTTGGTAAAACACACGCCGGTCGCAGTGAAATTCAAACAGTTAACGTTTCTCCGGCTTTGTCCATTAATGTAACAGATTCTGTAGCTTTGGGTGCCAGTGTGAACTTGCAACATGCCCGTGCCAAGCTGACGAGTGAAGTTGAAAAATTTGGTCAATATTTAGGGGGTAAGACCTATTTGCGTGGTCATGATACGTCCTTAGGATATACATTGGGTGCCACATGGGAACCGGTTAAAAACAAAACACGTTTGGGTGTTTCCTATCGTTCCAAAGTTGTTCAAGATTTACGTGGTAAAAATACGGTGTCTGATACAGGAATGTTAATTCATCCTATTTATCAAATACCGGTTGATATTACAGGCACAACCAATATCAAAACAAAAATTACAACGCCAGAAACAATTACATTATCCGCTTGGCAACGGTTGACAGATAAATGGAGTGTATCTGCAACGGCCCGTTGGACACGTTGGAGCCAATTCAGAGATTTAAATATCTATGATATGACAAATAATCCTGTTTCTATGACACACGAACATTGGCGTAATACGTGGTTCTATTCTTTGGGTGCCGATTACCAATACTGTAAAAATTTGATTTTCCGTTTTGGTGGTGCTTATGATCAATCCGTTGTGAAAGGTCCTGAATACAGAACAGCCAGAATTCCTGACGGTCGTCGGATTTGGACATCTTTGGGTTTCAGTTATATGAAAAACAACTGGCAATTGGATGGTGGATATGCTCACTTATTCGTGAAAGATGTGAAAGCCAGACATAAAAGTGAAGGTATGTCCGACTTTAATGCGAAGTATTCTTCCAATGCCAATTTGTTCAGTTTAGCTGTTCAATACAAATTCTAAACGGGAACAAAAAATACAAAAAGCGACCTGTTTTGACGGGTCGTTTTTTTGTTGTTTAGATGAGAGGGAAGCATAAAAAATCCCCCTTAAATAGGTCAGGGGGATTTTAACGGAATTTGGATTTTAATTTACATAGAGGGTCTGACCGGATTTAATCCGCCGGACAAAATGTTGTTCATCAAGCAACGTACCTCTTGACGTGCGGCCAAAGATGAAATGGACATCGGCATATTTAATCCGTTTTCTTTACAATCCAACATTGTTAACCCCTTTAAGAACAATTCACGGTACACAACACGTTCGGAAAAACCATTGGAAATCGTAAAGTGAATACGGCGCGAAAGTGCTTGCACCAAAGCATCTACGGCTTTAGAGTTTTTGCTGTTAGCATAAAGCATACGGTTACGAACCACAACCCAATTCAGTGGCGGTTTTTTAGCCAGCATCCGTTGTTGGCGAGAAGACCATACCGTTTGAGCAAAGTGGCTGGGGCCTTTAATTTTCATGGTTTCGCCATCCACTAAAGCCAATACGTCCAAATCCACCAAAGAATCATTAATCGGCGTCACCAAGGCATCGGCCATTTCCATAGCCTCAGCCGTTAAAGCACTGTGAGCCCCCGGTGTGTCAATGACAATGGCATCTACCTGGTGGATGATTTTTTCAATTTGTCCCTTTAATGTATAAATACGGGCAATTTCTTCTGTCCAACTGGTGTGTTCCGGAATGGGTAAAGGAACACCATTTTCTGTAATAAACGTTTGACGATTTTCAATATATCGTGTTAATGACCCTTGTCTGGCGTCTAAATCAAAACTAGCCACTTTTTTACCTGCACGCATTAAAGATACAATCATATGCATTGCAAGCGTTGATTTACCAGTCCCGCCTTTTTCGTTGGCGAAAACAATAATTTTTGCACTCATATTATTCCCCATATTATTTTGCGAATGCGTTATTATATACTTTTTTTTACCTTTTGTCAAGTCATTTTTGATTGGGTGTAAAGGGGGATTTTTTATCAAAAAAAAGATGTTTTTTTACCCTTGCAAAATTAAAAAAACAAATTATATATTTTGCATACATAGTGATGTTTTTTTATAGGAGCAAATATGACAAAAGAAACACAACCGACAACCATTTCATTCCAAGCTGAAGTCGCTAAAGTATTAGATATCGTTATCCATTCACTTTATTCCAATAATGAAATTTTCTTGCGAGAACTGATTTCTAATGCCTCGGATGCATGTGATAAACTCAGATATGCATTACTCACTCATCCGGAACTGGCAAAAGAAACAGGTGCTTTTAAAATTATTTTAGAGCCGAATGCTAAAGAAAAAACACTGACCATTACCGATAACGGTATCGGTATGAATAAAGATGATTTAATTAATCATTTGGGGACAATTGCCAGATCGGGTTCTGCCGAATTTGTTAAATCTTTGACAGGGGATAAACAAAAAGATATGGCACTCATCGGTCAATTCGGTGTTGGTTTTTATTCGGCTTTTATGGTCGCTGATAAAGTCATTGTTCGTACGAAAAAAGCCGGCGATACAGAAGGATGGTTATGGGAATCCGATGGAGCGGGAACTTTTACGATTTCACCCGATGAAAAGGCAAAATCCGGTACAGCTATTACCCTTTATTTAAAAGAGGACGCAAAAGATTATTTAGAGCCCATTCGCTTGCGTCATTTGGTGCGTCAATACTCCGATCATATTTCTATTCCGATTGAGTTGAAAAATGGGGAATTGCAAGAAACAATTAACTCGTCCAGCGCTCTGTGGCAACGCAACAAAACCGATATTACACCACAACAATATAAAGATTTTTATCACAGTGTTTCTCATGCTTTTGATGAACCGTGGATGACATTGCATTATAAAGCCGAAGGGGCCATTGATTATACAGCCTTAATGTTCTGTCCGACAAAACCGCCGTTTAATTTATTCCAACCCGACCGTAAATCCGGTTTGCAATTGTATGTGAACCGTGTCTTTATTTCCGATGATGTGCCAGAGTTAATGCCTCACTTTTTACGGTTTATGACCGGTGTGATAGATACGTCCGATTTACCGTTGAATGTCAGTCGTGAGATGTTGCAAAAAACGCCGGTGTTGGGCAAAATTCAACGAGGTATTGTTCGCCGGATTATTAATGAGCTGAAAAAACGAGCCGAAGATATAGCTGATTACAACAAATTTTGGGAAGCTTTTGGCATTGTGTTTAAAGAGGGATTATATGAACCATCCGATAACCGAGAAGACATTGCCGATTTGTGTCGTTTTTATTCCACAAACTCTGAAGAATTGACAACATTTGCCGATTACGTATCCAGAATGAAAGACGGGCAACAACATATTTATTATTTGACGGGTACGGATTTGGCAACACTGCGCATTAATCCTCAGCTAGAAGGATTCGCCGCCCGAGATATTGAAGTCTTATTACTCACCGATCCGATTGATGAATTTTGGGTACAAACCTATACAGAATATAAGGGTAAAAAAATCGTATCTGTGATGCATGCGGCCGAGGATTTAGATAAAATCAAACCGGTTCATAAAGAAACAGAAAAGGCGCTCAAAAAATCCGAATCAGATAAATTAATTGCCAAAATGAAAGAAATTTTAGCGGAATCTGTCAGTGATATTCGGACTACGGATAGATTAACAAAAAGCCCGATTGCCCTGATTACGCCGGCCGGTCAAATGAGTATGAATTTGGAACGCTTGATGCGTGCTCACGGGCAACAAATTAACTTTGCCAGTGAACGTATTCTAGAGATTAATCCACGTCATCCGCTTATCCATAAACTGGTGGGCTTATTGGATAATGCCGATATGGCCGAGCATTTAACCGATAGTATTTGGGTGTTATATGACCAAACATTGGTGGCCGAAGGCGAATCCGTTAAAGATCCTGCTAAATTTGCCGAACGATTATCCAGATTATTAATGCGTGGGTTATAAGTGAACTGACAATACCGCCTGTTTTGGCGGTATTTTTAATGATAGATGTAAAGTAAAATTTTTTGACACATAGATATTTTTCATATATAATTTGCCTATAGAAATCCATTTTTTTAAAGGAGTTTTGCCATGATGATATATAAATCACACGAAAAAGAACATATTTGGATAAAAAAAGAAGATTACGAGGGCCGTCCACATGCTTATGAAGCTGCGTGTATTAATGCCGAAATTGAAAACGAATGTTCCAGTGGCGATTGGTATGATGCCGAAACGGGACAACATTTATTTACCGAAGTTTGTACGTTTGTGCCGGATTCAGGTTATTATGATACCGGACAAGGAAGACACGTTTATGAATATACGGCTCATTTCCCATTAAAAGAGGGGCAAACGGCTGAGCAAGCCTTTAAAGAATTACGAGGGGATAGTTGTAAACAATGGCAGGCACAACAAGAAGCGGCCAAACGGGCTGAGGCGATTCAAAATTTGCCGGTTGATATTCAAGAACGTTTAAAAAGAGATTTAATTTATGTAAAACTGCGTGCTGAGGAAGAATTGCAATTAAAAATTAAACAAGTTCAAGAGGCGGCCATTGAAGAAGGACGGCAACGCATTATTGCTAAAAAAGAGGCTATAAAAACAGCATATGAACAACGCAAAAATGATCCGGTATGGCAAACGATATGCCAAGCTGCCAGAACGTTTGTGGCATCTAATCAAAAAGAACAAGCCAAAATATTGGTGCAGGATTATTTATCAAAACAAAGAAGTAGATAAAGCTTGCGTTATTTCAATCGGTCGCTGACAATATAATCGCCGACGGTAATATCTAATCGTTTAGCGGTACCGGCATTAACCTCTAAAACACCACCGACAGGATTATCAGATGGGAGTATTTTTAAACTCAGAGGCGTTGTATTTGCTATAATTTTAACAATTTTCCCATCTGTATCAAAAAACAGCATATCTAAAGGGATGTATGTATTTTTCATCCACATATACAGGTGTCGTTTTTCGGGAAGTAAAAATAGCATACCTTTGTCGGCATCTAACTGTTTTCGAAACATTAATCCGAGTTTTGATTTTTCTGGTGTGTCGGCAATTTCTACATCAAAAGCATGAGAGCGACTATCATTTTTTAACCATAGTGGTTCGGCCAATACAGAATGACACCATAACAGTCCCGTTAAAATAAGACAGAGTTTATTCATATAAAACAGCCCCGTCAAAAATGGTCAGGTTTAATTTTTTAAACGCTTGTTTTATTTGTTGTTCATAGGCTGGATTTTCTCGCATAAAATTATCTGCTGTGCCGATGAGTTTTTCACCTAATGAGCCACGCAAATTTTTATATGTTTGCCGGTGTTTCCACATATCAAAGTAAATCGGCAAAGTGTTCATTTCTAACATGAATGAATGAACGGCCTGACCCAATGTATTAAATTGTTTTTCGGTATATTTACCATTAATCCATTCTTTTTGTCCGAAGGGGGCTTGTAAAGATTTTTTCCCCCAATTTGTTTGGACACCGGCCATAGCAACCACTAAAGAGGGCGGAATAATATCCACACGTTTTAACAATTCGGCCAACTGTGTTTCGGGGATTTTTTCTTCCGTTACGCCGTACGTTTGTTTCAGAGTGTTAAAACGAGCCATTTCCTCCTCAGTCCATGGTGTTTTGGCATAATATTTTTGATTAAGAGATTCTAAAAATTTTCTGTCCTTTGTAATCATATTATTTTCATGTAAAATAAGGGACATCATAACTTTAATAAATAATTCGGCGTTTCCTTCGGTAGCGAAATCATCCGGAAAACGTTCTACGTAAATTTTGGGCATATAATATAAAAAGAGCCCCTCAAATGCTTCGGCTAATTTTTCCGTCGTTGTCAGTGTTTTGACATCTATATCGGAATTCGGTAATAGCCGACTGGTTTGCCAAAATTCTTCCGGTGTAATAATTTTTTGTTGTTTCTTTTTGGGTTCAACTTTGACGGCTTTTTGTTTTACAACGGCCGGCTCCGGTGCATTTGTCCAATGATAAACAGTGTATGTTCCGTATCCGATACCACCCAAAAGGAGTGTTCCTAAAATAACTGACCAACTTTTTTTCATATATCCTCCTTTACAAAATTATCCACGGCGTAAAAATGATTTGATATCCCGTAGCGGTATGCCCTTTGTTACAATTAAAACACAACCAAAAGAAATAATACCGATACCGATTAAAATGCCTAAATACAAAACCGATAATAGCCCGTGTTCGTGTTGCCAAGCCGGAGTATAGGCTGATAAACCGGCAAAACAACCGTATAAAGCGGTAGCCATAACCAATCCGGCCAATCCAATGCGTTTAATGCGGTACATGAAAGTGGTATCCAGTTTAAATTCGCCTTGTTTTTTTAATCGCCACATATATTGGAAGGCATTGACCCAAACGGTAATTGAGGTAGCCAAGGCAATCCCGACAAATCCTAGCGGACCCATTAAAGACAGAGCGAGTACAGCATTTAAAATCACACCGACAACGGCAATTTTGACCGGCGTTGTTGTATCGGAACGGGCATAGAAAAACGGAGATAGCGCCTTTGTCATCATATAGGCCGGTAATCCGAACGCAAATACGATTAATGCCTTTGACGTTTGTTCAGTATCGGTCATGGTAAAAGCACCTCGCTCAAACAGTACGGCAATAATCGGATGTGCTAATAATACCAGTCCAATCATAGAGGCCAATGACATAGCAATTGATATTTCCAATCCTCGGTTCAACTGAGTATTGGCCTCTTGTTTTTCGCCAGCTTTAATGTGTTTTGACAGTACGGGCAACAAGGCTGTCCCAATGGCAACCCCGATGATGCCGATGGGTAATTGGAATAAATGATGCGCATAGTTCAGCCATGAAATCGCACCGGCCCCGACAAAGGAAACGAATAACGTATCTAAAAATAAATTGATTTGATAAACACCCGATCCCAATACCCCAGGTGCCATTTTTTTGAGCAATAATTTGACCCGTTTGGATAAATGAAATAAGGCACGCACGGGACCAATAAGACCGAATAACAAGCCGGCTTTCTTGATATGATACAGCAAGAAAATCAGTTCGGCAAATCCTGCCAAACACACACCAATTGCCAGAGCATAGGCCGGTGCAAAATCGCTGTGGATAAACGGTGTAATAATAAACAATGCTCCAATCATCATTAAATTTAATAATGTCGGTGTGAAGGCCGCTGCCCAAAATTTTCCGACCGAATTTAAAACACCCGATAATAAGGATACCAAAGATACACATAATAAAAACGGAAAAGTAATCCGGCTTAAATGCGTTGTCAGTTCTAATTTTCCGGCAATATCTTCAAATCCGGGAGCCAACACGAACATAAAGGCCGGCATGAAGATTTCCATAAAGACCGTAAAAATCAACAGCACATAGAACAAAAAGCTGAACGTTGCTCTTGCAAAGGTGAGCGCTCGTTTTTTTCCGCCACTGTGCAGTTCTCCGGCAAACAGCGGAACAAACGCCACATTTAGTGTACCTTCTGCAAATAAAGAGCGAAACAAATTCGGGAATCTCAGGGCAACAAAAAAAGCATCCGCCATCATAGAGGCCCCTAAAAATCGGGCAATTAAAATATCTCGTACAAAACCGACCAGTCGGCTGACAAGTGTAAAGCCACCAACGGTGGTTATGGATTTTATTAATGACATGATTACACTATATATGAAAACGCCCCTTTAGACAAGTTAAAAAAATGGTTTCTTTTTGAAAAAAAATGTGTATAATGCCCCCGATAAAGATAATTTAACAAAGGAGATAAAAATGACGACGGCTTTGATTTTTCCGGGACAAGGGTCCCAAACTATCGGAATGGGATTGGCTTTAAATGAGGCATTTCCCGTTGCAAAACACGTTTTTGAAGAAGTAGATGATGCCTTAGGTCAAAAATTAAGTACTTTAATGTTTTCGGGCGATGCCGATGAATTAATGCAAACGCAAAATGCTCAACCGGCAATTATGGCGGTCGGTATGGCAGTCGTTAAAGTATTGGAATCCGAAACAGGCAAAAATATTTCTGAATTGGCCGGTTGTGTTGCCGGACACTCACTCGGTGAATATACGGCGTTGTGTGCCGCAGGGGCTTTAAACATTACGGATACAGCTAAATTATTACGGTTGCGTGGGTTGGCAATGGCCGAAGCTGCCAAAGAAAATGTGGGTGGTATGGCGGCTATTTTGGCACTTACAAAAGACCAAATTGCTGAGGTGATTGCGAATACGGATTTAAAAGGACAAATTTGTGTCATGGCAAATGATAACTGTCCGGGTCAAATTGTAATTAGTGGTCAGAATGAGGCCTTAGAGGCCGTTATGGCCGGATGTCAGGCGGCCGGTGCTAAACGAGCCATTAAACTGGCTGTTTCCGGTGGATTCCATAGCCCGCTGATGCAATCTGCTGCCGATAAAATGCGTGAAGTTTTGGCCGAAACACCACTTCAAAATCCAATTGTTCCGGTTGTTTCCAATGTGTTGGCTGAACCCGTTCAAGAGGCTGAACAAATTAAGGAATTATTGGTGCGTCAGGTAACCGGATCGGTTTTGTGGACGGATTCTATGCATAAAATGGTGGGTGATATGGGTATCAATCATTTTGTGGAATGCGGAAATGGTAAGGTCTTGGCCGGATTGGTGAAAAAAACATATCCCGATATTCCGGTATTTTCATTGGGAACACCGGCGGATATTGACACCTTTTTGAAATAAATTGCCGTCAGATATTTTATTCCCCCTTACGATAAGGGGGATTTTTTTTGTATGTTATTGTTTGAATGGCAATCTGTTTCGGACTTACTTTTTTCTTGCATTTTTGATGGATTTTTGCCATATTAAAAGCTATGAGTAAAATATATTTTTTAAAACGATTGTTATTTATTCCAATTACGTTATTCGGGATTATGGCGGTGAATTTTATGTTCGTGCAACTGGCCCCTGGTGGTCCGGTGGAACAGATGATGACGAAAATTACCGCTACAGCCCCCTCTGATGCTTTGGCTCGTGTCAGCGGGACAGCGGGGGGATTGGAAAGTATGCAACCCACCACATCAAATACATCAAAATATCGTGGGGCGCAAGGGTTAGACGAACAACTCAGGGCCGAATTAACCAAACAATTTGGATTTGATAAACCGGCTTTGGAACGGTTTTGGATTATGATTAAAAACTATGCCGTTTTTGATTTCGGTAAAAGCTTTTATCAAGATAAAACCGTTATTGATTTAATTTTAGAACGTATGCCGGTGTCAATCTCTTTGGGTGTATTTTCCACGTTGTTGATTTATTTAATAGCGATACCGCTTGGCATTAAAAAAGCGGTTAATCACGGGTCAAAATTTGATGTGGCAACCAGTTGGGGATTAACGGTCAGTTATGCTGTACCGGCATTTTTATTGGCTATTTTCTTGATTATTATTTTTGCCGGTGGCCGGTACCTCAGTTGGTTCCCACTGAAAGGGTTAACCTCGGACGGATGGGAACAATTATCATGGGGCAAAAAGATTTTGGATTACCTGTGGCATTTGACGTTGCCCGTGATTGCGATGACGGTTGGCGGATTAGCCGGATTATGTTTTTTAACAAAGAATGCCTTTTTGGAAGAACTCAGTAAAAACTATGTGCGAACGGCTCGGGCAAAAGGCCTCAGTAATCGTCAAATTTTATACGGGCATGTATTCCGTAATGCGATGTTAATTGTGATTGCTGGCTTTCCGGCAATGTTGGTCAGCATGTTGTTTACTGGTTCGGTTTTGATAGAGGTTATTTTTTCGCTCAATGGTCTAGGGTTATTAGGCTTTGAGGCTGTTCAAAATCGTGATTATCCGGTTGTGTTTGGTACATTGTATTTATTTGCCTTATTAGGGTTGGTCTTAAATCTTATCAGCGATTTTGTGTATACGTTGGTTGACCCAAGAATTCATTTTGAAAAGAGGCTGAAATGATACCAAAAGTAAGTCGTCGTTATATACGTATTTTTAAATCCAATAAGCGTGCTTATGCCTCATGGATTATTTTGTGTATTTTATTGGTATTCAGTTTGTTGGCTCCGATTATTGCCCATGATAAACCGTTGATTGTTTCTTATAAAGGCCAGTGGCATTTTCCCATGCTTCAATTTGTTTCGGATGAAGAGTTAGGTGGAAATTTACCAACTGAGGCCGATTTTAAAGATGCTTTTACCGTTAATGAAATTAATAAAAACGGTTGGATGATTATGCCGATTATTGAATGGTATTATGATACGGTGGATTATTTTTCTAATGAACCGGTACCTAGTGGACCATCTGCGAAACACTGGCTCGGTACCGATGATCAAGGCCGAGATGTTTTGGCTCGTTTGATTTATGCAATTCGTCTGGGACTTATTTTCGGATTTATTTTAACGGCTTTGTCATCTGTGATAGGCGTTTTTGTCGGTGCCGTTCAAGGGTATTTCGGTGGCCGAACGGATTTATTTATCGGACGATTTTTGGAAATTTGGGGGTCTTTACCGCAATTATTTATTTTAATTATTATTTCCAGTTTAATTGCGCCTAGTTTTTGGTCCATTTTATTGATTTTATTGTTGTTCAGTTGGACCTCGTTGACCGGTGTCGTGCGCGCCGAATTTTTACGTACACGTGGCCTTGATTATGTGAAGGCGGCTAAAGGGTTAGGTTTAACGGATTTTCAAGTGATGTTAAAGCATATTTTGCCCAATGCTTTGGTGGCAACAATTACCTATGTACCGTTTATGTTAGCAGGCGCCATTGTATCATTATCGGCCTTGGACTTTTTGGGATTAGGCTTACCGGTTGGGACACCCAGTTTAGGTGAGTTAATTCGTCAAGGTAAGGAAAATTTAAATGCCCCTTGGTTGGGATTAACCGCTTTCTTTACTTTAACGATTTTATTGTCTTTATTGGTTTTTGTCGGCGAAGGTGTTCGGGATGCTTTTGACCCACATAAAAAGGAGAACGCATGAGTTTATTGGAAATTAAAAATTTACGGGTGCGTTTTGAAAATTTTATGCCGGTTAAAAGTGCTACCATGCATATAGAGGCCGGTGAATTAGTCGCCTTGATTGGTTCCAGCGGTTCCGGAAAATCAACGTTAGCTATGAGCATTTTAAAGTTGCAAGAAGAAGCTAAAGTACATGGCCGAGTGATGTTTGATGGGAAAAATATTGCTTACTTTTCTGAAAAGAAAATGCGTCTGATACGTGGCAAAAAAATCGCCATGATTTTTCAAGAACCGATGACGTCTTTAAATCCGCTTCATACGGTTGCAAAACAAATTGCTGAGGTGTTAAAAATGACCGAGCAACCGGCAACAAAACAGGCCGTTTTGGATTTACTGGCTCAGGTTGAACTCACCGATACGGAACGTATTTACAAATCATATCCTCATGAATTATCCGGTGGTCAACGGCAACGTGTTATGATTGCGATGGCTTTGGCCGGTCGTCCGGAATTATTAATTGCTGATGAACCGACAACGGCTTTGGATGTAACGGTTCAAGCTCAAATTTTGGCCTTGTTAAAACGATTACAAAAACAGTTGAATTTGGCCATTTTATTCATTACCCATGATTTAGATGTTGTTGGGCAAATTGCCGATAGAGTTTATGTTATGAGACAAGGAAAAGTTTCAACAACGGATATACCGGATAAAGTTTATCCATGGATTCGGCATACACCCCGTCAGCCATTGCAAACTCCGGCAATTGAGGTGAAAAATTTAAATGTGTTTTATCACCGGTTCCACGCTGTTAAGAATGTCTCTTTTTCCGTCCAGCCGGGGCGAACAATCGGTATCGTTGGTGAAAGTGGATCGGGTAAATCATCACTGGCCCAAGGATTAACACGGTTAATTGAAGCAACGGGGCAGGTTATTATTAAGGGGCAGGATTTCTTTTCTTTATCTGGACGAGCTTTGCGCCAAGCTCGTAGTCATATTCAAATGGTCTTGCAAGATCCGGCATCTTCACTTAATCCACGCATGACGGTGGCGGATATCATTGGGGAAGGACTTAAAATTCGGAAAGTGCCAAATGTTAAAGAACAAGTTATAGAAACATTAAAGTTGGTTGATTTACCTATTCGTTTAATGAACAGACATCCCCATGCTTTGTCAGGGGGGCAACGAACACGGGTAGCCTTGGCCAGAGCCTTAATTTTAAAGCCGTCTGTTTTGGTGTTGGATGAAGTAACCTCATCTTTGGATATTCAAACGCAACGGCAATTAATTAAGCTGTTAACAATATTGCAAAAAGAATTAAAGTTAGCTTATATCTTTATTTCGCATGACATGAAAGTGGTGCGGTCGTTATCTGATGATATAGTGGTGATGAAAGACGGTCAAGTTATTGAACAAGGATTTTCCGGTCAACTCTTTAATCATCCGGCACATCCTTATACAAAACAATTGTTAAAAGACAGCTTCATTAAAACAAAACAAACAATATAAAAAATACCCCGATTTCGGGGTATTTTCATAACGGTAAAAACGATTATTCAATTTCCTTAAATAATGGTTTTCCTTGATTAAGTTTTGTTTCTTGCATTTCCATCAAAGTGGACAAGTTGATTTTTCCGTCACGGATAATCATACGCATTTGATCGGCGGCTGCTGGATTCGGATTGGCAAAAGCACATCTGATAACCGGTTTTAAAACGCGGATACCTTCTAATTTTTGATGAACAACGCCTAAAATACCACGTCCTAACAAGTCAGCTGCCAGCGATTCTTGCAATCCGGCGGCGGTCGCATATTTAATAACCGAATTTAATGCATCTTCAACAGAGTTGGCGTGAATGGTTGAAATAACTAAGTGGCCTGAAGTAGCGGCACGCAAAGCTTGAGAAGCCGTTTCTGGTGTACGAATCTCACCTACTAAGATATAACGAGGTTTTGAACGTAAAGCAGATTTCAACCCATCTCCCCACCGTTCATTTTCAATTGGCGTTTGTTTACACAGCCCCAATCCACCATTTTTGGCTGGATATAAACCGTCTAAAGGCATTTCTGGTGGATCTTCAACGGTATATAAGAATCCACCTTCATTTTCCAAATATTTTTTAATCAAAGCTGAACAAGTGGTTGTTTTACCCATACCGGTCGGACCACCCATTAAAATCAATCCGGATTCGGTAGCCAACCCAACTAAATAATTAATAACCGGTTCTGGCAATCCTAAATCATAAATATCCGGTGTGCTGCGAGGCATTTTACGGCAGTTATATTGAACACCGGTTGTTGTAACGACACGTTCCACACGATACGATTCGCCGGCAAATTTTAAAGCATAACTGCTTGACCCAGTATACCCTTGCTCTAAGGCCTTTTCAAAATCCAATTGGTCATCTGTTTGTAATGGAACCAAAGCAAATTTTGTGCGTTCATCACGAATGAACATAACCCCTTCCGGAGTTAACCATAAATCGGGGAAGAAAATGGAATTTAAAGAGGGCACTTTAATGACATGCGGTGAAACGGTTTTACTGGTAGCCGTCGGAGCTTTCATTTTTTCCAAAATCTTTTGCACATCAGCCGATGCCGTTGCCGCTACGTTTGCTTGCGTTAGTTTAAAGGTCGGAGCCGGCTTTGTCTCAGGCGTGCTTACAGGTGTTGGTTGTGCTGGTCTAGCATAAACACTGGCCGGTGCAGTTGAGGGGGCCGGTGTTGACGTTGATGCCTGTGCCGGGGCCGGTTGAACTGGTTGAGAAACAGCCGTGCTCGGAGCCGGTTGAGCTGTCGGTATAGGTTGTGGTTCGGCCTTCGGTGTTGTTTCCAAAGAAACACTACCGGTTTGTTGATCATTTAAATTTTGTGGTTTTTTAGAAAAAAACATAGGTATCCTTTCTTCTAAATTTTTATTCATTGTGCCATATTTTAAAACGGATTGCAAGGATATTTTATCACCTACAAAAACGGTCGTTTTTGTGATAGAAGATATTTTTGTGTTTTCATAATAAAAAAATGCCATAAAAAAGTTAATTTTTTAATAATAAATCAAGAAATTGTCTAAAAAAAGTTTAAAAATTTACAACCTT
>JAFTHM010000118.1 GCA_017457425.1 Alphaproteobacteria bacterium
ATATGTCTGAAATTTTTCAGCAAACTCAGATCTTTCGGAATAGTATGAAATTGTTCTAAAAAAGCCTCTGCCGCCCCTTTGGTCGGCATTAAATTTTTTAACATCGCTCGTTCGGATTTATCCAACACCTGAAATAAATTTTCCAATAAATTTTTTGTTTGACGGGTTAATACTTCCGGTGCGAAATCCCCCAAAGAAGCTAAAACCCCTTTAAAATCCTTTAATTCGGGAGATCCCAACCAATCCTTAGCCTGTTTATATTCCTTAAGCGTTTCGGCCATCAACGTATCGGCCGAAGCCGACATACCATAAGCAATGGCAATTTGTCGGCCTGTTTTGCGTACAACCTCAACAAACATCCGCTGAAAAAACGGCGATAGTTTCAAAAAAGCCTCTTTGGTATCCTCAATAGATAAATGTGTTAAAGTATAAGCACCGATTAATGACAATCCCTCATCCACTATATTTTCGGGTTGCAATCGACAAGCCGGATACCGAGCAATTCGCCCTCCCAAATCAGCCCCCAAAAAAACATCAAATTTATCGCAAAAATGTGGCAAAATATCGGGTAAAAAATGACGACCGCTCAAAAACGGGCAATCCGGCGGACAATCAGTTTGCGTGGGTAATAACTCATTCGGATTTGTCATACATATTATATTATCATAATACGTTTATTTTGCAAGTGTTATCTCAAAAATATCAAAGGGCGTTTAAACGCCCTTTTCAACCAAATCTTTAATGCACTACAATTTCCTGACGACGTATAATATCCTCCGGCACAGCCATACGTGGCATTGGTTTTATTAAATCGGCCGGTTTTTGATTTAATTGTTTGCGAACATTTTTCATCTTAGCAGACGGTTGCACACGCCCATCTAATGACAAACTTAAATTCAACGTATTATCGGCCTCTTCCGAATCTATAAAGATATTACCACTGCGAATAACATAAGAAGACGCATTTTCAAAATATGACTTAAGTGCCTTATCCGCATCGTTTAATGACACATCGGCATTTAATACTTTAAATTCCCCATCTTTTATCAAGATTTTATCATCTTTCATTTCTAATGATACCTGCATGCTCCCCTTACCAGATACCTTAGCACCAGATAAATTCACATACGGTACTAAATCGGATAAATTAACAGCCAAATTTTTAAAGTTTAACAAAGATGAATTAGCTTTTAACGGTAATATCACCGAATCTGCCATTAAGGTCATCCCTCCTAATGCCATTTGAGCCGATGAAACTCTTAAAAATTGGCTATCTAATTTAATATCCGCCAGTACATTTTGAATTGGCAATATACCGGAAATATCCGAAATAAAGACACTTTGATTGGCCGCCGTTACCAACGGAACCAATGTTTGTAAAGATAAGACCGTATTTAATCCGGATACTTTTATATCACCTTTTGAAAATCCGACATCTTTTAATGACACAAACATCGGACCGGCAATTTGTTTACTATTCTTCAAATAAATCCGACCAACCAGAGCTACCTTACCGGATAAATTTGTCATCCCATTGACAAACAATGACGACATATCAGAAAGTGGCGTTTTTAAAGAGGCTAAATTAAACTCTTTTACATACAAATTACCGTTAAATTCACCCGTTAATAACCGAGAAACACCCGCAAACGAGACATTGATAACATTATCAATAACGATATTCGCTTTAGTTTCCAAACCGCCCCCTGTTTTTTCCAAGGATACCTTAAATGGTGTTTTTAATACATCATTTTGTAAAATTTCAGCTTCTTCTGCCGTCCAACTGAGTTTAGAGGATTCATTAAACATATCATCCCGCTTAAACGATGCATTTGACAACCGAATTTCCGGTGTAGAAATATTCATTTTTTGGGCACTGATTTTCATATGTTGAGGTTTGCCATTTGTATAGTAAGCCCCTAATACCTCAGCTGCCGAAGCAGATAACGATATCGGCATAGAGGACATATTCCGATACCCGGAAAACAACACATTTTGAACTTTTAAATCATAATCAAACTCACCATTTTTATAGGATAAGGATGTTTTTTTATTTGGCATCAAGGTAAAATTAAATTCTTCCGTTGATTTAATCGTTTCTCCTTCAAATACGGCATTAATATCTTTTACAAAAACAGGTGATGATGAACTGACTTGATAGGAACAATCCAATCTATCGCATATCAATGTTCCATTTAAAGTCGCCGTTAAATTTGCCAAATCAAATCGTGGCAATTTAAAAGAACGCATTTTCACTTTCAACGGTTTTTTCGTGGTAAACCGATACAGCGACTCAAAATTTAATTCGGAAAAATCTACCGCCAAATGAGATTGCACGTTTTGACCGTTTAAATTGCCCTGAGTAATACTCATTGATATATTACCGGCATAGCCCCCTTTACTACTGTTCATGGACCCATTTAACTCTTTTAAATTTTTGCCGTAAGACAACTTCAAATGCCCACTGGCCTTAGTTAATTCCATTTTTTGAGTAGAAAGGTTGATTTCACCGGAGATGTTTTCCGGTGTCCGCCCCGGCAATTCCAATGTACCATTATTAATTTTTAAAGCAAATTCCATTTTTTGAGCCGTTCCCGTAATAGAGAGCACCCCATCCATTTTAAAGGCATCCTTACGGGTAAATAAGGTCATTGTAATTTTGGATTCATTTGAATATATCCCCGTTAAATGAAAAGAAACCGGAATACTGAAGTTCTTACCATCTACCGATAATTCAGCATTATTTACCTGCAAATTATTGACCTTAATACGATGCAAGGCGGGATTTTGATTCAGCGTAATCAAGGCCTCGGGTAATTTACCCAAATTTAGTCCCTTTTCCGTTTCGCTGATTTTAATTTTAACACCATCTAATTCAACCGATTTAACGCGCCCTCGTATAAAATCGGCAAACGTTGAATGAATAACCATTTTTTTGATGGAATAAGTACCGTCTTTATCCTCTAAATTTTTCAGTTCAATTCTGGACAAAGACATATTTTCAACTTCATACCCTTTTGTAATAATCCCTTGCGTTATCAGTGTGTTATGCACTTTGTCCGGAAAGGTCAGATAGCTGTATCCCAACAAACCGACCATGGCCAAACCGCCAATATAGACCAAAACCATAAAAACGGCCCACAACCACCCCAAGAAAGAAAACAAGAAATTATATTTGCGTTTTACCTCATCAAACGCAAACGTTAATTTCATAAACAAAACGGCAAAATCAATTGAAATAGACCGATGTTTTTTCTTTTTCGGTGTATCTTCCACCACTTCATCTTGAGCTGAAATCTGACTCAATAAGTCATTTGGATCGTAATTCATTCTGACATCCCCTTATTATCACTTAATTTTCATCATACTGATAATTAAAGTCTTCGTCAAGTACCTGATGGAATTCTTTTTCAGATAAAACACGAACACCCAAATTTTGCGCTTGTTTTAACTTACTACCCGCAGAGTCCCCTGCCACAACAAAATCCGTTTTAGCCGATACACTCCCCGAAACTTTTGCACCGGCCGATACCGCCTTAGCTTTAGCTTCCGCCCGTGTCATTGTGGTCAAGGTACCCGTAAAAACAACCGTTTTACCGGAAAAAAAGGTTTGTTTTTCTGCATCTTTTTCATAAGGCATTATCTGTACAAGTTCCACCAACCGATGAATTTGCGTTAAATTATGACTTTCGGCAAAAAAATCCACGACATACTGCGCCATCACCGGACCGACCCCTTCAATATGTTGCAACACGTCAAAGGCGTTTTCGCTCCGAACGGCATCAAAAAACACATCCCATACCCCAAAAGTTTTAGCAAATAACCGAGCCGTTGCTTCACCCACTTCACGAATACCAAGGGCATAAATAAAACGATCTAAGGCCACACCGCTTTTGGCTTTATTTAATGCTTCGGTTAAATTCTCTACGGACTTTGCCCCCCATCCGTCACGCATACGCAATTCATCTGCATATTTTTGAGGCAGGTCAAATAAATCGGCAGCCGTTTTTATCCATCCAAGTTCAAAAAACAATTCAATATTTTTAGCTCCAAGCCCGTCAATATCCAAAGCCGATTTTGACACGAAATGTTTTAAACTTTCCAATGCCTGAGCCGGACACCCTAAGCCACCGGTACAATAAGTAATCGCATCATCGCCCTCTTTAACCGCAGCCGACCCACAAATCGGGCATACCGTTGGGAAATCAAATGGTCTTGAATTTTCCGGTCGTTTATCCGTTAATACGTCAACGATTTGTGGTATCACATCACCGGCCCGTTGTATCACGACCATATCGCCTTCACGAATATCTTTTCGGGCAATTTCATCGGCATTATGTAGCGTTGCATGTTTGACAATCACACCCCCAACATTGATAGGTTCTACATCGGCCACCGGTGTCAAAGCCCCTGTCCGACCAACTTGTATCCGAATAGCATTCAATCGGGTAATAGCTTGTTCTGCCGGAAATTTATGAGCAATTGCCCATCTGGGAGATCGGGTAATAAACCCCAGTCGTTCTTGCAAGGCATAATCATTGACCTTATACACCACGCCGTCTATATCGTACGGTAAATCCGCCCGTTTGGCCATCATATCGGTGTAATAATCAGTCAATTCCTGAGTATTTTTACATAATTTGATATCGGAACTGACCGGAAAGCCCCACCCCTTTAAAGAAGTTAAAAAATCCCAATGAGAAGACCATTTTTGCCCCTCTAAAAAACCATAAGCATAACTGAACAAGCTGAGTTTACGGGTGGCTGTTATTGACGCATCTAATTGTCTGAGAGAACCGGCTGCCGCATTTCTGGGATTTGCAAACAGTTTTTTCCCCATTTTTTCGGCTTCGCTATTCAACGCCAAAAAATCGGCCTTTGACATATATACTTCCCCTCGTACATCCAACCACTTTGGAACGGGATGCGCAAACAAATTATCGCCCCCCGAAAAACGTTTCGGCAATTGGTCAATGGTTTTCAAATTCGCGGTAATATCTTCCCCAACGGTTCCATCTCCTCGTGTTGCCCCTGTTTCAAAAACACCATTATGATACATCGCACTGTAAGACAGACCATCAATCTTGGGTTCTGCGACAAATTCAATTTCCTGTGTATCGGGCAATCCCAAAAAACGACGAATTTTATCCACAAAATCGGCAATTTCTGCGACTTCAAAAATATTCCCAAGTGATAACATCGGTACATTATGCGTTATTTTTTGAAATCCCTCTGCCACAGCGCTACCGACTCGTAAACTAGGA
>JAFTHM010000119.1 GCA_017457425.1 Alphaproteobacteria bacterium
ATATATTACTATCTACTGGACAATGTATAAAATGCAACGAGTTAATCTATAATCATAATTCCACAAAAGAAGATGGTTATAGATGTGATAATACCTTGTGGTGATACGCTCTCCATTCGGGTGGTAATAATAAATGTTTTACATGCGCTAGTGGTTGGAAAATTAAAACAACGCCGGAATTTTGTCAAGAACGATGTGGGCAAGTGGACGGAGTTGTCCATGCTGCTGGATATTGTTTTTCGGCTAAAAACTTTGGTTATTTAGATGATGTTTCTAAGGAAGAATGTGAAAAAATTATGGAATATAATGACAATACAGTTATCTTTTATCCCAAAGATGCCAATGGTACGTCAAATACGGGATTGTGTACTAATTGTGCGAACCGTGGAACAGATAGCCGTAAAAATACCACTGGGACAGCTTGCGAATGTGGTACAGGTCAATTTTGGACTTTTCACGATGACAATCATAGTTTTTGCCGTGAATGCACATACGAGCTAGAACAAAAATCCTCAAAAACTGAATGTGATAAATGTCCAAATCGGTATTACAATGTTGCTAAAGGGGGTAATGACCGAGCTGGATGGTGTCCACTATGTCCCTCCGGTCAAGTCAAAGACACCTCCGCTGAAGGAGATGGACGTAGGTGTGTGGATGCGCCAGCTGAGTAAATTACTTCCCCACTTTAACGGTGGGGATTTTAATTATTTAAGCATTGAGTTTAATAAATTTCCCAACTCATTTAAATTTAAATCGGCGGGGGGTGATACAAACGTATTAAAGTTTTCTCTGTTCGTGTTCGGATTCAAAAATCCGGATAAGGTATTCATATCCAATGGAAATACAGGGAAACCGCCAATGGTCAGCCAACCGTCTTTATCTGCCAGTTTTAAATTTTGTAGGCCGTTAGATAAAAACAGATTGCTGATAAAATCCATATTTTGCGGAATATAAGGTTTTAAAAAACGGGCCAAATTTTGTGTGTTCATATCGGCATTAAATTTGAGTGTTTGTGTATCAAGCCATCCATTCACGTCAGCCGAAAAGTCCCCCGATTTCATATTTAAATTTTGCACATTCAGTTTATTATCATTAAACGATGCATTGATGGTAATATCTGAAGTATTTGTTTCCACCGATTTAATATCAACCCCAATTGGCCATTTATACGGAACTTCAACGGCAATTGTACCGCCGTTAAATTCTTTATCTAATACCCGAATATATAAATTTTGAATTTGTAAACATGGTCTCAGCCAACACGTATCTTCGGCTTTGTCAAACCGAATGGTTAGGTAAGGCGTATCAACTTTTTTAACATATGTGTTTAATGTACCGGTTAAAATAGGCATCAAAGCCATTTTAACCCCCCATAAGGCCCCCAAACCTAATGCTGCGATAATGCATAAAATAATAATTACTTTTTTCATATTTGGTACACTAGCCGAAAAATCTTTTCTTGACAAGTGAAAAATATTGGCGTATAACAACCTTGCCTTTGGGGATATAGCTCAGCTGGGAGAGCGCTGCGTTCGCAATGCAGAGGCCGGGGGTTCGATCCCCCCTATCTCCACCAGTTTTTAAATCAGCCTTTTTCGGGGCTGTTTTTTTTATTTTGTAAAACTGGTCCAAGTGGTTGGGACGGGTAATAATTGCCATTTGGCATCTAACGGAAAGTGGGTTTTGACAAAATTTCGTGGTTTGGCAAAAAAGTAATCATCATCAATCCGTTTGTTAGCCGACAGTTGAGAGGCAGATGGCAGACGGCGTTGTCTTTTTTGTAATTCTTTCATCATTTGATGAGATGTTAAATCTTGCCCAATCATTTTATTGGTTTTAGACATCCAGTAAGTGTCTACCAGTTGCCATTTGCCGTTTATATTAACACCATTCCAAGCCGATTCGTATCGTTGTAAATGATAGGTTCCGCCTCGGATACGATTAACGGATGGTTCCAATGATTGCATCAGATGACCGGAATAACGGCTGGACGGCACATTGTCGCCCGCATATCCATCAATAATGACGGTTTCTAATCCCGCCATAGTTGCCAGTTCAGCATACAGTTTTGCAAAATCAAATGGGGTGCCGATACGGGTTAAAAACGGGTCGTTTTCTAGTGCTATCTCTGCCGGTCTGTTGCGATTAGAGGCCTTGACTAACTGTTCATATTCATATCCGTTTTTATCCATTTGATATGCTATCCACGAGGCAATGACACGTGCTTTTTCGGCATCTGTTTTTAATCCCTTTGTCAATTGAGCGACCAGCTGTTCCTTTGTGGTGGCTTGTTCTATGGACATCTTTTTTGCCCGCATATCTAATGCGTTATCAGTCATGGCAAAAACCGCTGTGGATATTAAAAATAAGCTTAAAAATAAGATGATTTTTTTCATTTATGGCGTCCTTGATTTTTTGCCCATTCCCATAATGGGTCAGTCGGTACATTGTTTTTAGGAGAAGTTGACGTCGGTGAGGGGGGGGACGTGTGCGGAGGAAGGCTCATTATGTCACGGTCATCATCAAGCAGATTTTGGCGATCTTGATAAGATAATCGTTTATCTCGGATTTGTTCTACAAAGTTGGCTTGAGTCAGAATTTGTTGTAATTTTGCCGTTAAAATCCGATGGTGTTTATGTGTCGCATGTGGATGGGTGATATTTTTTAAGAGTGTCTTTGTTTCAGCATCCGTTATGTTTAATTCTTTTAAAATTTCTTCTTGAGATGTGTTTTGTACACCTTGTAAGGCTTTATAAGCGCTACGCATATCCCCGAGTTTAACAGCTGCCGAAAAAGCGGTTTCGTTTTCGTGTCCCATATACTCACGCATAATGGTCAGCGGTGATAAAACACGTGTTAAAACATATTTGAGTTTTTGTTTTTTATGCTCTTTTTCCTTTTCTGCAGCAATTTGAGTTGACGGTCGGCTTTTATAAGGATTTTTTAGAGGCGTTGGAGCAAAAAGTTTTTTTAAAGCCTCAATTGTTTTTACATCAGATAGATTTAAGGCCTCTTTTAAATCCGGATGGGTTTTCATGGCGTGGATAAAGTGAGCGGCTTGTTCATAATAACCGGTTTTTAAAGCCGCTGAAAAAATGGTATCGCCATCAAATTTATGTTTAATATCGGCCATACGAAAATTTAATTTTTCTTTGTCGGGATCAACATCGTTATAAACAATATATTTAACGAACATATTGGACAATAATTTTATCATCCACACAGATGTTTCTTGAGGTGTTTTAAGAGGTGTTTCGGCCTGAATATAGGCGTACTTTTCAAGATCTGTTTTGTGATTTTCCATCAAAACTCCTCCTGTTTGATGTTAATACTCTTAATATTATACGCTTTTCTTGATTTTTTGTCAATGGATGTAAATCTTGCTTGAAAAGAGGGGGAAAATGTGCTAAGAGTAAAAAATCAGTTAACAAAACAAAAGGAGAAAATATGCGTCAAAAACTTATCGCAGGAAACTGGAAAATGAATTGTTTAAAGGCTGACGGATTGGCTTTGGCCAAAGCGGTGGCGGAAAAAACGGCCACTGCCGGTGATATGCCAATAGAAGTGCTCATTTGTCCGCCAATGTCATTGTTGGGATTGGTTTGTGATTTGCCTCATGCCGGTTTAAAAATCGGTTCCGAAGATGTGGCAGAGGCACCGAAATCTTTTGGTGCTTTTACAGGGGATGTTTCCGCCGAAATGGTTAAAGATTTGGGCGCTGATTATGCGATTGTCGGACACTCCGAACGCCGTACATTACACGGTGAAACAGATGCTGTTGTAAAAACTAAGGCTGAAAATGCGATAAAAGCCGGCTTACGTGCCATTATTTGTATTGGCGAAACCGAAGCCGAACGTGATGAAGGCCGTGCTTTGGACGTTGTCGCTACCCAAATTAAAGGGTCCGTTCCGGCGATTGCTACGGCTGAAAATTGCGTTATTGCCTATGAACCGGTTTGGGCAATTGGAACGGGTAAAACCCCAACTGTAGCGGATGTTGCCGAGGTGCATGCCGCCATTCGTCAAGAACTGACGGATTTGTTGGGTGCAGACATCGCAAATGGTATGCGTGTTTTGTATGGTGGTTCCGTAAAACCGTCTAATGCAAAAGAATTATTGGCTGTGGATAATGTAGATGGTGCCTTAATCGGTGGTGCCAGTTTAAAGGTAGAAGATTTTTGGGCCATTGCCGAAAGCCAATTATAAAGAAAGGATAAAAAATGAATTCAGTATTATTAGCGATTGATATTATTTTAGCAGTTTTTTTAACAATTTTAGTATTGTTGCAACGGTCCGAAGGTGGTGCCTTAGGGGCTCTTGGTGGTGGCAGTGGTAATAGCCTCTTTACCGGTCGTCAAGCGGGCAATATGTTGACACGTTTAACTTGGTGGTCTTTTGCCATTTTCGTTGGTGTTAATTTGGCATTGGTTGTTTTGGCTAAACAAGCCATTGAAGCCGAACCTATTAAATTAGTGCCGACTGAACAAGCCGAAGTTGTACAACCAGAAGAAGGACAAGCTGAGCAACCGGCCGAAGCAGAAGTCGCTCCTGCAGAACCGACAGAAACGCCAGCCGAACCGACGGAACAACCCGCTCAATAAATTTTTATCGGAGGATAAGGTATGCAAAAAAAAGTAACCTTAAATGATATCGTCTTTTGTAATGAGGCACCGTTTGCTTTAATTGCAGGGCCTTGCCAAATGGAAAGTGCCGCTCATGGTATGGAAATGGCCAGTGCCTTGAAGGAGTTAACAAGTAAACTTGGTATTCCGTTTGTTTTTAAGGCTAGTTTTGATAAAGCCAATCGTACCAGTGTGAATGGTATTCGTGGTATGGGATTGGAAAAAGGATTACAAGCATTTGCCGATATTAAAGCCAAACTTGGTTGTGCAGTACTCACGGATATTCACGAACCGTATCAATGTGCGGTGGCGGCCGAAGTAATGGATGTATTGCAAATTCCGGCATTTTTATGTCGTCAAACGGATTTGTTGTTAGCTGCCGGTCGCACAGGTAAAGTTATTAATGTGAAAAAAGGCCAATTTTTGGCTCCATGGGATATGAAAAACGTGGTGGCTAAAATTGAAAGTACGGGGAATGATAAAATCTTATTGACTGAACGTGGATGCAGTTTTGGATACAATACATTGGTTGTGGATATGCGAGGCTTGCCCATTATGAAACAAACGGGATATCCGGTTGTCTTTGATGCGACGCACTCTGTTCAACAACCGGGTGGACAAGGATCATCCAGTGGGGGGCAACGTGAATTTGCTCCGGTTTTGGCAAATGCCGCCATTACGACGGGGATTGCCGGTGTGTTTATTGAAACGCACGAAACGCCGGATACGGCACCAAGTGATGGTCCGAATATGATTCCGCTAAAAGATATGGAAAAAGTTTTGACACGCTTAATGGCTTTTGATAAGATTGCCAAACAAGCATAAAGTCATTTAATAATTACATAGAAAGGATAAAAATATGGCAGAACTTGAACGCAGATAAACTTAATGAGGAGCGTTGTTAGCGACGAGTTTAGTGTTTCTGGTTCAAATACAGCCATTCAGTCTTAATAAACCATAAGTGAAAGGAGAAAAAATATGGCTGAAATTATTGATATGGTTGCAAGAGAAATTTTGGATTCCCGTGGGACTCCGACAGTAGAAGTGGACGTCGTTTTAGATGACGGTTCTTTCGGTCGTGCCGCTGTTCCGAGTGGGGCTTCCACAGGGGCTCATGAAGCCGTAGAATTGCGTGACGGTGATAAATCCCGTTTTGGCGGTAAAGGTGTTCAAAAGGCTGTTAACGCCGTTAACACAGAATTGTATGATGAAATCGTTGGTATGGATGCCGCTGAACAAATCGAAGTTGATCGTGCTATGATTGAATTAGACAGTACAGAAAACAAAGGTCGTTTCGGTGCTAATGCCATTTTGGGTATTTCTTTGGCAATTGCTAAAGCTTCTGCCGATTCTGCCGGTTTACCGTTATACCGCTACATTGGTGGTACTTTGGCTCATACATTACCGGTTCCGATGATGAACATTTTAAACGGTGGTAAACATGCCGATAACCCAATTGATATCCAAGAATTCATGATTATGCCGGTTGGTGCCAGCTCATGTTCCGAAGCTATCCGTATGGGTGCCGAAGTGTTCCAAGCTTTAAAATCTAACCTGAAAAAGGCGGGTATGAATACAAACGTTGGTGATGAAGGTGGTTTTGCTCCGGCTATCGGTTCTGCTAAAGAAGCTTTGGATTTCATTGTTAAATCCATTGAAACAGCAGGTTATAAACCGGGTGATGATGTTGTGATTGCTTTGGATGCCGCATCTTCAGAATTCTACAAAGACGGTAAATATCACTTAGAAGGTGAAGGCAAAGTTTTAACAAATGCCGAACTTGTCAAATACTATGAAGATTTGGTCAATACATACCCGATTATGTCCATTGAAGACGGTATGGCCGAAGACGATTGGGAAGGCTGGGACATGCTGACAAAAACATTGGGTGGTCGCATTCAATTGGTCGGTGATGACTTGTTCGTAACCAACACAAAACGCCTCAGCATGGGTATTGAAAAACAAGTGGCTAACTCCATCTTGGTTAAAGTGAACCAAATTGGTTCCTTGACAGAAACTTTGGAAGCCGTTGATATGGCTCACCGTGCCGGATACACAGCCGTGTTGTCTCACCGCAGTGGTGAAACGGAAGATGCCACAATTGCCGATATCGCTGTGGCAACGAACTGTGGTCAAATTAAAACAGGTTCTTTGTCTCGTTCCGATCGTTTGGCAAAATATAACCAACTCATCCGTATTGAAGAAGAATTGGGTAGCACAGCCAAATTTGCCGGTCGCGACATTTTTGCTCGCTTTAAAAAATAAGATTTTAACAATCTGACTTTTTGAAAACGCTCTTAAGGAATTAAGAGCGTTTTTTTATTGACAGTTAAGGATATTAAGTAGTATTTTCAAATTAATAAGTTTTTATGGAGGATACATATGCGTTTATTCGGTTTTTTATTCATTTGTTTATTTTGTGCACCTGCTTGGGCGGATGTGATATTTTTGCCGAAGATATTATGTTCCGCAGATGAACCATTGAGGGACAAGAATGGCTGGTGTCATTCATGTGATGAGGGGAGGGAGATAAATGCAGAAAATTGTGAGGTATGTCCTAATCGGATAAAAAATGAGCAGGGCATGTGTGTTTTAAAAGAATGTCCCGCAGGTATACCACTACGAAGTGCTTTTGGCTATTGTTATTCAGGTGATTATTCTTTTAGGGTAAACACATAAAATTGTGAGGTATGTCCTAATCGTATCGTTGCTAAAAATGGATGGTGTGTTTTAAAATGTTCCGCAGATGAACCATTGAGGAACGAGGATGGCAGGTGTCATTCATGTGATGAGGGGAGGGGGATAAATGCAGAAAATTGCGAGGTATGTTCTAATCGGATAAAAAATGAGCAGGGCATGTGTGTTTTAAAAGAATGTCCCGCAGGTATACCACTACGAAGTGCTTCTGGCGATTGTTATTCATGCTCTGATGGATGGAGAATTAATGCAGAAAATTGTGATGTATGCTCTAATCGTATCGTTGCTAAAAATGGACGGTGTGTTTTTAAATGTCCCGCAGATAAACCATTGATGGATGAGAATGGCGAATGTTATTCATGTGATACGGAGCAGGGGATAGAAATAGAAAACTGTGATGTATGTCCGAATCGTATCGTTGCTAAAGATGGAATGTGTCATTCATGTGATACGGAGCAGGGGATAGAAATAGAAAACTGTGATGTATGTCCGAATCGTATCGTTGCCAAAAATGGAAAGTGTGTTTTAAAATGTCCCGCAGATAAGCCATTGATGGACGAGGATGGCAGGTGTCATTCGTGTGATTATTCTTTTGGGATAGAAACAGAAAACTGTGATGTATGCTCTAATCGGATAAAAAATGAGCAGGGCATGTGTGTTTTAAAAGAATGTCCCGCAAATGAACCATTGAGGGATGCTTGGGGTAATTGTTATTCATGTGGTTTTAATGAATTGGTCTTTTTAATAAACGGAGTTAGGGGGATAAATGCAGAAAATTGTGAGGTATGTCCGAATCGTATCATTGCCCAAACTGGAGCGTGTGTTTTTAAATGTCCCGCAGATAAACCATTGATGGATGGATATGGCGATTGTTATTCATGTGATGCAGATAGAAAAGTAGCAATTTCAAGATCTGAAGACTGTTCAATTTGTCCTAATCGGATAGTGTTTAAAGATAAGCAGAGTAATTTAGCGTGTGTCCTGCCTTGTCCTGCAGATAAGCCATTGATGGACGAGGATGGCAGATGTCATTCATGTGATGAGGAGGTAGGGATACAAGCAGAAAACTGTGATGTATGTCCGAATCGTCATAAAAATGAGCAGGGCATGTGTGTTTTAAAAGAATGTCCCGCA
>JAFTHM010000120.1 GCA_017457425.1 Alphaproteobacteria bacterium
ATTAGATATCAAAACACAAATTACACTAGACAGCCTTGGCCATATTCAAACGGCCATTGCCGCTGTACCAATGTTAAAACCTCAGGATTTAACGGATTTTATTATTGAAACACTGGGCGAAAAACCCGAAAAAATTATCATCAATGGTACGGGAACGTATACCATGCACTCCTCTATTGCCGATGCCGGTATTACCGGACGCAAATTGGCATGCGATTTTTACTCTACTGCCTGTCCGGTTGGAGGTGGCAGTCCGTGGACGAAAGACGGAACTAAAGCGGATTTGACTTTAAATTTATTCGCTCGTCATTTGGCTAAACAATATTTGGAAGACAATGATGAATGTTTTATTTATTTATCTTCTTGTATCGGACGGGCTGATTTACCCAGTAGTGTGGTTAAAACCATTAAAAATGGGGTAGAAAGCGCTAAAAGCATTTCGGTAACACATACACCGAAAGAGTTGATTGAAATGTTTAACCTCAATACACCGGTATATGCAAAGTTGTGCCGAGATGGGCTTATTTAGGGCGTCTTTTTAATTTATCAATATACTGTTCTATTGTGCCGTTTGATACCGCTAAAACGGCATTAAAGTTATCATTAGGCGATACCTTGTTTCGTCTGGTATGGCCACACAAAACGCATTTATGAACAATATATTGCTCCGAGCCTTTAAATTCTAAAGCAACGGCATACATTGTTCCTTGACAAGTGGCGGCTCTATCCCCCGGATTAATATCCACATGCTTACTGGATAAACAATGAGGACAATGATTGGTATAGCCGTTTCCTTTGACAAAAGCACCACACACATCACATGTAAAATCTTCAATCGTTCTGGCAAAATTTTTAACCATTACCCCACCCTATATGTATCAAATAAGGCCAAATCCATCGGATTAACCAAAAGGCTCATTTTAATAAACGTATTTCTGTCCACTCTACTGACGACTTGTCCTTTACGATAGGCCAAAGCCACCCCTTTTCCATCCGCAATCGGAATTTTAATATCAATTTTCTTATAACCAGCCGTTAACCGATTTTGTATCGCCAACAATAAATCGTCTAATCCCTCTCCGGTTTTGGCACAAATCGGCCACTTTGTGGTATGTCTGGATGATTTTTCAACAACACATTTTTTATCATCACTTGACAGCATATCAATTTTGTTGAGTGCCTCTAACATACCGTTTTCAACGGTTTCAGATAATCCCAAATCGCATAAAACAGACTCCACATCTTGTTTTTGAGCCTCAGTATCCGGATGAGAGTAATCACGCACATGAACGATAATATCGGCCTCTAAAACCTCTTCCAAAGTCGCACGGAAAGCCATCACCAGTTCTGTCGGCAAATCGGAAATAAAGCCCACAGTATCGGATAAAATAATATTTTGACCGTTTGGCAATCGGACTTGACGCATCGTTGGGTCCAAAGTTGCAAACAATAAATCCTTGGCAAACACATCTGCCCGTGTCAAACGATTAAACAAAGTGGATTTACCGGCATTTGTATAACCAACCAACGCCACAATCGGATACGGTACACGTTTGCGGGCCTTTCGGTGCAATTCTCGTGTTTTTTTAACTTCGGCCAGTTCTTTTTTGATTTTGACGATATCTTCATCAATTAACCGACGGTCAAGTTCAATTTGTGTTTCGCCAGGGCCACCCAAAAAACCGGCACCACCTCGTTGACGTTCCAGGTGCGTCCAAGATCGTACAAGGCGAGAACGAGCATAAGTCAGATGGGCCAATTCTACCTGTAAGACACCTTCTTTCGTTCTGGCACGTTGTCCAAAGATTTCCAAAATTAACGCCGTTTTATCAATAACTTTTGTATTCCATGCCTTTTCTAAGTTGCGTTGTTGCAAGGGCGATAAATGACACGCCATAATGACCACATCAACTTTTTCGCTTTCAATAATGTCGGCTAAGCGGTCAATGGTTCCTTGCCCCAAATAAGTACCGGCCTTAATTTCACGTACACTGACACATTCGTTATGTACAACATTTAGATCAATTGCTTTGGTTAAAGACACAGCCTCATCTAAGCGTGCCTCAGGATCACGTAAATCAGGTGTGTTTTTAGAATATGGTAATAAAACAACAGCGGTTTGGGTCAAATTCAAATCCTAAAGCTCAATCGCCTCTACCGGCATAATGGTTGAAATAGCGTGTTTATAAATCAATTGAGTATGGGCATCACGGCGCAATAAAACACCCGTTTCATCATGGGCCGTAACAACACCTTGCAATTTGACACCACACATTAAAAAGACTGTAACGGCGATTTTATCATTACAAACTTTATCTAAAAAATCATTTGTTTTCATTATTTTTCATCCTTTTTTACGTTGTGGGCAGTTGTATAGCACAAATTATGAAAAAAATCAAGTTTTACTTCCATGACAGGCGCACTCGGGCAAATTCCACCTCACCCGTTTCATTAAACAATTGGTGATGGGTTTGCGACACATCCTGTGAGGATTTTAAACAGATTTTATCCCCAAACACAGCCGGCTTTTTAAAGCTGACTTGCACTTCGGATAACGTATGAGAATTTAAAAATTCTTCAGAAATACCATCCAGACACAGCGTCGGATACACGGCATTATTCACATGATTATTAATATCAATATCATCATGACGCACCGGAATTAAGCAAGTCTCACTTACGTCCGTTATGGCATCTATCGCAGAAAAAGTCGTATCCAATGCCCTTTCTTCAATAATTTCATATCCCTCAATGTATTTGGCTATGGCAACGGGACGCATCCGATTTAAATCCACAAGCACCCATTGGCTGGAAGCATTCACCAACACCTGCCCTGTACTATCAATCATTTGAAAATCACGAATCCCCATCACAGGTGTGGCCTTTGATGGCCAAGTGTAGAGCATCACCGTTTCTTCCCATTTCGGTAAGCGGTTGATTTGAACATGGTATCCGGCCCCTATCCAACCAATTTGTTTTTGAATACAAAAATGATATCCTAATCCCATTTTATCGGCATGTTCATCGGCCATATCTTGAAACAGGTTAAACAATGTTCTTAAACGCAACACACCGTTTTTATCGCATTCATAACTTTTTATTTCGTATTGTTTTGCATATTTTTCCATCATTATTTGGGTCTTTCTTTATTAATAATCTCACAAATTTGTATCATACGGGCATCGGTTTTCAATTCTTCCAATGCTACGGGTAATTTATATCGCCAGTTTGGATATTCCAGATAAGTCCCAGGTAAATTCACTTGTTCTTCTTGTTCCACGATATCTTCAATACGCACCAGCAATAACATACTGCTGGATCTGGCTAGATAAGCATAAGAATTCGGAATAAACCAGTTGGGAACAATGCGTCCGGCCATAATCTCTTCAGTTTGCCCCCTATCATCCATCGGTAAGGATTGAGACAAAAATGCCTTAACAAATTGGGTTCGTTCAACCTTTCTATTTTCTTTATGCATTTTGTACTGTTCGGCCGATATTGTTTTCATTTTTTTGGCCAGTTCTAAATCCAATCCTTTCCACAGCGCCGTATAAGTTGGCAAATCATGCGTACCGGATGAAATTAAACACCTGTGGTTATAATCTTGTGGTGCAATAAAGCCATCCCAATTTTTTTGCCAATGGAAAATACCAAAAGACAACACATTAGCCCCTCGCATCAATTCGTGGAAACCGGCTGGAGCCGTCCCTAAATCTTCGGCAATAACTAAACATTTTTGCCGTACGGATTCTAAGGCCACAATACCCATAAAATCTTTAAAGGGATAAGCTAAATAAGCCCCACTGCCCCCTTTCACACGATAAAACAATCGGCTGAGCCCAAACGCATGATCAATCCGAACGGCACCGGCATTTTTCATAGCGGCAGCAATCGTCCGAATATACAAATCATACCCACTTTTTTTCAGTTCATATGGATTAAATCCGGATAAAGACCAATCTTGGCCTTTTTTATTAAACGAATCGGGTGGAGCCCCTACAGAAACATCTTTTAAAAAGAGTGTTTGATTAGACCATACTTCCGAACTGTTGGCCCCCACTCCAACGGGCAAATCCGTATATAAGCCGACAGATAGTCCACATTCTTTACACATATCACCGGCTTCACGGTATTGTTCAAAGGCCAAAAATTGTTGATATTTTATCGCATAAATCAAATCGGCATGTTCATTTTTAAATTCTTGAGCCTTAGGCGATTTCGGTGTTTCAAATCCTTTTCCCCAGTTCCACCAACAATCTGCACCTTTTCCATTTTTAGTACGCACATCACGAACCGCTTGGAAAATAGCATAATTCGTCAGTTTTTCCCCCATATTATGACAAAAATCTTTAAAGGCGGAGCCTCGGGCCGTCAAAGCATGGCCGTCTTTATCCAAGTGAACCGTTTTAAACGTTTTATATAAGATATCCAAAGCACCGAATTTCATTTCGGCCACTTGTTTATATAAAACGGTTTGAGAGGTGCAAGCTTGATTTAACAACTCAGAAAAGCGAGCTGAATTTTTATACTCTGCATAGGCCGGATTATCCTTGGCTTCCGGAACGGCATCCGTATCAATATACAACGGATTTAAAAAGACCCGAGAGGTCGCGCAATACGGACTGGCATCTTCCGGATTATCGGAAAACAGAGCATTAACCGGATTAATGCCGACCAACGAAGCCCCCAATTCTTCGGCAATCGGGGCAAAATTTTTCAAATCCGTAAAATCACCCATTCCCCAATTACGATTGGATTTCATGGCATATAATTGTATCGGGAAACCCCATACCCGTTGACCGCTCTGTAATTTTTCGGGCATATAGCAAGTTTGGGGCACGACAATCAACTTTGTTTGATAATTGGTATCTGTCTTTTCACCATTCAGTAAGAAGGACAAATTATGATATCCTAAAGGTGCCTCTAACACAAATTGACACCGGCGTGTTTGATATGTTTTTTTCCCAATAATCAATGAGTCCAATAAATCCGTTTCAGCCACATTTAATTGTCCCGTTTCATTTGTGCCATCTTCACGTGTCAATACCCATGACAAAATAGCATTTTGCATACTCTGTTCAACCACAAATTCAACTTGAAATGGTTTTAATTCCCATTCTTGAACCACTCGTGTAAAGGGAACAAAATCCGCAAAAGAGGCTTTTTTATACTTATCTAAGGACGCTTGCACCTGTTCATTTGTATCGGCCGGATATCCAAGCGCTTTACACAAGGCTTTTTTTGATTTGACATCAGCCACATAAGTTGTATTTGTGCCGTAATCGGTGAATTCTAACCATATACCAAGTTTATAGGATAATTCATTCAGTAAGTTGGTATTATAGCTCATTTATCCTCCTGCTCAAAAAATAATACACTCCAAGCCGGTGCCATTACCTCAGAAAACACACTCTCTTTTTTTAAGGTATCGGATGTATCTAAAATCAAATGCCATTTCTGACTTTTTTCCAGTGAAAGTGTCCATTTTATTGGTTCATTAAATGCATTAAATATGATAAATATATCCTTATTTTTATTTAATATTTTGCAAGATACAGCACGCAAATAAAACAGCCAATCTTCCTTTTTCATTTGTTGGCCATC
>JAFTHM010000121.1 GCA_017457425.1 Alphaproteobacteria bacterium
AGTGTCTTTTTTGCCATTCCAAAAGAAAAAATCAAATATTTTATCACATCCGATAATGATAAATACTTGCCTTTTTTTAAAGAATTAAATATAATTACCGACGAACAAGTTATTCAATCAATCAAAGAGGAACAATGACGAATATTGCCTTTATCCCCGTACGGGGCGATTCAAAATCTATCCCTATGAAAAACATTAAATCATTAATGATGAAACCATTGGTATATTGGGCGACGAAAGCCGCTAGCGATAGCCCCATTATTGATAAAGTTATCATCGCCACAGACAGCGAACAAATTAAACAAACCGTTTTATCATTTAATTTACCAAAAGTTGAAGTATATGATCGTGATCCGAAAAATGCTCAAGATACGTCGCCAACAGCAGATGTCGTATTAGAATATTTAAATAAAGTACGATACAATGATGATGATTTATTTTTCTTATTGCAAGCGACATCTCCGTTAACAGAAACGCAGCATATTACAGGTATTTATGAAAAGATGATGACCGATAATGCCAATAGCGCCCTGTCTGTCGTACGTGAAAAACGTTTCTATTGGACCGAAGACGGTCATCCGATTAACTATGATTATATGAACAGACCCCGTCGTCAAAACTTTGCCGGCACGCTTATGGAAAATGGTGCTATTTATTTAGCCCAAGTTGGGAATATTTTGAAGAACAACGGCATTTTATTATGTGAAAAAGTATCCGTTTATGAAATGCCAACCTATACTGCCGTTGAAATTGACGAGCCGGATGATTGGTTAATTTTAGAGGCATTAATGTTCAAATACAAAACCCCTACCCCCTGATAAATTCTATATAAGCATTTGTTTTTATAATAAAAATCAAATATAACCATCCTGTTTATGTTAAAAGCGACCCAAACGGTCGCTTTTTTATTTTATCAGTATTCCCATTATTTTTTCGGTTTCATCAAAGGCCGGCCAACGCCTTTATATTCAAATCCGTTAGCAATAGCCGATACATGGTCAATTTGGTTACGTAAATCAATAATCTTATTACCACGCATCAACGATTTAGCCCGAGCCAAATCCAGTCCTTTAAATTGACGCCATTCGGTCAATACCAACATCACATCGGCATCTTCCAACGCTTCATATTCATTAGACACATATTTGACTTTGCGCCCCAACATTTTTTTGGCATTTTCCATCGCCTCCGGATCATACACAATTAACTTGGGTTGCGTATGTGTAATACGGGCAATAGTATTATGTTTCTTTTTTAAGAGGGCCTCAATGACCTGCATGGCCGGCGATTCACGACAATCATCCGTACCACCTTTAAAGGCCAATCCCAAAATACCAACCCGAGGTTTGCGAATACCTTTAATCACACGCAACACTTCATCGGCGATTCGTTCTTTACGCAGAGCATTTTTTTCAATTGTGTTTTCAATCAAAGACAAATTCACACCGTTTTGACGCCCCATATAGGCCATCGCCATGGTATCTTTCGGAAAACAAGAGCCACCGTACCCCGGTCCAGGGTTTAAAAATTTATTTCCGATACGGCTGTCCGTTCCCATCCCTTGAGCCACTTCGGCAATATCGGCACCTGTTTTTTCACAAAAATCCGCCATTTCATTAATATAGTGAATTTTCATAGCCACAAAGGCATTTGAGGCATACTTAATTGTTTCGGCAGACCGTCTGCGCACACATAAGATTTGGGATTTTCCTTCAAAATCTTTATAGAGTTCTTTCATAACGGCTCTGGCCCGTTCACTATCGGTCCCAATCACAATGCGATCCGGATTAAAGAAATCATGAACGGCAAACCCTTCACGTAAAAATTCAGGCAGTGAAATCACATCACAATCAGCCGTAGGATTAACTTCACGAATAATGGCTTCAACGGCCTCACCCGTACCGACCGGCACAGTAGATTTTGTCGCCACAACCGTATAACCGGACAAATGAGGCGCTAACTCTCTGGCCGCCGCATGAATAAATTTCATATCGGCCTCTTTTGTTACCGGATGAGGCGGCGTTCCAACGGCAATCATAACCACATCAGCAGACGGAATAGCCTCAGCCTTTGAAGTTGTAAAGTGCAACCGCCCTTCCCGAATATTTTTGGTCATTAAAGCCTCTAACCCTTCCTCAAACAAGGTAATTTTACCGGCATTCAATGCCTCAATTTTATGTTTATCCGTATCAATACAGACAACGTTATGCCCCAGTTCGGCTAAACCGACGCCGGTCGGTAATCCGACATATCCTGTTCCAATAATGGCTATTTTCATTGGTTTATCCTTTCACAAAATAACAATGGATTCACTTTAGAATACTTTTATTTTCTTTTCAAGCCTTTTATCTTGATTTTTTTTATATCTTAAATTATGATGCCAAAAGACAACAGGAAAGGAAAAAGAAAAATGAAAAAAATACTGATTGCCATTTTAATGTGCTTAACCGTTTTGGGATGTAAAGAAGAAAAAATAACGCAAAAGGCTACCTTGGTTAAGGGGGCGACGTATGTGTTAGCGAACACCCCTGATAATGCGACTGCGACTATCACCTTTTCGGATAAAGATAATCGCTATTTCGGGAAAGTACTGAATAATTATTTCGGTACGTATGATATGAAAGAAGACGGTAATTTAACATTGTCCGGCGCCGCTTCAACTATGATGGCCGGCCCCAGAGATTTAATGCAATTGGAACAAGATTATTTCATAAAATTAAGCAAGGTCATCGGGTATGAAGTCAGCGGTAATACATTGACATTACATTTATCAGATGGTCAGGAGCTTGTTTATAAAAAGAAAAATATTCAATAACCCAAAACGTTCTTGTTAAATAGCAAGAACGTTTTTTTACATCTCTTTAACCATACAAAGGGCATCCATTTGACCTTGGCGGGTGGTGTAATATCCTTTACGGATACCGTTTTCAACAAAGCCCATTTTTTCATATAATTTTTGAGCTGGGATATTGTCCGAACGTACCTCTAAAAATATTTTAGATACTTTGGCAAGTTGGGCATAATCCATCATCGTCATGAGCAAATTTTCGGCAACGCCTTGGCGTCTGAAATCCGGATGGGTGCAAATGGTCATAATTTCCATTTCGTCTAAGACATGTGAACACAAAATAAATCCCTTTTCATCACACCATCCCACAGTCGTCGGCAATCTCAATAATTCTGCAAAGGCGTGTTCTGTCCACGGCTCATCAAACGAGGCTGTATGCAAGCCACCTAGTACACACGCATGAAGTGGTGAAACTTTATACAGTGACATCGGCATCTCGTAAATAAAGTGGCTCCGGCGGTAAAGGCATCTCTAGTCGGCTGAGTGCTATTTTGCCGATAGCCACCGCAGATGGCACTGTTTTTTGTAAGACATCACACCCGATTTCGGCCGATAATTTTTCAGCGCCATCTCCAACAGCGACAAAGGGCAAATCGGATTTTAAATCATTCGCACTGTGGGTTTTCGCCTCACTTGCAGGACCTTTATCATCAAACGCTTGAGTAAAATAATCGCCCCGTTTCGTATCCAACACAACTATAACCGGCACCGATATACCATAGGCAGTGGCTTCAAAATTTGTAACGCCATATACCGGTACATTTAAGGCCAATCCGACACCTCTGGCTGTAGACAAACCGACACGCACCCCCGTAAAAGACCCCGGACCAACGGCAACAGCCACACCGGTAATATCGGATGGTGTTTTTTGCGCTTGTTCCAAAACTTGAGCTATCATCGGGACCAAAGCCTCCCCTTGCCCACGGTCCATTACTTGTTCTTGAAAAGCCAGTACATTTTCTTTATCTAACACAGCCACACTGACGGCCGATGATGAGGTATCTAACGATAAAATCAACATAATTTCTCCTTTTGCAAAGATATGGTTTTAGCAGAGATGAAAAACAAGTTCTTTATCATTTTAATGAGCCTTAACCATATTGATATTTAATTTTTTAAGGGCATCTGTAATCGGAATAAATCTGGAATATACCGTACCGGTTTTATCACCTACACCAGCAAATGCTATACCGATAACATTACCGAATTCATCTAACAAAGGTCCGCCACTATTACCGGCCGCCAACGGCACACTCGCTTGGATATAGCTCATCCCCGTTTTTTTAGGTTTACGGAAATTACTGACAATGCCTTCGGTAACGGTTACTTTTTGTCCTTCGTTAATCGGCGTACCGATGGCATAAACTTGATCCATCATTTGTACTTTATCAGACGTATTTAAAGCCATTGCCGGATTATCAAAAACATCTACCTTAATCAAGGCCACATCTCGTCCTTTATGCACACGTACAACTTCGGCCATATGAGAGGTTCCGGAAAAATCCGTTACGGCCACATTTTTAGCCTCACCCACAACATGATAATTTGTTAAGGCATACCCTTCATCATTGATATAAAAACCACTGCCATGCCCGCCGTTTGTACGAATCATCAAGGCCGCCCGACGTATCATATTAAAATTTTCTTTGAGTGGTTTTTTATAGAGTTTGGCCCGTGTTTCAATATCCAACTTGGCAAAGTGTTGTTCATTTGCGTCATAATCCAAATTGCCCTTACCCAACACTGTCGCATCGTAAAAAGCTTGTGTCCGACCTAAATCGGCAGCGGCATTTTTAACAGCCTCAATCACCAACATTTGAACGCCACTTTCTACCGGATCATCAATTTGTCCCACCCCATCCGTTTCAATAACGGCCAATTTTTTACGTCTTAACGTATCAAATAATTCCCATTTAACTTTAACATAGGCCGAACCGCCAGCCAATCCCAACGATGTTTTATAAAATCCGTTATACAAATGACAAACATTCATTTTTAAATCGGTAATAGTGGCAGACAATCCTATTTCGGTACGGGTATAAGCTTCCCGCTCATCAAAGACAGATTGTTTTGACGAAACAATATCGTATCCTTGGTCAGATAAGGGTTCTTCAACCGCCAAAGCGAACTCTCGTCCATACCGATACAATGATAACGCACCGGATTTCCAAAAAGCCTGAGACCGATTATAGCGATATTTTTTGTTATAATTACACGACCATAACCCGATATTCACATTCGGAAATGAAAATCGCCAATACGGATAAACCGCATACAATTCGCCACTGGGAATATCAAAATCCGCATGTTGAAACTGAACGGGTCGTTTTTCAGTAAACCGAGAAACTGTCCCCACCTCATCATGCAGAGTCGGTTCAGGTAAATCCAAGGCCATTTGACAAGCCGTCAACAAACAACAGAGTAAAAAAATAAAATGTTTCATATAGTGTCTCCCCTATCATAGCAGGTTTTTAGCATACTATGAAATGCGTTCTTAGTCAAGAAACAATTAGAAAAATAACCCTCCGTTTTTTATCGGAAGGTTATAAATGGCATATTAATATGATACACCTGACTTTATTAACGACCGGCAATGCGTTTATCTCTTCGTACAGCCGGCGGAAGTCCTTTTTTTGCCCGTTCACGGAATTCTTGCAAAGACTTTCCTTTTGAATTATCACGCAAAACATCCGTTAATTTAGTCTTTTGGGCAGAAGCATTCTCTTTAGTGGCCGTTTCACAAATTTGTTCCACACCTTTTGAGGCAATAACCACGCCACCGGCCAAAACGGCCGCAGACGCCGTTCCACCC
>JAFTHM010000122.1 GCA_017457425.1 Alphaproteobacteria bacterium
ATGGATAAATACCGTGCGAATACGACTATGAATGATGTAAATTTACGAGCCATTGATTTAATTGCTCAGGTTAACCGTGGTGGCGATTTGTCTTTATCCGAGTGGCCGGAAAAATCCACTGCCGGATATATCATTACATTGGAAAAAGACACAGACGGTATCACTGGCGGGATTAAAATTTCCGGTATTGAAAAACAAGTTTGCGAAATGTTGGCAGAAAATTTATTGCCCCAAAATACGACGTTAAAAATTAACGGAGCCGATTATACATCCGGCAATTGCGGTGAAACAAACACGCTTATTTTTTATTACGATACGATAATGGCTGATGTTGAAGAAACATGTAATGGGCCGGTTGTGGATGGCGTTTGTCAACCATGCGAGGGCGATTTAGTATGGAATGAAACAGAAAAACTTTGCTTGTGTCCAAACGGATGTCCATCAAGTACCCCTTTTCTGAGTCCAGGAACAAATTTATGTACAATTTGCCCCTCAAATGCCGTTTCTACCGGTTGTGGCTGTGATGTCGGATGCCCCGAAAATTATTGGTTGCTTGATGGGATGAATGGGCTTTCGCCAAATGCCATGTATTGCTATCCTTGTCCGGAGGGGTCAACCTCAGCCGGTGGAAAAACACTAGAATGCACCTGTTCATCCGGTACTTTTCGCGCATGTCCGAATGGAACAAGTGCTTGCAAAACAACCGCTATGCCGTGCCCTCCCTTCTACGAATAACAATAAAATCGTCAAAACGCCTCTTGAATATTACGGCAATTTCTGTCATTATATATCAAGAGGTTTTATTATGATAAAATATATCGTGCTTTTAATGTGTTTGGGATTAATGGGATGTTCAACAGCAAAACCGTATATAGATGCCTATTCCGGTGTTGCCGGCGGGCGAGCTTTAAGACGATCAACGCCCGACAGAGTGGCTATTTGTTTTGATGAGACCGACATGGATACCTTACAACAAATGGCAGATACGGAATGTACCAAAACATCACGCAAAGCCGTGTATGATACAACGGTTCCTTTTTCGTGCAGTTTAATAACACCGTCAACAGCTTATTTTGATTGTAAATAAGATGTCTCTTTTTTTATCAAATGCCATTGAATAACGGCGATTGCAAACAACATTGGCAGAGTTGATTCGCCGGATTCTTCAAACAACACAATCCAAGATTGTACCAATGGGTCCAGAGATTCGCCAACAGCTTTACGATAATTTCCGGGGAATCTGTCGGCAAATTTCGTTACAATCCCAATTCCGCCCATAGCGGCCACTGTCCAACAAATCGGATTAAATTTAAAGAACCCTTTTATCAAAGTTGGTGTATATTTTACAAGCAACCAAACAACGACACTGATAACTGTTAATAAAATAACACCAGCCAAAATCTTTTCACCAATCGGATTATTTGGATTTGTAAAAAAACGGATTTTAAAAGCGGTTGTATCTTTAGACGGTATCCAGTGTTGAACCCCCATTTCACGCAAAACAGCACACCCTAATAAAAACAAAAACGCCATATAAGATGGCAACAATTTCGTGGTATTAAAATCCTTTACAAACCACAGCACAATAACGGCGGACAACGTATATCCGGTATAGGTAATAATTTCCATCCTGCCACCGGTAAAGCCTTTAATAAATTCGGTACTTTCCCCCAAACAATAAAGAGCAAAAACACCGACATACAACAAAATAAAAACACTGGCAAATAAGGGATGTAAAAGTAATTTTTTCATAGGGGAATCCTTTTTCACATAATATAATATGTTTGCCAGTGTAATGCGATTATGTCAAAAAGTCAAGAGAGGATATCTTTAAGTTCATGAACGACCAACCTGTCTGGTCTTAGCTCGTTCCATCATTACCTTGGCCCGTTGTTTCCGTTTATACGCGGCCAATGCCCGACGAAAGACCGTATGACGATTGGGAGCACGGTCCGGTAATTTTTCCCCAAAATTCAAATCCTCATCCTTTACTGTTGTTTGACGGCCAAATGACACACTCTTACCGGCCAAACGAGCTAATCTGATATAATCCTGTTCTGATAACCTTGCCACCCGTTCATCAAAACTTAATAAACCGACCCTCGTTTCTTGTTTAACGTCCGTTAACAAAGATAATGTACCATTTAATGCCTCAATAAGAAGCGGATTTCTGCCTTGTGCTAAATCATATAAGTGTTTTCCTTGAGGTGTCGTTCTGTCAAATAAAGCTTGATGTTCTCCGGTCATTAACTGTTTTCTCAAAGCCACAATATGATACGGTTTATTATTTAAAACGGCATGTTCTATGGGAGTTATTCCATCTTTATCTGCCTGCATTAAATCAGCGTTAGCTACAGCCAAAACCCGAATAGCTTCTGGCTTTGCATAAAGAACAGCCAATTTTGTCAAAGGATAAGTCGGATTTAATGTTGTCATTTTCGCACCGGCCTTAATCAACAACAAACTGATACCAACCCGATCTAAATAAAGGGAATGTTCTAATGGCGTAATATCCGCCACTGTTTTACCATTATTTTGAACAACATTCGGTAAGTTGGGATTAGCCCCGCTTTCCAATAATATTTTAACCTTTTGATATGCCACTTGAGCTATTTCAGCCTGTGTTTTTTTATCTTGAGGACATCCCCGATAATTAACACTGCAAAACAACGGTGTCCGCCCCATTTTATCTCGTCTATTCGGATCCGCTCCCAAAAACAATAATAAGGCTACATCTTGAGCATTTCCATACCGACATTGTTCAAATAAGGCCTGAGATAATATCTGAGAAACTTCCCCTTTTTGAAGGGGCGAATCCCCTAGCTTTTCCGTTGGACTAACCCCTAACATTTGATTGATACGCCACTGATTTTTTGCTGATATCCGCTCAATCCTCTTTAATAAGGTATCCCAATCTTGTGTCAATTCATATGTTTTTCTTTCGGGAAAAACACCCTCACGGACAGCTTGAAGCCACTCGTCCTGATCCCCCTCTAAATCTTGAAAAGCCGCTTGTTTTAATACTTTTTGATAATATGGATTATGCTCATCCCGACACAGTCCACACTCACACAAAACTCTAAAAACATCTATATCTTTATTTTTTACTGCCCAATATGCCGGTACAAAACCGTCTTTATCCGGTTGGTCAAGAGGCACGCCCCGTCCAACTGCTTCTAATACAGCCTTCGGGGACCGAGATAAAACCGCATATTTCATATAATCGTTGCCCCGATTATCAACGGCCGTTATATCCAACGCCTTGTGTCGTAAAAATAAAATACCGATACCGTGCATACGCTTATCTAAAGCAACCATCGCCGGTGTTTGGCCATTTATATTTTTAACATTTACATCGGGATTTAACGATAAAACAATTTTTGTTTTAGTATAAGACTCTTCACCTTCCATCGCTACCCAAATCGGTAATCGCCCATAACGTTCTTCGGCAACATTTGGATTTGATACGAACTGAGCATAAAAAGCAATATCGGCCACAGTTCCATTCAACACAACTTCGGCAAAGCCGGCATCTATTTGGTGTTGTGTTAAATGAATGGTGGATGTCATCGGTGTAATTCTTTTTGTTCTTGAGGTTGTAAAATATCTTTTTTGGCAATCCGAATAGCTGTTACCGGATCAATCGGGCGCACCGAGTTGGCTTTTTCATACAATTCAAACAACTCCTGTACTTGTTGCTTCGGAGCATATTTTTGCATCGTTTTTAAAGCTTTTGCCTGATGTGGCGCTAACAAAACATACTCTACCTCTTTGGTATAAGCCTCTGTTTGTTTTGTTTCCGAATCACCTTGTAATTCCGCAATTAACCGTCCAATATCATTTCCCACAAAAGAGAAAATAAACCGACGCCATGCCTTGATCATGAATGACATTTTGTTAAGTCCTTATAATAAAAATTTTTCCCTAGACCATTCTATTGTTCATAGAATAGCACACTTTGATTTATTTGTCAATTATTTTTTTCTAAAACGGATCAGTTTCCGCTTTATACGGCCGGCTGAGCAATTCTTGCAAGAGATCACTGACCGGTTTGTTATGAGATAGAGCGCTTTCTACCGCTTCGCAAATCGGCATATCCACATTTAACGCTCTTGCTCGTTTCATAACGGCTGCTGCCGTCGGCACCCCTTCTACCGTAACGGTAGATTCGGCCAATACCTGCTCGGCATTTCCATTACACCCCAGTTTATATCCAAAAGAATAATTCCGTGATTGAGTGGAACAACACGTTAAAACCAAATCTCCGACACCAGACATCCCAAGTACCGTAGAACGATGACCGCCAAGCGCTCTGGCAAATCTGGCCATTTCGCTGAGCCCACGTGTAATTAAAGCCGCCCGACCATTATCTCCAAATCCGCAACCATCCACAACGCCGGCCGCAATGGCTATCACGTTTTTGAGTGAACCACAAACTTCGGGTGCGACAATATCCGTTGAAAAATATGGCCTAAACATGGCTGACCCCATCATTTGAACTAGTTGTTCGGCTAATTTACCATCCTTGGCAGCAATTGTTGTTGCTGTTGGATTTCCTTTGGCTACTTCAGCCGCAAACCCAGGGCCGGACAAAACACAAATCGTGGCATCCGGCAAAACTTCTTTAGCGACTTCAGTTAATAACAAACCGGAACTAACCTCAATTCCCTTAGCACATAAAACAAGCGGTATTTCCTTGCGCCAAATCGGTTTTAATGTTTCCAAGACGGAACGGGTAAATTGTGCCGGAGCTACCAACAAGACAACATCGGCAAACTCTACAGCTTGCCCAATATCGGTTGTGGCCCGAATGGCCTCCGACAACACTGCAGCCGGCAAAAATTTATTTGTATGATCCATATTGATAGAAGCCACAACCTCTTCTTCTCTGGCCCAAACCAGAACATTATTACCGGCCCGTTCAGCGGTTATGGCTAACGCTGTTCCCCAAGCACCTGCACCAATTACTGATATATTCGCCATTGTTCCCTCTATCCGTTCACTGTTTTTTCGGCCAATTCTTTGGCTGCGACATAGTTAAATTTGCCTGTACCCAACAAAGGTGGTTCATCCGTTGTAATAATATGGCTTGGAATACCAAGTTCCGTTACACCGGCTGATTTAAAGGCGCTAATTAACTCGTCTTTCGTAATATCTTTACAGGTTGTAATCAAAACAATTTGTTCACCTTTTTTGGCATCCGGAATATTTACAGCTCCCGTAATGTATCCTGGCCATTTTTTCTCAATCACCATTTCAACACTCAACAATGACACCATTTCTCCACCAATTTTGGCAAATCGTTTACTACGCCCCTTGATATAGATATAGCCATCTTCGTCCACAGACACAATATCACCGGTATCATACCAACCCTCTTTTGGCGGATCTAACTCTAATGGCTTATCATAACGCATATATCCTTGCATGATATTCGGGCCTTTAACCAACAATTCTTTACCTTCTTTAATGCCCGGCACTTCACGCAATTGATATTCCATACCAGCCAAAATACGACCAACCGAACCTTTGGAATGGTGCAAGAAACTGTTTACCGCAATAAATGGAGAACATTCTGTTGCCCCGTACCCTTCAAAAATACGGACACCAAATTTTTCTGCCCAAATGCGACGCGTTTCATCTTTGACCTTTTCGGCACCACTGGCAACGATACGCAAGCTGTTAAAATCATATGGATTAGCACATTTTGCATATCCGGCCAAGAACGTATCCGTACCAAAGAAAATTGTAGCTTTAGTTGACGCACAAATTTCCGGAATCACACGATAATGAAGTGGTGTCGGATATAAGAATGTTTTAATGCCCGCCACCAACGGTAAAATTAACCCCGCTCCCAAACCAAAGGAGTGGAACATCGGCAAACAATTGAGCAAGACATCCGTCGGATATACATCAAAACGGCATAATACTTGATAGCTGTTAGCCAACATATTGCTGTGTGATAAGAATACAGCCTTTGGCATCCCTTCAGACCCTGAGGTAAACAAGACCACAGCCGTATCATCGGCACTGACCTTACCACCGGATGTTTTTTTGTAAGCACGTTCCGGACATAAAGCCCCATAAATACCAAACATCTTATCTGATGTTGTCAAAATATCTTTTAAATCCTCTAAGTATAAAACTTTAACACCACCAGCTTGAATTTCGGCTACCAAATTATCCAATTTTGCCAATTGAACAACATTTTTCGCCGTTATAAACGTTTTTAATCCAACTGTTTTACAAGTGGCCAACACTTGTTTTGGACCGGATGTAAAGTTAATCATACACGGCACTTTGCCGTAGGCTTGCAACCCTAAAAACGCCAAAGCACACCCACCGGATGTCGGCATCATCAAACCGACATATTTGTCATCCCCAATGGCTTTATTCATTAAGCGTCCCAAAACAAACGCCTTTAAAAACACCATCATAAATTTCATGGGTTTTCTGGCGGTATCTTCCATAACCGCTTTAAACCGACCGGCCATCTTCATAGAACGAGCAATCGTTTTAAATAACGGCGCAGATTTACTATAACTGTCAAAGGTTATACCCGCCATCACATCATAGAGTTTTGAACTGATTTGTTCACGAATTTCACGTGTCGGCAATCCTTCTTTAACGGTCAATTCTACTGGTGGCAAAATCGTCAAGGTAATTTTCGGGAACCATCTGAAGTCGGCCTTTTTACCCAATACACGAGAAAAAACCGCATGCTTTGCCCCATCAATACGAATAGGCAAAATCGGCGCATCCCCTTTCAAAGCCATCATCGCCGGACCTTCGTAAATTTTCATACGAGAGTTTCCGCCATCCATAAAACCTTCAGTCAAAATCATACATAATTTATTTTGTTGTAATTCTTCGGCCATATCTTTAACGGCAAACGGACTGACAGGATCCAAGGGTTTTACCTCAACCAAATTTGTCATAAACTTAACGATAGGCTTATCCATTAATCTATCACTGACTGTAAAAACGATTTTTTTATCAATAAAAGCCGAAATTAACAACACATCCAAATAAGAGGTGTGATTTGTCATCATCAACGCTCTGGGGCCGGCAACAGCCAAAGTCTCAACACCTTCAATTTTGGCATCAAACACTGTACGGAAAATTTTACGGAATAATTCACGGCGTGAATTAATTGGCATTAACCGTATCATATATAATGCAATAAACAAATTAGCTACAGCCAACAATCCCACAATGGTAAGTAATTCAAAACCGACCAAATGTAATGCCATAACCAAAATCAATCCTGCAACAACCGCTATCGCATTAACCATATTAGAGAATGCCATAATCCGTCCCAAATATTTAAACGGTGCATTAATTTGCAACAATGCATAAAACGGAATAATGTAAAAAGCCGATAATCCACCCAAAACGAATGTATCCACCAAAATCCTTAAATAATCAAAATCAGATGTAAACATTTTAGCAACGGTAATGGCTTTGTCTGTTTGAGGCAATTGACCACCGGCAGACACAACATCAAATAAAAATAACGACATCAACAACGATACGAAAGCCGTCCATGCCCCCATATTATTTTTACGGGACACCCGTGCATATAAAAAGGATGCTAATATGTACCCTAACGAAAATAAACCGGACAAGAACAATACAACCGACCAACGAGCATTCAATACATAACGGCCAAATTCGGCAGAAAATGCCACCACAACCGAAGCCAATAACCAAAACCAAGCAACACCCGTTAAATACGTCCATACATCAAAATTGTTTTTGATTTTATCGGCCACAAAACCGAATGCTTTTATCGGCGATTTCAAAACCACCATATCGGGTTCAATTGCATCTGTTTTTGGCAACTTTAACGAAATCAAAAAGCTGATTACAGATAATAAAAAGGCAGCAGAACACACAACATAATAGGCCGTATCAAATTTAACGATACTGGTTAACAAAAGAGCCGAAAAAATACCACCGATAGCCGTTGACATTTTCAACCAAATATTGCCGTTGTTCAGCTTTGTCTTATCCACCAAAACAGGCAACAAAGAATAATCTGCTACACGCAAACATGCATTAACAAACCCCAAGGAGGCCGTAATAACCACTAACAACCAACTGGAATCCAAAGACAAACTGACAAGAGCCATCAGCATAACGCCAATTTCAATAACCCGAATAACCTGTAAAATTTTCGTTTTGGAATATTTATCCGTAAACTGACCGGCAAAAACTGAGGCAAAACAAAAAGAAAGAGCATATAAAATAGCCGCACAAACAACTATAGCCGGATTATACTGCGTCATTTTATAGGTAACAAAAAACAAAAAGACGGTACGAATAAATCCATCATTAACGGCCGAAATGAAATGAGGCACCAACAAAGGTAAGAATCGCTTATCTTTTAACATATTTTTTAGCATACAAATCTCCTAAAATCATACAAATATATTCTTTGTATAGCATAAAGCCCCCAAAATCGCAAGCCCCTAAAAGATGATACTTTTATGACGAACACATGAAAAGAGCCTTGACAAGTCTTTTTTTTATAGGTACGTTAAAATTATAATTTATTATCATTCAGGAGGTTTTATTATGATTAAAAAAACAACATCAAAAAAGACACCGACCAAATCCGAAGATGTATCCACCAACGCAACAGAATCATCTAAAAAATTAACTTTTTGGCCGGCCGGTACAACCCGTGAAGATAAGGTATCTTTATTTAGTTTTTGCTTGGGTATGGTCGTTATGACATGCTTTTTTGTGTTGGATTTACAAATTCGTGATTACATCTACAAACAAGATTCAACCAAGAACGTAAAAGTTTTAACTCGTCAATTACAAGCCGAACGTCGTGCTCATCGCCATATACCGATATGTGGTTGCAATCAACCTCGTTGTCCTAAAGCCCACATCAACAAACCCATTTTAAAATGTCCACCGGTATGGCAACGCCAAGCGATCTTTAATCCGACAGAATACGCCCCTTATGATGTACAAGGGACCTTAACCATTTCCGGCAATATCTGTTCATCTTTACCCAAAGGAGCCGTTTGTCCAGAAAAAATAGAGGTATTCGTTAACCCCAAAACATCTTACTCTGATGAATGGTGGACAAAGCATTGGACAGGCACTCATGGCATTTCAAAAGTAGATGAGCGTGCCCTGAAATATAATAAACAAGGGACTGTTCAAGCCGGTGGTCAATTTACCATTACAGATTTACCAGCCGGCACATACTATGTTGGTGCAGCCGCTTGTGTATCTGTTGCTCAAGGTAAAACTTGTCGTAATATGCGTTGGGGAACTCAATTGTCTTTAGATAAAAACACGGAGATTTCCTTAAAACAGGTTTTTCCCAAAAAATAAAACAAAAAAGAAATTTAAACACCGACTGTCCAAGTCGGTGTTTTTTTATTAATCGTTATCATTCAATGTATTAATACATATTTAAACGCATTTTATTTTTGCAAATATATTTTTTTCAAAAAATTTTTAGTTTTTCTCTTTTTTTTTAAATTTTTTTTTGCTATACTGCCCTTATCTAGGTACCATAAGAAAAAAAAGGAAGAAAAAATCATGAAACGTTTAGGGTTCTTTTCTATTGCATTGTTGGCAGGTTGTGTGCCAACACAAAAAGAGTACACAATTATTCGAGAAACCTCTCGTCCGGTGGTTCAAGTTGATGAATTAACTTTACCAACTGAAGCAGTTGAAACAAAAACAAAATCTGAGGTTGCTCCTACCAGCGTTGCCACAACAACACAAACACCGACAACGACACCCTGTTCTCATACAACGGATGGTAAACCAGCCTGTATGCAACCGGCCCCAACTTATTTTGCCGGCACATATAATCAACCACAAGGCGTCTATCAAACACAACAACATATTGCCTATCAATCCGGTGGGTGTGGTGGTCAAATCATGTGTGGTCAAAATTTGGCCTCTGCTTTAGGCGGAACAGTTATGAATATGCCAGCCCAAACCATGCAAATGGCTCCCGTTCCAATGCAAATGCCGGTGCAACAACCCGTCATGATGCCATTAACAGTGCCAACCCAACCAATGGTACAAACTGAAGTATTTTATGAAACGCAAACGGTTCCAATGAATGCTCAAATTATGAGCCAAATGCCAGTTAGCGTCCAAACACAATTAACAAATGCTTCCGAAATTATTTTACAACATCCGGTTAATCGTGATTTGGTAAAATGCACATCCGTTGATGCCAATTGTTTAATGACTTATCAAGCACAAGGATATGTACAATTACAAAACGCACCAGTTATGCCAACTTATAATACCGCTTTACAAAATACGCCTTATGCCGTCAGCGGAACATGGCAAGACAACACAAATATTCCTCGGTGGTAAATGTTAGGGCGTACACATACCGTTGCCTTTGAGGGAATAGAAGTTTTAAAAGTCGGGACAGAAGTTCGTATCATGGACGGTCTGCCCGCTTTTTCCATTGTCGGATTAGCCGATAAAGCCGTTGCCGAAAGCAAAGAGCGTATTCGGGCTGCGTTAACGGCTGTTGGTTTGTCTTTACCGGCGGCTCGTATTACCGTTAATTTAGCTCCGGCAGATTTAATTAAAGAGGGTACCCATTACGATTTACCTATTACAGCGGCTTTATTAGCTGCCATGGGGATTTTAGCGCCCACAGTTATTGAAGATTGGATTATGATGGGTGAGTTGGGGCTGGACGGGTCTATTCGTGCCGTATCCGGTGTTTTGCCGGCAGCGATTGCGGCGCACAGTTATAATATGGGATTGGTATGTCCGTTTGAACAAGGACCAGAGGCCGCTTGGTCTGGTAATGAAAAAATTATTGCCCCCACCTCCCTTATCGGATTAATTAACCATTTTAAAGGGACTCAACTTTTACAAGCCCCCCAAACCACACCTTTACCAGAACCAACCACGACGTTGGATTTTGCCGACATCAAGGGGCAAGAAACAGCCAAACGTGCGATGGAAATTGCAGCCGCCGGTGGACATAACATTTTGATGATTGGCCCTCCGGGGTCGGGTAAATCTATGTTGGCCAGTCGCCTGCCGTCCATTATGCCACCAATGACAATGAAGGAAATCTTAGATATCAGCAATATCCATTCGGTTGCAGGCTTATTAAAAGATGGACAGCTTGTATCTACTCGTCCTTTTAGAGATCCGCATCATTCAGCCTCCACACCTGCTTTGGTCGGAGGTGGTTTACGTGCCAGACCGGGGGAAATTTCACTGGCTCATGGTGGTATTCTATTTTTAGACGAATTGCCCGAATTTGCCAGAACAACTTTAGAGGCTTTGCGTCAACCCTTAGAAACGGGAAAAGTATCTGTGGCACGGGCCAACGTTCACATCACTTATCCAGCTAGATTTCAACTGGTGGCAGCTATGAATCCTTGCCGGTGCGGATATTTGGGTGTGCGAGGACATGAATGTTCACGAGCTCCCAGATGTGCCGAAGAATATCAAGCAAAAATATCAGGTCCGTTATTAGACCGTATTGATTTACATATAGATGTGCCGGCAGTAGCCCCTTGGGAACTTGGACAAGGTGGTGGAGAAAGCTCAGCCGTTATTCGGGCCCGTGTTCAACAAGCCATTAATTTTGCTGCTCCACGTTTTAAAGATTTACCCTTTCATAAAAATGCCGAAGCTGACGGAGCCGTTTTAGAACAAATCGTTCACATGGAACCGACGGCCAAAACATTGCTGATTAACGCCGCAGAAAAATTGATGTTATCCGCCCGTGGATATCACCGAATCATGCGAGTTGCCCGCACAATTGCCGATTTAGGACAATCCGAAACCGTTCGTGAAATTCATGTGGCTGAGGCATTGTCTTTTAGAAAACCACTCAGACGTAAGGATACGTAATGGAAACCGTTTTGGCACTTTTTTACGGCTTGGTCATTATTGGTTTTGTACTGTTTGTACTGGTCGTGGAAAAATATAAACGCAGTGCCGTCATTGAGCAAGAGCGAGCCCATCATTTAGATGATGTATTGTCATCGGCTCCTGAAGGGTTTTATTATGAAATTAAATCCAAAGCAAATACCCAAAGTCTGTGTTCCAGACGATTGTGTTTAATGTTAAATATTGTAGACACGTCTTCTAATTTTACCACATTATTAACAACCTTATCCGACAACTCTGCCGAAGAATTGTCAGAGGCTTGGAACACATTATTAAAAACACACGAATCATTTGAATTAACTGTACACAATTCTTTAAATTTAATGCATTTTACCGTTCGGGGACATGCGCTCAAAACACCGTATGCGGACCAAAGGGCCTATATTTTATGGTTTGAAAACATATCTGAACAAACGGCGGAATTTTCCCAAAATGCTCTCAGATATAACCGATTGCAAAATGATAAAAACGTATTGGAACATGCTTTGAATTCTTTACCTTATCCAATTATCATTGAAAAAAGCACAAATGAAATTATCTTGGAAAATACCATGCAAAAAACAATGGGAGATGCATCTGACCTGCATTGGGAGACAACGGCTTTTAAAACCGATACAACACACAGCTATAAAATCAAATTCGTGCAAGACAAAACAACCGAAGATAAACTAAATGCGCTGCTGAGTGATGCCGAAAAAGCACATAAATTGACATTAAAAGAATTGCCATGCGGTATTTGTATTTTTGATGCCGGCACAAAGCTTATTTTTCATAACCGAGCCTTTGTAGAGCTATGGAAATTAGACCATGCCTGGCTGAAAAAAGAACCGCTGTATGATGACTTTTTAAATAAAATGCAAGAAAAAGGGTATTTGCCTCAAGTCAAAGATTTTGCGCAATATAAGCGCATACAAAAAGATTCTTTTGCCCGTCTGACAAAACCAGCCGAGGATTTCTTTTATCTTGAAAACGGACGATTGGTCCGGCGCTTGATGATACCTCATGCCAAAGGTGGTATCTTGTTTATTGACGAAATCAAAACAATGGGTAAATAAATCAAAGTCTGCTTCCCATAAAAAATATTCCCATCCGCAACAGATGGGAATATATTCTATCTACCACTATTTGTATTAGAATGAGAAGACTTTTGCGTAGACAGCCAACCGGCATTTTGACCAACCCACCCTTGCGGATATTCTCGTAATTGTGTTAAACTTTCCCATAAAGCCCCCAGCATTTGCGAACGTGTTTTTCCTTGCAAAAGCTTAGCCGTTTGGGCTTGAGCATGAAAAGCTATTGGGGTTTGTGTATCCCTAAATACAGCGGAAACAGCTCTACAGGAAGCCTCGTGTGGTGCAACCCCACCTTGAATAGCACGTGCCGTTTCTCGCAATATTTTCTTTTGAGACTCTATTGCCCACTCTTGATTTTTACCCACATATTGAGTAGCTTCTCGTCCTAAATTCGGACGAGCCATCAGTGTTCCGAATGTTTCCAACATTGTCCTGGCTTCATCGGCGGAATAAGAGTCTAAATTAGCCTGTACTGTTTCCAAACAAAATGGAATGGCCGTTAAAATTTTCGGTACATCTCTGGTTTGAACAGCAACAGGTGTCGGGAAATTTGTTTGCAATCTGGATAACCCATAAGCCACTTGATGCCCCACATTGTTTTTCTTAAAAATATTGGTATTGGCATCTCGTGCAATCCCTTGGAATAATGCCTGTTCGGCACGAGCCAAAGCCTCAGCTTTACCCATACCACTTTCTAGCCCTATCAACACTTCACGCACCACAGCACGCCGTAATTCTTCAGGGAAACGTTCATGAGCATCCAATCCCCCAATCACATGAGCATAAGCTTCCCGTTCTTCCAAGGTAGCCTCGATTGCTCCTTGTTTATAAACCGGACAATGTAAAATCGGCTCATTTTCCGACGTTTGAACCGGTATAAAATCCTTTTTATCCAGATACGCTTCATGTTCTTGACGATCTTGATACTTATCATATGAATACAAAACCGCTGCAAGTATCAATGCACCCAAAATAGACTTTTTAACGATGTCCCCCCGTTTTTCCTTAGCTTTTTTCTCTTCTTCTGTCAGTTGAGATTTTTCTTCTTTCACCGTTGATTTCGGCGGTGTTTTGGTTGCCGGTTCGGGCGCTGACTGTGATTTAGCCGAACCTGATGGTTTTCCAAACGGATAGCGAGGATCATAATTGGTACTGGGCATAATATACTCCTTTTGATGGTTATGTCATACCTTTATTGTACCACAAAAAACGGTTTTCGTCAAAACCTTTTGTGAATTATCTTTTGAATCAATCGCTTATGCGTTTCAAACGCATGTTTTCTGTCCGGATCAATATCTAATCCCAATTCGGTTGGACAACATTCTTCCACCGACCGAACAACAATATCTATCCCATTTAAAGACAATCTGTCACCAACCTCAAAATCTTCTCCACCCCGACGCATTAAATCCAAAATATTTTCATGGCGCACCCGTTCATCTATCTTAATGCCATACATTTTTTCTAAGTCCCCAAAAGTGGTTTCTGATGCTATCGGAAAATCCCCCAATACTTCGGCTGCACCAGGCGTTTCACCACCCCCGTATAATACATCTAACATTTTTTGGCGGGTATCGTTATACGAAAAAACATACACTTTGTCATTTGCTTTTAATGAACGGATATTTGAAGCGGAATAAGACACACCATCTCGCATTAGCAAAACGGGTTTTGCCCATTTAGGCACCTCTTTTCCCAATACTGCCGGCGTGTGTTCTGTCAACTCATATACGACCAAAGAACTATCCGGCAACTCGGGCAAATCAATTTGCGTTTTTTCCGGCGGACGACTCAGTCTTGGCACAACCAAATGACACCACTTTGCCAAAATAGGAATTAAAAATCCTTGAAAACCCAACGAAAACAAAACCATTACGAAGATAATGTTAAAAAAGTCCTCGGCATAACCTAATCCATATACAATCGGAGCTAATGCCAATAAAATTGAGGTAGCCCCCCTCAAACCCACTGCCGAAATGAATAATTTTTCCTTCAGCGAATAAATTTTAAACCAACTCAAAATGCCAAAAACCGCCAACGGTCTGGCAACGAACATTAATCCTAATCCTATCAGTAAAGCCGGCCACCAAATATCCGTTAACGCATCATCCGATACAAACAATCCCAATGTAATAAATAAGGTAATTTGAGATAACCACGTCAGCGTTTGTTGAAATTTAGAAATTTGCGTGTACGCATTTATTTTGCTGTTCCCCAATAATAAGCCCGCTAAATAAACCGCCAAAAAGCCACTGCCCCCGATTAAATTTACCAACGCAAATCCACCCAGTACCATAGCCAATACCAAAATCGGGTACAATGCCGGTTCCAAAGATACCTTTTGAACAATTTTTTTCATACAGTATCCTAATCCAAAACCTCCTAATAACCCAAAAATCAACTGGCTGAAAAAAGTGGGAATTAATATGGTGTAATCAGGAGCAGCCCCACCGTCAATTTGTACCAATAACGTAATAAAGGAAATCGTCAAAAAGATTGCCATGGGATCATTAGCACCCGATTCAACCTCTAACGTTGACTTAACTTTTTCACGAATGGTAATGCCTTGTGAACGCAACAAAAAGAAAACAGCCGCTGAATCCGTTGAACTAATGACAGAAGCTAACAACAAAGCCGGTATCCAACCGATAAACAACACCTCTTTTGCAATGGGTGCCAAGATAGCAGCCGTTAAAATCACCCCGATTGTTGCCAATAAAAAGGATGGTAAAAAGATTTGTTTATACCCTTTTGTTTTGGTATGAAATCCACTGTCAAACAAAATCAACGCCAAGGCAACCGATCCGATAAAAAAGGCCATTTGCGGATGACGAATACCTTCCAGCAAAGACAATCCTGCGCCACCGGTTAACAAACCGATACACAAAAACAATAAAATTAACGGGACACCAATACGGAAGCTGACCAAACTTGTCAGCACACTAATGCCCAATAAGACACTGAACAACAAAATCGGTAAGTTGATAAAATCCATACTACTCCTTAATGTGGCGTTTTTTCAAATCACTTAATTTATCACTGACTAACGCCGTATCCCGTCCGGTTTTTGCCAACCGTTCATACATGCGTTCAATTTCCTTACTCAAATAAGCATTTTCAATTTCTTGGTGCAAGGCCTCTTTAGCTTTTTTAGACCGGCCCTTTAACACGGCATTTTTTTCATCCAAAATATCCCTAATCGTTTTTTGCGGGTTTTTATAATGCTGTTCAATGATATACGGTAATTCATAAATAATTTTTTCCATTACTTGAACACCTTGTTCTTTACTCAAGTGCCGGCTGAACGTATATTGTAATACCCGAAAAGCTATACCAGCTTCCACATGATCATCTACCACAACAAAAGGCATCGGATCGGAAAAACCTTTAGCATGAATTTCTTTTAAATATTCCAACAAATGATGGAAAAAACCACCAACATTGTACAATACAAACGGTTTGTAATCTAAAAATCCGTCTTGCATGGCCACACAATCATAAACCAGTTCATCCAGTGTTCCGACCCCCCCTGGGGCAAAAATGACTAAGTCAGCCGCCAACAATTGTTGTTTGCGTTCTTCTAACGTATTAGCAACCACAATTTTGGATACCTCATCCAATACTTCATCACTTTTATACAATGCCAAATACTCTTTTGTTGTAATACCGTAAATGGGGGATTTTTCCTGTTTTCCTAAATCAGACCATGACTTAATCAATCCTTTAGCAACGGCCCCCATAATACCTTTGGACGACAACCCAAAATCAAGACGGTAATTCATGTGTCCAATCACTTCACCCAATTTAAAGGCTTGTTCTTCATAAATGGCATCATTTCCGGCCCGAGAACCACCGGCAACAAAAACACGCAATGACCCTTGCTCATTACGGGAAATAAAATCAGAAGCCAATTTACTGGGGGTGTGGGATACAGTATCCGGATTTTCCTCTATTGCCCGTTGCAACAACCCTGACCCACGTTCAATAGAAATATCTTTATCTTTTTTCATGTTATATCCTTTTGTTTTATTAAATTAATTTTATCACAAAAAAGGTTAAGTTTTTATGAATTTTATCATTTTTTGCTGGAATCATGAAATTAATGGTGCTATAAAACAAAAAAACAATCAAAACAGGAGAGAAAAACATGAACAAATTTACAAAATTTTTGTTATCTACTGCTATCATTGCTTCAATCGGTTATGGTTCTTATTATGCTTATACAGCCCTCACAACCTCTCAACCGAAAGCAGTCGTTCAACAACAAGCCCCCACAGTATCCGTTTTTGTTGCGCAAGATAAAGAAATTTATCCCGAAGTCAGTTTTGTTGCCAAAATTGAATCTCAAGACAAAGTAGATTTGCGGGCTCGTGTTACCGGTTTTTTACAAGAACGTTTATTCAACGAAGGTGATGTTGTAGAAGCAGGCCAACCTCTGTTTATCATTGAAAAGGTAAATTTTGAAGCACGGGTACGTGAAGCTGAAGCAAACTTAGCCAAAGCCGAGGCGCAATCCGTTAATGCCAAATCTCAATATGAACGTACGAAAACATTGTATAAAACAAAAGATGTATCCGCCGCTAAATTAGATGAAACATTGGCCGCCTATGATACAGCGAAAGCGACTGTCAGCCAAACAAAAGCCAATTTAGATTTAGCTAAAAAAGATTTAGAATACACCATCATTAAATCTCCGATGAGTGGTAAAATCGGTGAATCAAAATTTTCGGTTGGCGAACTTATTGGTCCGGATTCCGGTGTGTTGGCGACAATTGTAAAAATCAATCCGATTGATGCCGTTTTTTCCGTCAGCGAAAATGAAATGCTCAGCTTAAACAAACAAGTTCGGTCCGGCACTTCAATGAATGATGTAAAAGTTCGTTTTTATACAGCAGATGGTGAAGAATATCCTGAAAAAGGTCGGCTTAGCTTTGTTGACAATCGGTTAGATGAAGCAATGAATACCTTAAAAATCAAAGCCTCTTTCCCAAATCCAAACGGACAATTAATCTCCGGTCAGTATGGTCGTATCGTGTTAACCGGCAAACAAACCGTAACAGACTTAGTTATCCCTATGCGAGCTGTACAACGTGATATGTTGGGGGCTTTTGTGTATGTTGTGGGTTCCGATAATATTGTTCAAAAACGTGAAATCAAAACGGGTTTAGAACTATCCAATTTTGATATTATTGTGTTAGACGGATTAAAAGTCGGAGAACGGGTTGTTATAGAAGGATTCCAAAAAATTCAACCCAATATTCCGGTTAACCCGACGGTTGTTGACTTGAATGCCGTTGCGCCGGAAACAGCTCAAAATTAAGGAGGTCCCTCATGATTGCAGACGTCTTTATTAAACGCCCACGATTAGCCACCGTTATTTCGGTTGTGATTGTATTGGCCGGTATGTTGTGTTTTATGGGTATGCCCGTTGAACAATATCCGAATATTACCCCGCCGTCCGTCATGGTTCGCACGGTTTATCCGGGGGCCAGTTCTGATGTTGTGGAAAGTGCCGTAGCTCAACCGATTGAATCGGCTGTTAATGGTGTGGAAAATATGTTATATATGTCCTCAACCAGTACAGATGAAGGTTCCTATATGCTGACGGTTACCTTCAATGTCGGAACAGATCCGAACATTGCTCAGGTAAACGTTCAAAACCGCATTAAGCAAATTGAATCCAACTTGCCGGAAGATGTCGTTAAACAAGGGGTTGAAGTTAAATCCCGTATGACATCTATGTTGCAAATTTTTGCCTTGACATCTGAAAATGGTAAATATGATGATACTTATCTGACGAACTATGCCTTAATTAATATTAAAGATGAATTGGCTCGGACGAAAGGCGTCGGCGAGGTGATGATGTTCTCCTCATTGGACTACAGTATGCGTATCTGGTTAGACAATGACAAGTTGAAAAGTTTAAAATTAACAACAAACGATGTTTTAGCAGCTATAAAAAGTCAAAACTTGCAAGCCTCTGTCGGTCGCATTGGTGCTATGCCATCCACAGATGATCAACAATTTCAATTTTCTTTGACAACGCAAGGGCGTTTAACAACACCGGAAGAATTCGGACAAATTGTTATTCGGGCGAACAAAGACGGGTCTTATCTATTGTTAAAAGATGTCGCTAGAATTGAACTGGGCGCTAGAGACGAATCAATGCGCGCAACGTTTAACGGCATGCCGGCTGTCGGTATTGCCATTATGCAAGCCCCAGGGTCAAATGCCGTTGAAGTAGCCACCGGTGTTGCACAAAAAATGGAAGAATTAAAAAAGAACTTCCCAGAAGGCATGATTGTCAACACGATGTTTGATAACGCCTCCTTTGTACGCAGTTCTTTAAAGGAAATCGGAACAACCATTATTGAAGCTTTTGTTTTAATTGTGTTGGTTTGTTATTTGTTTTTGGGAACAATGCGGGCAACCATTATTCCAACATTTGCCATTCCGGTATCCTTAATCGGTGCTTTTATCGGTATGGCTTTATTTGGCGTATCTATTAACACCATTTCACTGTTAGCTTTAGTGTTAGCCATCGGTGTTGTGGTTGATGATGCCATTGTGGTGGTAGAAGACGTTGAAACCGTTATGCATGAAAACCCTGAACTGGATCCGGCCGATGCCGTTAAAAAGTCAATGGATCGCATCACAGCGCCAATTATCGCCATTACGGCCGTGTTATTAGCGGTATTTGTGCCGGTTGCCTTTACCCCTGGTATTTCCGGATTGTTGTATCGCCAATTTGCGATTGCCATTTCGGCCGCTATGGTTATTTCGGCAATTAACTCTTTGACCTTAAGTCCGGCAGTATCAAGATTAATTATGCGCCCCAACCAAAAACCGTTTAGGATTGTTCAATTCTTTATGAACATTATTGATAAATTACGTGACGGATACGCCTTTACAGTACGCAAAATGGTTCCGTTTTCCTTTATTGCCGTTTTGGCTATGGGATTATTTGGCTTTGGTGCTTATCGGTTATTTGAAAAAACACCTACCGGCTTTTTACCCGCCGAAGACCAAGGCGTGTTTTTAATGGAAGTTCAATTACCCTCTGGCGCCAGTTGGAATAGAACCCGAGATGTGATGAATAAAGTGGCTCAAAAGGTTAAAACCATCCCTGAAGTAGACAGTTATTTAGGTATTATCGGGTATGGGATGATGTCTGGCGCTCAAGCCTCTAACAGTGGGTTCTTAGCCGTTCGGTTAAAACCGTACGCAGACCGTATGGGCAAAGGTCAAGATGTTGATAGCATTATCAAAAAAGTACATGGATTAACTGCCGGTATTCAAGAAGCCCGTGTCTTGGCCTTTAATATGCCGGCCATTATGGGATTATCCATTTCTTCCAACTTTGAATATGTGTTGCAAAGTACAACCGGTGATTCACCCGAAAAAATGTTAGATGTGGCTCAAGGATTAATTGCAAAAGCCAATCGGGATCCGGATTTGTACCAAGTATACACATTGTATACAACCGACTCACCACGTGTCAGATTGGAGGTTGATCGTCAAAAAGCGTATGCTTTAGGGGTATCGGTTGCCGACATTTTTGCCACCATGCAAACCATGTTAGGCGGAACATATGTTAATGACTTTAATATGTATGGTCGGACTTGGGAAGTCAATGTCCAAGGAGATATCCAAGAACGTCGTACGTTAGACGATATCTTTAAAATCAACATTCGCAATAATAAAGGAGAAATGGTACCACTGCGTTCTTTGGTAACGGTTCACCGGACCATTGGTGCCCAAAATATTCAACGGTATAATAACTATCGTGCTATTAAGATTATGGGTTCTCCAGCCGCCGGTTTAGGTTCGGGGGCCGCTATGCAAGCTATGGAAAAATTGTCTGAACACTTGCCGACCGGATATCAATATCAATGGACGGGAACATCATTACAAGAACAAGAAGCCGGTAGTCAAACCCTACTTGTCTTCTCAATGGCTTTCTTGTTTGCCTATTTGTTCTTGGTGGCCTTGTACGAAAGCTGGATTATTCCGGTACCGGTAATGGTATCTATTGTTGTCGGTATTTTTGGGGCAATTTTAATGCTGTTCGTGCGTGATATTGCCAATGACCTATATGCACAAGCCGGCCTTATCGTATTGATTGCCCTGGCGGCTAAAAACGCCATTTTGTTGGTGGAATTTTCCAAAGACCAGCACGCTACGGGTATATCGGTAAAAGAAGCGGCCGTCAATGGGGCATATATGCGCTTCCGTGCCATTATGATGACAGCTGTATCCTCCTTGTTGGGCTTCTTACCTCTGGTCGTGGCCGTAGGAGCCGGCGCTATGGCACGCCAAGCCATCGGGTCATCCATCTTCGGCGGTATGGCTATGGCCTCATTTGTAGGTATTTTCTTTGTGCCGTCTTTGTATGTTGTTTTCCAAACAATGGCGGAATACTTTTGGAAAAAAGAGGATAAGAAATAATCTGCTTACCAAACCATAACACCCTGTCTATTTTTGACAGGGTGTTTTTTTGACTAAAAATCCCCAACAAATGTCGGGGATGGTGTGTTATTATCTGTTTTTATTCATCATCACTCAGTTTTAGAGGTGGTAATTCCATAACTTGTTCTACCCCAACTTCATAATCCCGAATAACTTTCTCTTCATCATAATCAATTTCGGCAATCAATGCTTTTACCGATTTGCCGAGCTGTTCTTGAATCCGTGGATGTAAATAATCTAAGACAATTGCGTGTTCTATCGCATTATCCCGACATAACAAGGCATGTTGTCCGCCGGCATATTGGATTTTAGGATTATTTATCTCACTATCCTTTGCTTCAATCGCAAAAACAACCTCACCGTTATTACCGATATATGCTTCAAAATCTTTTTCCTGTATCATTATCTTCCTCCTTTGTTTCTGATACTACCATCAATTGTAGAGTAAATCTGCCCCGGTTTTAAATCTTTCAAAGAATTTGTTTTTGAAGTACCGTTTGTACCTTTTTTCACCTTTAAAGAACCCGTAAGAGAAATATCCTCATCCACCATTGGCCCCTTGTACGTTTTTGGAGTTATTCCCCTCTCCAAATCTCGTTCAATTTGCTCAATTTCACGATCAATTCGCTCTTGAGACCACGTTTGGGATTCAGCCGTTTGCTGGTCTTGTTGAGAAAATCTCCGTAGAATATCTCGCAATCCTTTTTGAGTTGTTTCCTTAGCACTAGATACCTCTTGTTTAACAAACTGAGCAGCCGATTGAATGCCACGTTCTATCGTGCTGGCTTCATTTGCCGGTTTGTTTAAGGCACCACACAAATAACTGACGCCGGCTAAAGCAATTGTTCCCCATATAGCTGCTCGGTCTGCATTTTTTCCCACCGAACGGGCAATTTTGGCCAAAACACCTTCTCGCTTTGGCGTATACGGATTTTGTTTGGCACGTTTGTTATACTCACTTGCCACCTGTTTGGCAGCCATAGACTCCCTTCTTGCCATCATATCCGCATATTGTTTTTGAGCGCTGGGATACCCTCTGTCAGCCAATGTCCGCAAAGCCGCCTCTTTTAATGCCGGATGTTCGGTTGCATATTCGGCAATCTCTTTTGACGCTATACCATCTCTTTTACGAGCTTCAGCAATGCTTACCCCTTGCAGAGGCGTTGTTTCCCAACTTTCTATTTGCTCACCATAGTATGCGCAGATTTTCTTTTGAGCTTCAGAGGCGTGTTCATTTTTCAATACGTTTGCATATTGTTCCTGAGCTACCTCTAAATTACCCGTATTCATTGCCATCACACCGACATCGTGTTGAGCCATCGGAATGCCACGTCTGGCAGCATTCAACAATTCTCCGGTATTTGTTCCATACAATTCGGCTTCATTTTTCGGCATTCTGATACCGATTGAATCCGGTGAAAACACCGTTACGGTTTCGGTTGCAGAACTGATATTTTTATATTCATCTTGAGCCGATTGACGAAATTGTTCATAAGCCGTTAAGTTCGCCGGTTCATTCATCATTTTGACGAAGTCATCTTTAAACTGACGAGTTACCTCAGCATCATCAAAATCACGAAAACATCGCAAGGCTTTAGCCACCTCACCCCGTTTAAAAGCATTGCGCGCCTCTTCTAAGACGGTATCTGCTTGTTGTTTAATCGTTTCATCCATGTTTGTTCTCCTTTCATAGTTTAGCGGCCGCTGCCACGTTTAAAAAATTGATCGGCTAACCAAGAACCGCCCCTTGTTGCACTGTCTGTGATACCACTGGCAACACCGAACATGCCTTTTCCCATATTCCAAGCTGTTTTGGTTAAACTGAAATTGGCTTGAGACGGACTGTCCGTCATCGCAGCCGACAATGCCACATCAAATGCCAATGTCATTGCCAAAGCACCGCATATGTATGGCGCACTTAAGTACAAAATACCGGCTTTTGCCAACATTCCAGATGCCTTTATGGCACTTTTAGTGGCCAAATGCCCCATTTTACGCCCGATACCGGTTCCTTTGGCATTAGATAATTCCCGTCTTTGCGGTTTTGTTAAATACGGATTTTGTTTGGCTTTTTTCAAATAAGCCCGAGCCATTTTTTTATTCCCTTTGGCATACTGCATATCGGCATATTTGATTTGAGCACTGGGATATCCTCTATCGGCAGCGGCCTTATAATACCGTTCGGCTAGTTTAGGATTTTTTTGTTCAAGGGTATGCAATTGAGCCGCCATTCTGGCATCTAATCGTTGTCCCTCTTCTTGCTCTTCCTTCGTTATTTTTCCATTTGACAATCTTGGGAAATCATTTTTGATTAAAAAATCAGATACCTCAATTCCTTCTTGAGCTTCACCAGATTGCCCTTCACGTTTAAATTGATTATCCCTTAGTTTTTCATAATATTTTTTAGCCTCTTCGGACACACCTTCCTTTTCATATAATCTGGCACATTTGGCCTGAGCATCGGGATATCCTTTATCGGCAACATCTTGAATAGCCCCGGCTGGTATTTTTTGAAATTGTTCTTTTTTTCCGTTCAAATACTCACGCACAAGAGCTTTTTCATCATCACTAAAATTCCAACTGTCATCTAATTTTGGCAACTCATCAAATTTTTGGGTATTTAATGCTGAATCGCACAAAGATTTAAACTTGTTTACTGCATCACTCATTTTTTTCTCCTTTTATCACCCAAAAAAACGGTCGTTTTTATGATAGATAAAAACAGGGGGCAGATACCCCCACCCCCTCAAAAAGCAACATAAAATTTTATTTTGATTTTTTTGGATTTTTGTGATATAATAAAAAATGTAAGTAAAAAATAACCGTCGATCATAAAAACGACCGTTTTTTTGGTAGACTTTTTTATTGATTTTATTACATTTTTTTATTAAACCTACCCTATATTTTCGGCCCAAATAGCCTCCTTTTTGTTATTTTTTATTTCATCCATTTCAATAAAAATATATAATAAAATCAGTATTTGATACCCACCCCCAGTATCGTATTTATAAAAAATCCCACCGAAACCAGTGGGATTAATTGGCGACCCTAACGCCGGAACAAGCGAAAAGAAAGTGTCCGGTGGACAGTTTCTTGAGTGAAGTCAATGAGACTTATTGAAATCAAGGAGGCCCCGCCGTCCGTAGATTGAAATATAGTCGGAATTGGAACCCGTAGGGTGAGATGACCGTTAGGAAAAATCCCACCGAAACCAGTGGGATTAATTGGCGACCCTAACGGGAATCGAACCCGTGTACCAGCCTTGAGAGGGCTGTATCCTAACCGCTAGATGATAGGGTCAAAAGTGGTAAGAAAATTCTTACCACATTTTTTCTTATTTGACAAGTCTATTCCACCAACCGCCACGACGATTTTTAGGGGCTGGCGTTTCAGCAGACGACATATCTGCTACAACTGGTTCTGATGAAGCAATCGTTTCGGCAGCTGCCGGCATTTGCATCACATCATTAGCAACTTCTGTGTCGATATTTTGACGTCTGCGATTACGGAAATGGCCTTTACCTTTTTTGGGAGCCGGCATATCATCTAAAGCTACCTCAACTTGTTGTTTCTTTTTACCTCGACCACGACGTTTGGGCTCAGCCGGAGATGTTTCGTCGTTTTCTAAACGGCCTTGTTCCACAACAGTAAAGTGTTCTTCTCCATCAACAACGGCAACGGCTTTATGTTCCGTATCAAAAGCAATAGGCAAATGATCTTCCGCCACAACAATGGCCTGAGACATATCTGTTCCCTCTACAGCCATTGCGGCTAAAGCCTCGGCCTCACGGCGAGCTTGCTGTCTTGCCAATCGTTCGGCGTGTTTTTTGCGTTTCCATTCACGACGACGGCGATTTCTGGCAGTTTTGGCACTGATTTTTTCTCCACCGTCAACATTTTCAGCCGGTGTTTCTTCAACAAGAACCTCTTCAACCACAGGAGCTACTGTCGTTTTTTCCTCTTTTTTAGAGTCTTTTTGTTTTTTCTCCCACCGTTCTTGACGTTGCGGTTGTGGTTGTTGCAATTGAATGCTGACTTTATCGCCATTCGTACGAATTCTCTCTAAACGATAATCGGAATTTTTATCCAATGACGCATCGGCATGAATTTGAATTTGAACGTCATATTTTTGTTCCAAAGCCATTAAATTAGACCGTTTATTGTTCAAAACATATTCGGCCACTTCCGGTAAAACCGTCATCACGATAGATTGACCGGCAAAGCGAACGGCTGCTTCTTCCAATAAAGACATTGTCCGAGTAGCACAAGATTCCACTAAGCGAATAACCCCTTTACCCCCACAATGCGGACAAACCTTATAGGAGCTTTCCAAAAAGCTGGAATGAAGGCGTTGACGCGACATTTCCATTAACCCAAAGCCGGAAATTTTACCAACTTGGATACGGGCTCTGTCTTTTTTGAGCGCTTCTTTTAAACGACGTTCAACGGCGGCATTATTTTTGGGTTCATCCATATCAATAAAGTCAATGACAATCAATCCGGCCAAATCACGTAATTTCAATTGACGAGCCAGTTCATCACATGTTTCCAAATTGGTTCTGAGCGCTGTTTCTTCAATATCTCTTTCCTTAGTGGAACGACCAGAGTTGACATCTAC
>JAFTHM010000016.1 GCA_017457425.1 Alphaproteobacteria bacterium
CTTTAGCTAAAGCGGCAGCAGCAGATTGACGAATTTTTTCGGCCTTTTCCAGTTGTTCTTTATTAGGAGTCGCCTCAAAAGTTGCTTCTAAATCAATAATTTCACGTAATAACATCGTGCCGGTCAATAATTTTTTATTCCATTCGGCCAAAGCTTCCATTGCTAAAGAGCTTTCCGATAAGCCACTCATCATGACATCAACACCGGCAGCAATCCGTTTGGCAATAGCGATTTCTCCATCACGGGATAATAATTCAACAGCGCCCATTTCACGTAAATATAAACGAACTGGATCATTAACACGAGCGCCAACATCGGCTTCTTCCGCCAAAGTTTCTCCCTCTACAACACTTAAAGAGGAATTTTCCATACTCTCTGTTAAATCTGTAATGTCTTCACTGCCGTCAACAATATTAATGCCCATATCGGTGAATGAGGAAATGATCAGCTCTAACGATTCGTCGTTACGCGATTCGGAAGGGAGGGCTTTTTTTAACTCCGTCATAGACAAGAACCCACGTTCTTTGCCTTTCTCAATCAATTTTTTCATCAGAGTTTTTGAATCAACAACACTGACTTCAGCAGAATCAGTGGAAAAATCTTCGTTCGCCGCAATAGAATTCATCAGAAAAACCCTTCTTTTCAAGGAAAAAAACTATAATTTACGCAAAGTATATAGATTTATAACCCACTTGTCAAGTAATTTATTCACTTTCTTGTAGGTTTTCTATTTCCTTTTTTAATGCCGTTATTTGTTCCCACAATTCTGAAGAGCTATTTGCTTCAAATTGTTTCATTTTGGATTGAATATCGGCTTCTAATGCTTTAATTCTGGAATTTTGCAACCAAATCCTTAATTCCTCAGCAACTTGTCGTTCGGAACGCCTAGATTTTTTCAGCATTTCAATTTCGCCCTTTAATGTTTTGGAAACATCATCGGACAGGGTTTCTATCATCTCATCAGTTGTAATATCCGGATTTTCCAAAATTAAATCACTAATCGTTTGAACGGCTTCATTTAAATCATTTTCCCCGAATGTTAAGGCACCTAAATCCTCTAAAATTTTTTGTGCAATATGTGGATAGCAAATGAGATAAGATATCATCATACGGGCCTCTAAGGTTCCGGGAGCAGGGGCAATGACAGGCGTTAAATTTTGATAGGTACGGCGTTGTGACGTTTTATTTTTTTCCAATTGCCATAATTGTTTTTTTAATTCCTTAATATAATATCCACGTACGATTTCATCTTGAATTTGATTGGCAGTATTCAGGGTGTCCTGTTTTAATTTTGCCATCCGTTCTGGTGTATCGTAAACCCGTCCTTCTATCAGTGAGTGCCACAGGGCAAAAGTGAGTGGTTTTGCCATTCCTAACAATTTTTCAAAAGCTTCCGGTGATTTTTTGCGTATAACATCATCGGGATCCATTGTGTCCGGCAACCAAACAAAACGCAGTGATTTACCGGGACGTAAAATAGGTAAAGCCCGATTAACCGCTCTTATTGCAGCGCGTCGGCCGGCATTATCGCCATCAAAACAAATAATTGGTTCATCACAAAATTGCCACAACAACTTGATTTGATTTTCCGTTAAGGCTGTACCAAGTGGAGCCACGGCATTTGTAAATCCGGCACTGTGTAAAGCGATAACATCCATATATCCTTCAACTAAGACAGCACTGTTTTTCTGACGCATTGTTTCTACGGCATTTGGTAGAGCATACAGTTGTTCGCCTTTATGAAACAGAGTGGTTTCCGGAGAGTTCAAGTATTTTGGTTCCCCTTTACCCATAATCCGACCACCGAAACCAATCACACGCTTGCGTCTGTCTAAAATGGGAAACATTACTCGGTCGTAAAAGTAATCATAAAAGGTACCATCTTGACGTCGTCCGACCAATCCCAACGAAACACAATCGGCCATATTATACCCTTTAGAACGCAAATGAGCTGCTAATTGAGAGCCATGCGGTGCATATCCTAACCGAAATTGTTTAGCAATGTTGCCGGAAATACCTCGTCCAATGAGATAATTTCGTGCTTGTCCGCCGGCTAAACCAAATAAATTTTCTTGAAAAAAGCGACATGCTTCTTCCATGATGGTACTTAAGCCGGCATATTTTTTGTCATATGCTTCTTGTCTAGGAGAGTTTTTCGGCATGGGAATACCGGCTAAATTGGCCAAATATTCAACCGCTTCACGAAATGGCATTTTTTCGGTATCCATGACAAATTTTATCATATCCCCATGAGCTCCACACCCAAAGCAATGATAAAAGCCCTTGTCTTCATTTACGGTAAATGAAGGTGTCTTTTCGTTGTGGAATGGACATAGCCCCGAATGTTCACGTCCTTTAGAGGTTAATTTAACTCGTTTGCCGACGATATCAGCCAACGACAGACGCATACGTAATTCTTCAACAAAACGGGGCGTAATAGAACTCATTAACCGGCCAAAGCCTCTTTAATTAAGTTGGAGGCCACACCAAAGTCCATTTGTCCGGCGTATTTTCCACGCAAAGCGCCCATCACTTTACCCATATCTTTAATAGAAGCCGCTCCCGTTTGTTCAATCACCTCTTTAATGGCATTGCGAACTTCATCTTCGCTCATTTGTTTAGGTAAAAAGGCTTGGATGATATCAATTTCTGCTTGTTCAGCTGCAGCTAAATCTTCACGACCGCCTTTTTTATACATATCAATACTTTCACGGCGTTGTTTAATCATGGATTGCATCAAACTCAAAATAGCGCCATCATCAATACCATCTGTTTTACCACTGGGACGAGCTTCAATATCTTTTTGTTTAATGGCGGCATTGATTAGACGGATGGTGGCTGTTTTTTTGTCATCTTTAGATTTCATGGCTTCAACTAATTGTTTTTTTAAGTCTTCACGTATCATTTTAAACTCCTTTATTAAAATTACGATTCGCATTATAGTTTTTTTTATATAAAAATGAAAGAAAAATCTTGCACCAATGCGTTTTTTTCTTTATAACAGCTTATATCAAAGGATAAAATGATGACAGATATTTCTTTTTTATATGTAATGATATGTGGTTTTGTATCGGGATTATTTATACCGGCGGTTGCCAGTCGCTTTGGTAAGGTTTTGCCAGCAGACCCTGGATTAGTGCTGGCACATTTATGGCATAAACCGGTGCCCCCAAAAAGAAAAGAGGTAAGTCGTTATGCATTATGGCAGTATAAGTGGAAAAAACTCAAGCTATTTTCACTGTGCTGGGGATTGATAATGGCCTTATTGTTTGCCTGTGCGTATATTTATATCGGGCCAACATCAATAGGGTGGACTGCTGGATTTATTTTAATTATCGGTTTTTTGATTGCCGTAGATCAGCAATATTTTTTATTACCCGATTTTTTTACTATCCCTCTGTTGTTTTTGGGATTTGGGTTCGCCGTATCAACTGGATTAATATCTCCGGTTGATAGTTTTTATGGGGCTGTGTTCGGGTATCTTTTGTGTACATTATCTGTTTGGATTATGAATTTTATGTTTAAACGAGCGGAATTTGGAGCCGGTGATGTTAAAATGGTAACGGCCTTAGGGGCATGGCTTGGCTATACCAGTTTGAATATAACATTGTTGTTGTCCTTTATATTCTTTACCGTTTGGGCAATTATTACGCATCGCAGAAGTGGGGCATTTGGCCCGGCCTTAGGATTGGCGGCTGTTATTATGCTGTTTGCCACCTA
>JAFTHM010000123.1 GCA_017457425.1 Alphaproteobacteria bacterium
CGGATGCTATTCACCCAGGGTATGGATTTTTATCCGAAAATGCCGATTTTGCCGAAATGGTTGAGGCTCATGGTATGGTCTTTATTGGTCCGAGTCCTAAAATGATTCGTATGATGGGTGATAAAGTAACGGCAAAACAAGCCGCTATTGAGTCCGGATTACCCGTCATTCCAGGGTCGGAAGGTGAAGTAAAAACGGTTGACGATGCCCTCATGTGGGGTGAAAAGATTGGCTATCCCGTTATTGTTAAGGCTGCTGCCGGTGGTGGTGGTAAAGGGATGAAAGTGGCCAATAACCCGACTGAAATGGCTGAAGCCTTTACACTTGCGAAACAAGAGGCTAAAAATTCTTTTGCCAATGATGTGGTTTATATTGAAAAATATTTGCAAACGCCTCGTCATATTGAAATTCAAATTTTGGCCGATAATTATGGTAATGTTGTGCATTTGGGTGAACGTGATTGCTCACTGCAACGTCGCCATCAAAAGGTATTAGAAGAAACGCCATCGCCGGCTTTGAATGCTGCTCAACGCCAAAAAATCGGTGAAATTGCAACGTCTGCCATGAAAAAATTGGGCTACAGCAATGTCGGTACGATTGAGTTTTTATATGAAAATGGGCAGTTTTATTTCTTAGAAATGAACACCCGTGTGCAAGTGGAACATCCGATTACCGAGGCAATTACCGGTGTAGATATCGTGCGTGATCAAATTCGTGTCGCCAGTGGTGCCGTTTTGGGATACAAACAAGAAGACATTCACTTTAACGGGTATGCGATTGAATGCCGTATTAATGCCGAAGATCCGAATACTTTCATTCCATGGCCAGGAAAAATCGGTCAATGGCATGTGCCAGGGGGATTGGATGTGCGTGTGGATTCCGGTATATATGCGGGTTATACGGTGCCGTCTTGCTATGATAGTATGGTGGCAAAGTTAATTGTGCATGGCAGAACCCGAAACGGCGTATTAATGCGTATGAAACGGGCCTTAAATGAATTTGTGATTGAAGGCATTCGCACGACGATTCCTCTTCATCAAAAAATTATTGAAAATCCGGAATTTATTGACGGTATGTACAACATTCACTGGCTTGAAAAATTTTTGGAACAAAACACTGAAAAAAGTGAGTAATCCTTAAATTATCATCGGGCATAACCTAACAACGGAGTAAAACGCTATGACAAAAGTAATAACTGATGCCGAGGCGGCTAAACTGATTCAAGACGGTATGTCTGTGATGATTGGCGGTTTCTTAAAATGTGGCTCACCAACACGTGTCATTGAAAAACTGTTAGAAAACGGTACAAAAAATTTAACCATTATTGCCAATGATACGTCGTTTATTGATTCGGATAAGGGCAAATTGGTGGCTAACAAGCGTGTTAAAAAAGCAATTGTAACCCATATCGGAATGAATCCGGAAACCGGTCGTCAAATGCATGATGGAGAAATGGTGGTTGAGTTGGTGCCCCAAGGGACATTGGCAGAACGCATTCGTGCCGGAGGAGCAGGGCTTGGCGGTATTTTAACACCGACAGGGGTTGGAACCGTTGTTGAAAAAGGTAAACAAGTCATTGAAGTAGATGGAAAAAAATACCTGTTGGAAAAACCGCTAAAGGCCGATATTGCCCTTATTTATGCTGATAAAGCCGATAAATACGGTAATTTGGGATACTTTGGAACAACTCGGAATTTTAATACGATGATGGCTTTGGCCGGTGCTACGGTTATTGTGGAAGCCGAAGAGTATGTTGATGGGGCTTTGGATCCCAATGAAGTTGTAGTCCCTGGGGTTTTAGTTGATTATATTGTGCCAAAGGAGGGGTAAAATGGAATTAACAAAGGAACAAGTCCGTGAAGTGATTGCCCGCCGTGTAGCCAAAGAATTTAAAGGGGGAGAAGCGATTACCCTTGGGATTGGATTGCCAACTGAAGTGGCCAACTATATTCCGGATTCTATGCATGTTATGTTGCACTCGGAAAACGGTGTTATCGGGGTAGGGCCAAAGGCTGATGAAACAAATAAAGATGTACGGATTTCTAATGCCGGCGGAACTTTGGTAACGGTAAAAGAGGGCGGAGCGTATTTTGACAGTTTCTTGTCTTTTTCCATGATTCGTGGCGGGCATATTGATGCCACTGTTTTGGGGGCGTTGCAGGTTGATGAAAAGGGGAATCTTGCCAATTGGGTTATCCCCGGTAAATTAGTCCCTGGGATGGGTGGTGCTATGGATTTGGTTGTTGGGGCCAAAAAAGTGATTGTGGCGATGGAACATACAGCCAAAGGGGCTCCTAAAATTTTAAAGGAATGTACGTTGCCATTGACGGCGACGGGTGAAGTTGATTTAATTATTACAGAAAAGGCCGTTATTGAAGTAACAAAACAAGGCTTATTATTAAAAGAAATCAGTCCGTATTCAACGTTGGAAGATGTGTTGGCCTCAACTGAGGCCGAGTTGATTGTACCAAACGGATTACTTGGATAAATGTTTTTTTGCAAATAAAATAATAAAAAAATAATTTTTTTCAAAAAAAGTACTTGCAATTTTGTTTTTGTTGTGATAAAAACTATTTCGTTGTTCCAGCGTAGCTCAGTGGTAGAGCAATCGGCTGTTAACCGATCGGTCGTAGGTTCGAGCCCTACCGCTGGAGCCACTAAGAAAAATCCTTACTTTTTTGGGTGCGTAGCTCAGCGGGAGAGCATTACCTTCACACGGTAGGGGTCACAGGTTCAATCCCTGTCGCACCCACCAAATAAAACGACCGGTAGGTCGTATTTTTTTTGTGTGGAAGACGGGAGAGAACCTGTGGGGGTTAAGACAGGTTCGGCCGTAGCGATAGCGTAGGTAATGTCGCCGGGCATGTGCCCAAGACAGCCCTTTAGGGTGAGCCAATTGATTGGCGAATAATCCCTGGCGCACCCACCAAATAAAACGACCGGTAGGTCGTATTTTTTTTGTGTGGAAGACGGGA
>JAFTHM010000124.1 GCA_017457425.1 Alphaproteobacteria bacterium
CTCTACAGGTTCTTTTATTTCACCAAAATATCCGATAAATGTGACAACACCGAGAAAAATTAAGATTATTTTTGTTTTTTTATTGATTTTCATTTTTGAGAAACCTTTTTAATATTATGAAATACTTTTGTATTTTATTAAGATATAAAATAAAAGTCAACACTTTATATTTTTACCCGAATGATTTGGAATGATAATTAAAGATTGGTCCTGAAGATGAAGACATTTGGTCTGAAATTTAAAAAATTCGTTCAATATCTTAAACTTCGGGGAAAATCCAAAAATCCAATCGGGCAGAAGTCATAAAAATCCTCAAAATCCGTTCGGGAAGAATGGTACTAAAATCTTAAAATATAGACCTTGTAAAATGTCTTAATCGGGCAAAGTGACGAGCAGTAGTGACGGGAAGGAAAAAATACCTAAAAAAAGGGTAAAAAAAATTCCACAAAAACAATGTCTCGTGGAATGAATGGCGGGAGTGAAGGGGCTCGAACCCTCGACCTCCTGCGTGACAGGCAGGCGCTCTAACCAACTGAGCTACACCCCCATTCAAGATGAACATACTTTTATCAGATTTTTTTTGAAATTGCAATACTTTTTTTGCAAAAAAATGCATTTTTTTTATATTTTTTTTATTTTTGCGATTTTTCAATATCTTGCGCCAATTTTTTTAGGCCCAAAAAAGCAATTTCGGGACGTGTTACATAAAAAATGGGGATAGAGGAGGCTAAATCCTGCATTTTTCCGCGGTTACAAAAGGCTTTTTGAAAGCCGGATTTCAAAAACATCTTTTCAATTTTTTCATGGCGTAAAATACTGCTGGTAATATAGATGCCTCCTAAACATTTCATTGTAATGGCCATATTGCCGGCAAAAGTGCCCAAGAAATTAAAAAAGTGTTTATAGGCCTCTAACGCCGTTTTATTGTTTTCCAAGGCCAATTCTAAAACACCTTCGGGTGTATCAGTTAAACTTGGTTTATGATTAAGGGCGCAAACTGCTTTATATAGAGCTACCAAACCACGACCGGATATAACTTCTTCGGCCGAAATATTATTTCCTTTTGGGCATAAGTACTTAATAATTTTTTGTTCAGTAGCATCGGCAGGGGCAATATCTGTATGGCCGGCTTCGGATGGATGAATAATCCATTTTTCATCTGAGGGGGTTAAAAAGCAAATACCCAATCCTGTTCCAGGGCCTATGACACATTTTGGGGCTTGTTTTTCCGGCTGATTATCATTTAATGTGATGTAGTCTTTTTTCGTTAACAATAATAGAGCGTATCCTTTTAATACAAAGTCGTTAACTAAATGGCATTTGGCGAAAGGATATCGTTTTTCAAATTCTTTTTCTTTAAATGTCCAGTTCCGATTTGTTAAAGTTGTAATGCCGTTTGCGACAGGACCGGCAACGCCTAAAATCATATGAGATGGTTTTTCGGTGCAGTTGGATAAATATAAATCAAATGCCTCCAAAGGTGTTTTAAACAGATTGTTTTTATATTTTGTAACGGGTCCCATTTTGCCATTTTTTACAATTGCAAAACGTATATTGGTTCCTCCGATATCGGCGATTAAAATTGTCATACATTCCTCACTTATATAAATGGGCGACTGAGCACACACCATATATTATTTAAAACACACATAATGCCCCCACTCATTTTATCCCATAACGGTAAACTGGCATGATGCATTAAACAAACGGATAATTTATCTGAACATTTGGCTGTTAAATCTTCGGTTAAGAAAAAAGCGCATATCAATGCGAACACTACGCCGCCCAAGGTCCACCAAAACGTTTTTACCATCATTCTTTATTCCTTACTTGACATTTTAAATATAATTCTTCGGCGGCTGCTAATTCTTCTTCGGAATTAATGCCGTGTAGTTCTTCACTATTGCCCATCACAAAATCGGTTGATAATCCCATATCTTTGGCAATTTTGACAATGTCCGTCATGTAATATTTACCCGAGGCATTATCGTTTTTGACCTTTTCCAATAGCTGTAAAATATACTTGCCATTCACGCACATAACGCCAGAATTGCATAATTTGATAGTCCGTTCACTATCGGTGGCATCTTTATATTCCACAATTTTTTCCAATCCGTTATCCCCCATAATTAATCGGCCGTATCGTCTGGAATCTGCTGGAATAAAGCCCAAAGCAACAATATCTGAACCGGCAGCTTGTTTATCAATCATACGTTTAATGGTTGTGGAACTGATAAGGGGGGTGTCTCCGAATAATATCAATACACTGCCGTTAAATGGTTGGAGGGCAGGGCGAGCCATTAAAACGGCATGAGCGGTGCCTAAGGGAGTCGGTTGAGATAGAACAGTATGAGCAATCAGGCTTTGTGCTTGTTTTTTGACCTTTGGATTCACAACGACATAAATATCTGAAATGCCGGCTTCTTCAATGGTCTTTATTAAAACGTTAATCATTGGTGTGCCACAAATCGGCTTAAAAATCTTGGGCGTTTCATCTGTCCCCGTAATTCCTTTGTCTGCCCCTAAAATAATCGCTTTTATCTGCATTTCCATCCTTTAAATAAAAATATCGTGGTCCGTTGCATAGGATTTTAGCTTATCCCGTAAAGTAGCAGAGGGGGAACTCAGTTGTGTTTTTAAATAATCGGCTACCTCTTTTTGATTCATGGATCTGACAACGGCTTTAATAGCCCCTAAAGCCGCCGGTGTCATAGATAACGAGGTAAAGCCCAGTCCGACTAAGGCCATAGCTTCCAGTGGTTTACTGGCCATTTCCCCGCAAATGGAACAAGGAATGCCGGCTTCCTTGCAAATGTCATTTATGTATTTTAATGCTTTTAACATAGCCGGAGACAATGAATCATATCTATCCCAAATCATGGGGTTGCCTCGGTCGGTGGCAAATAAAAATTGTGCTAAATCATTTGTGCCGATGGAAACAAAATCCACTAATTTGACTAATTCGTTTAATTGAAACATTAAAGAGGGAACCTCTAACATTGTTCCGACCTTTACGGCCGAAGGTAAAATCCCACCTTTTTGACGTTCTCGTTCCAGTTCAATTTGCAGTGTTTTTTTAGCCTCTAAAAATTCGTTAATGGAGGCAATCATCGGGAACATAATGCGTAATTCTTTACCTTCTGCCGCCCGAATAAAGGCTCTAAGCTGTCCACGGAGTAGGGCACGTCTGTCCAAAGTAATACGAATGGAACGCCATCCCATCGCCGGATTTTTTTCGCCCGTATTTTCAAAATAGGGTAAGATTTTATCTGAACCAATATCCAATGTTCTGAATACAATTGGTTTTCCGCCTAAGCTTAAAATGGCGCGCCGATATATATCGGTTTGTGTTTCTACATCCGGTAATTGTTCGCTGGTCATAAACGGTAATTCCGTCCGATAAAGCCCAACACCATCAAAATAAGTCCCTTCCGGCATTAATAAATCGGTAGATAAGCCCGCATTTACGCTTAAGGCAATAGGTATGCCATCCTCTGTAACACCAGGTAATTTTTTAAGCTTTTGGTAATGAGCCGTTAATCGTTTTTGAATTTGCAATTTATCGTCAAATTCATCTAAAACCTCGTTTGACGGATTGATATACAGTAATCCTTTTGTGGCATCAACCGCTAATTCATCATCGCCGTTAACCAATGAAAAAATATTATGAATACCACCCAATACCGGAATATTTAAAGAGCGAGCCACGATAACCACATGCATGGTTTGTGATCCTTCTTCCAATACAATGGCCTTAATCTTTTCGGTGTCATAATCCAATAATTCGGCCGGTCCCATGCTGTGAGCCACCAAAATTGTATTTTTGGGTAATTTAATGTTTTGAACAGTAGTATTTTTGCCGTTTAAATAACGAATTAAACGATTGGACACATCTTTTAAATCATGAATACGTTCTTTAATGTAAGTATCTTGAATTTTTCCCATTCGTTCGGAGGTTTCGTCTCCGACTTTTTGGACAGCTGCCTGTGCCGTTAAACCTGTTTCAATGACTTTTGTAATTTTGCTTATCCACCCTTTATCTTGGATAAATAATAAATAAGATGTGAGCATATCCTGCTGATCGGCTTGAATATCTGGAGCATCCAACAATGAACGAATATCACTTTCAACGGCCTCTAATGCAGTTTTTAATTTTTTTAGTTCTACATTGGTATTTTTTGCCAAAATATCCGTAATACGTTCTGAATGCCTGTGTAAGACGGCTTGCCCGACGGCAACACCTGCGATTAAACGCACACCATCTACTTTAGAGCGAGATTCCACTTTGATAAGGTTTTCTTTAACCTCTAATTGATAGGTTGCTAAAATTTCGGCCAACACCATCGCTATGGTTTGCATCGTTTCGGTTATTTCATCTGAAAATGCCTGAGTATGTGTTGTTTGAACGGCTAAAACGCCTAACAGATTATCCCCTCGGATAATGGGGACTCCAAGAAGGGATTTAAAGGCTTTTTCCTTTGTTTCCGGTTTGTAAACAAAACTTGGGTGTTCCCAGGCATTTTCAAAAATTAACGTTTTACGTTGCAAGGCAACTTCACCGATTAAGCCTTCACCCACCCGTAAGAATGTTTCATGAATGGCTTTTTCATCTAATCCCTTTGTGGCAAATAATTCTAATAAATCCCCAGGGCGCAAAACATATAAAGAACACACATTGACGTGCAGATATTCGGTAATAAGTGCCACAATCTTATCAAGGCGTTTTTGGTGAGGCATTTGTTTGCCCATTAATTCCCGTAACGCTTTTAAGGCATTTGTACTAAAAATATTTTGTGTCAGCGGTGTTATTTTCATGAAAAAGCCCCTTTGTTTTACGACAGTTTAAGTCTTTTGTCGTTCTACGTCAAGGGCTTTTTTGAAATTACTTTAAATAATTACCACGGATCACAGATGGATATTGTTGACCGTAAATAATACTGTAAGGCGATGTCATTCTGTATTGGTTTTTTCCTAATTTTTCGGCGATTTGATGTAGCATTGCATCTTCTCGGATTCCTTTTAAGGCCAATACTTGGTCTTTACTGTATAATGGTTCTAAGGCGGTCGGATCTTTTTCTATTTTTAATGCCGCATCTATTACTCGTCTGTCAAAACACATTGTCGGGCCGGATAAAACAGACGTGTTGAACCCCATCCAAACGGCATCATCTCCATTGCGTAATAACGTCGCTTTTCTAGAGTGAGATAAGGAAATGTTATCTTCTTTATGAAGCCATTCATTGACCTCTTCTAAATAAGTTGGTGCATACCAATCGTCATCATCTACTTTACAAAAATAATCATAGTCATCTAAGTTGACATCTCGCACGGTATCCAATAAATTGGCCAGTTGATCTTTATTTTCATCAAAACGGACACGTAATTTTCCGGAATTTATCATGTCTTCCCACTCTTGCATAAAGGTAGGACGAACCCATTCTTCATCGGCTCCTTTAACGGACACACTGACGTCAAAATTGTGATATGTTTGTTTTTCAAAACGAATAATTTGACCGGATAATAACAGAGGGCGTTTCCAACTGGAAATCATAACCAGTATGCGTTTTTCATGTATTCTGTGCCAAATGACATCAGCACACCATGTCAGCATATAACCACAAATGATGCTGATAAAACAAATCAGAAAGAGGGATGTTTTTTTCATTGGTATATCCTTTTAATAATGAGGTGGTTTTGTTTCTTCGGACAATGGTTTAACGGCACTGTCTTTCAAAGCATTCATCAAAATTTGATTCTGACGAACTAATGTATCAATGATTTTAGATTGACGCAAGACTTCTTCATTTAATTCATCCAGCATTTTTTCGTGATTTGCCAAATAAATTTCTAAATTTGTTAAGCGTTCTTCGGTATTTTTGGTCGGCATTTTATTTATCTTCTTCATCTTGAACGGATAAACCGAACTGACCTAAATATTTGCCAATACCAAAGTAATGCCCACCCATATAACTGATAAAATCGGCTTTTAACGGGTCTAATTTTCCATGTTCATCCAAATACGTACGTTTGATATACACACCAACGATTTCTGCCAAAAATTTATCGTGAGATCCTAAGCAATTTACGGAATGTACTTTGCATTCCAACGAAATAGGACATTCGGCAATTTGTGGAGCTGTTAAATGCTCGCACGGCTTAGGTGTTAATTTTGCTTTTTTGAATTTATCTACGTCATTTCCACTGAGTTGACCGCATAAGTCCAAAGCAGTTAAATGAGCTTCATCCACAATATTTAAAACAAATTCGCCTCTTTCTTTTATCATATCGTGTGTTTTACGAGATGGCCGGATAGAAACGTATGTCATTGGTGGTTTCGAATTCATAATGCCAGTCCAAGAGGCTGTCATCACATTCGGTTTGCTTATTGATCCACAAGAAACTAACACAGCGGGCAGAGGCCCCAATAATGTGTCAGCAGGTTTTAATACTTTTCCCATTTTTTATCCTCATTTTGTTTTTTTTGTGGTAATACCTTAGACCTTTAAAACACAAAAGTAAAGCCCTAAAATAAAAAATATCGCCTTTTTGCTTATCAAAGGCGATATATTATAGATTATCCTCGTTGTTTTTCAATATCCGGATGAAGCTTAGACCAAATATTAACATCACGATAACTTTGTAAACGTTCGGAATAAAAATCGGCCCTTAATACGCCATCTAAATGATATCCTAAACGTTTGGCAACATTGATGGAACCTAAATTTTCGGTATCGTTTTTAATGACTAATCGAGGGGCTTTTTGAGCGAATAAGTCATCTTCTAACACTTTAACGGCCTCAGTCATATATCCCTTGCCGTATTTGTCTTTATCTAACCAATACCCGAATTCAAAGTGGGCCGTTGTTAAAGAATGGTGTCTGCCAGTATGGCACAGCCCGCAAAAATCGCCAGTGGCTTTTTCAATGATGAAATATTCGGCTCGCTTGCCGCTGTCAAATTGTTTGGCGCACGATTGCAAAAATTCAAAACTGTGTTCCGGTTTTGTATTGGTTGGCAACCAAGGCAACCATTTCCATAATTCTTCTCGGTTTTTGTCAACGTAGGAAAATAATAATTTTGCATTTTCAAAAGTTGCCTCGGGTATGCATAAAATCAGCCTATCGCTTTCCAATCGTTCTTTAAATTTAATGCTGTTCATCGTTTTTCCTTTCGTTTTGGATGGTTTTTTAATAATTATATCTTATTATTTCAAAGGGTTCAATTAAAAAGTGCTTGACAGAGAAGAAAAAAAATGATATAAAACACACCGTGAACCGAAAAGGCTAAATACAGGCTGCCTTAAGGTTTTTGTTTAACTTATTGAAAAAAGGATAAGAAAATGCCTAAATTAAAAACAAAAAGCGCTGTAAAAAAACGCTTTTCTTTAACCGGAACCGGTAAAATTAAAAGAACAACAGCCTACAAACGTCACTGCTTGTTGTGCAAGACTTCAAAAATGAAACGTCAAGCTCGTGGAGGTGCCATTTTGGACGACTCCAATTTTGACTTAGTTAAAAGACATATGCACGGATAAGGAGGTAAGACAATGGCTAGAGTAAAACGTGGTACGACAGTTCGTGCAAAACACAATAAAATTTTGAAAATGGCTAAAGGTTATCGTGGACGTAACTCCAAGGTTGTAACCGTTGCTAAAGAAAAAGTGGAAAAAGGTCTGCAATATGCTTACCGTGACCGTCGCAAGAAAAAAACAGACATCCGTCAATTGTGGATTGTCCGTATTAATGCGGCAGTACGTGCAAACGGTATGGTTTATTCTCGTTTCATGAACGGGTTGGCCAATGCCGGTATTGCTTTGGATCGTAAAATTTTGGCCGATATCGCTGTCAATGATGCAAAAGCTTTTGCTGATTTGGTTGCTAAAGCCAAAGCCGCTTTATAATTTTCAAAGCAAAAATCCTTTTAAGAAACGTCGGGTTCACTCGGCGTTTTTTTATTTTATCTTAAAATTGTTTAAGAAAATTGATCGTTTTTGATATCTATATATGTCAAATCTTAACAGTATATTAACAGCCCATCACTTTTTTTGATTATTTTTTTAAATCGTATTGACATCCGAATCTGGATTTGATAAAAACGCGATTTCGTTTTAAATGAAAGGTGAAAAAGGTAAATTATGTTATTTGGTTTGATTAAAACAAAAGATGAAAGAAAAGAGTTATTATTTTTGCGGTCGTTTATTCGTGGGCAATACAAAGTATTTTTAGATAAAAAATTAATTACTCATATGCTGAAGAAAGGATTTAATATTGATATCCAAGGCTATTACGGTAATACATTATTGCATTGGGCTTTGTTAAGCAATAATGAAGAAATGGTTCAGTTTTTGTTGAAAAATGGAGCGAACCCCAGCATTCAAAACAGAACGCGTATTACGCCGTTTTATATTGCCGCACAAAAAGGTAATGTTGTGGCTATGGATATGATGTTGAAAAAAGAAGAAACAAAAAAAGAGGTTATGACCAACTCTTATAACTGGACTACTTTGCACACGGCGGTTCGGGAATGTTGGAAAGAGGCAACAAAGCTGTTATTAAGACGAGGGGCCGATATTAATGCCAAAAATGCCATTGGGAAAACACCTCTGCATATTGCGGCGGCGAAATGGCATGTCGGAATGTTGCAAGAATTATTGAAAAATAAACCGGATTTAAATGTCCAAGATGCTAACGGTAATACACCTTTGCATGATGCTGTTTCCAGCAATACAGTGTCTATTCAAACAATTAAAATGTTGTTGGCTAAAGGGGCTAATCCGATGATACGAAATTATGCCGGATTAACGCCATTACAATTGGCTTTTCATCGCCAAAAATTGCAAGTGGCTCAAGTGTTGAGTAACGCCGAACAAGAATATTTGGAAAAGGATTTGCCAGTTACTCCAACGTATGCACAACCTTACCATATTGCTCGTCAATATATAGAATGTCGCAGTGCTTAAGTCATATTTATTTGAGATAAAAACGTCCTGTAAAGGGCGTTTTTTTTGAATGCGTAATAATTCTTGACAAATGCAGCAATTGGTGCTATAGTTCAGTTATATTATATTGGAGGTTCTAATGAGATATCGTCACAGAGTAAATTTAATGATGCATGCAATGAAGACAGATACATTTAAAAAGACTGAACGGGAGATAAATCATTCTCCAGAAGCACTGGCCCGTGATAACGCTTTGTTAGAGGCCTTTATGAATGAAGACATTGAGGCCGTTAAAGCTTTATTGAAACCTGAAAATGGTGTTCGTGGCGCTAATCCGAATGTTAAAGATGAATATGGTAGAACTTTATATCATTTGGCTCGCCGTTGGGGATGGAGTGAGATAAAAGGGCTGTTAAAACAGTATGGCGGTCGTATTATTCGTAATCCGAATGCCGCTCATTACGAGGTATATAAGTCTAACAAAAGCCGTGTTCGTAGTTAATTTTTATATCGCTTATAGGCGGTTTGCAGATATTATATTTGAATTCAAAAACACCCACCGAAAATAGTGGGTGTTTTAATTATGGGTATTTAGTGTGCTTCTTTCCAATTATTTCCAACACCGACTTCTACAATTAAAGGAACGGATAAATCTACAACAGTTTCCATGGCGTTTTTAATGAGGGTAGAGGCTTGTTCAACATCACTGTCGGCAACTTCAAAAATCAATTCATCGTGTACTTGTAATAGCAAGGAGGCATCTAAGTGTGATTGAGTTAACTCGCGCACAACTTTTTTCATGGCCAGTTTGATAATATCGGCGGCTCCCCCTTGGATAGGGGCATTGATGGCTGCTCGCTCTGCAAAAGAACGTAATCCTTTATCGTTAATGCCATAGACATAACATTTACGCCCAAATGGTGTTTCAACATATTCATGTTCATGGGCAAAAGCAATTGTTTTATCCATATATGTTTTAATTTCGGGATATTTATCAAAGTATGCGTCAATGTATTGTTTGGCTTCACTTCGGGAAATTCCCAATTGATTGGATAATCCAAAAGCCGAAATACCATACACAATGCCAAAGTTAATGGCTTTGGCACGTCTGCGTGTATCTGCATCAATTTCATTGAGTGGAATACCGAATACTTGTGAGGCCGTTAAGGCGTGAATGTCTTCGTTATTGATTAATGCCTGTCGCAATAATTTGACATCGGCCACATCTGCCATTAAACGAAGTTCAATTTGTGAATAATCGGCACAGATTAATTTATAGCCCTCTTTTGCGATAAAGGCTTGTCGGATTTCCTTGCCGGCTTCGGACCGAATGGGGATATTTTGTAAATTAGGGTCCGATGAGGCCAGGCGGCCTGTACTGGTACTGGTTAAAGAAAAGGAGGTATGAACTCGCTTGTGATTTGGATATAATAATGTCAATAGGGCATCAACATAAGTACTTTTTAATTTAGAAAAACTGCGATAATCAATCACTTTTTGGGCTAATTCATTACCATTTTCAGATAATTTTTCTAAAATTTTAATATCTGTTTTCCATGCTCCATTACTGCCTTTTTTCCCTCCGGAAGCCCCCATTTTTTCAAATAAAATAACTCCCAGTTGAGCCGGAGAGTTAATATTAAATTCTTCGCCGGCCAATTCATAAATTTTATGGGTTAAATCGGCTAATTGTGTATCAAAATAGACGTTTAAACGATTGAGTTGATCTTTGTCAATCATAATGCCACACCGTTCCATATCAAACAATATTTGAATGAGTGGCAAATCAAATTTTTTTAAGATGTTGTCTTCTTCGGAATGTGTCAGTTGTGGTTCAAATACCTGATATAACCTTAATGTAATATCGGCATCTTCGGCCGCATATTTTGTGGCCCCTTCCAATTCGGCTTGGTCAAAAGTAATTTGAGCCCGACCCGTTCCACAAATATCACGATATTTAATGGTAGTATGATTTAAATATGTCGCCGCCAATTCATCCATACCATGGCCATGTTTTGTCCCGTTTAAAGCATAACTCATCAACATGGTATCTTGAATGGGGGCTATTTTGAAGTTTGCACCGATTTCACGAGATAAAATGTGCATATCATATTTTATGTTATGACCGATTTTTAAAATATGGTCATCTTCCAAAATCGGCTTTAATAAGTCCATCGCCGTTTTAACGGGAATTTGTTTCGGGCGAGAGGTGGCGCTAAAATTAAATAAGTCAGCCTGTTCCCCTGTTTCCTCCCCTCCATGACGTAAGGGAACATAACACGCTTTTCCAATTTCATAGCTTAAGGAAAAACCCACCAAATCGGCTTCAAACGGGTTGAGCGAATTGGTTTCCGTATCAATAGCAACCGCTTTATGCTTTTTAATATTATCAATCCATTTTTTTAATTCATCTATCGTTTGAATACATTCATATTGTGCTTGGATTGGTTTATTTTCACTATTTCCTTCAATACGATATCCTTGTGTGGCTGCCCATGCTTTTGTTTTATCAATCAAAGATTTGAAATCATTTTGGCTTAAAAAAGACACAATAGTTTCATAGTTTGGTTGTTTTACTTCAAAAACGGATAAATTCTCATTAACCGGCGCATATTTATCTAAGCTGACTAATTTTTGAGACATTAAAACTTGGTCTTTATCCCTGATTAATCCCTCTCGTCTTTTGGGTTGTGGGATTTTTTCCAAATTATCGAGCAGATTTTCTAAACTACCGAATGTATTAATTAGTTCTGCTGCTGTTTTGGGACCGATACCGTTAGCCCCCGGAATATTATCCGTTGAATCTCCCATCAAAGATTGAACATCAATGACTTTGTCTGGTCCGACGCCGAATTTAGCAATAACATCTTCATTCGTCAGTTGTTTGCGTTTCAGTGGGTCATACAATGATACAGTTGGCGTCATCAACTGCATTAAATCTTTATCGCCGGAAATGATACGAGTGTGCCATCCTTTTTCTGTCGCAATACGGGCATAGGTTGCAATTAAATCGTCGGCCTCATATCCTTCCATTTCAATCCATGGAATATTAAATGCCTCAGTTGCCGCACGAATCAGCGGAAATTGTGGAACTAACTCAGGAGGGGTTTCTTTTCTGTTTTCTTTATAGGCCGTAAAGATATCATTCCGGAAATTTTTACGTTTGGCATCAAAAACCACGACAATGTGTTCACATGCATTTTCCTTGATAAGATTCATTAACATATTGACATATCCGTAAACGGCATTGATGGGAGTGCCGTCCCCTCTGGTCATAGGGGGCAGGGCATAAAACGCCCGAAAAATGTATCCTGAACCGTCTACAAGGCAAATCGTATATGAGTCTGTCATTATTTTTTCTTTGTTGTTTTAGCTGTGTTAGTTGAGTTAGATTTTGCAGTCTTGTTATACGGTCTTTTTTTTTTGACAG